>NZ_BJKJ01000001.1:0-453173 GCF_006538305.1 Alteromonas sp. KUL17
CCAACAATGGTGATGGCACATGGACGTTGGCTGATAACGCAGTTGCTACGCTAGCAGAAGGTAGCTACCCAACATCGGTAAGTGCAACAGACGCCGCGGGCAATACGGTGACCAATACAGGTACGGTAATAATTGATGTCACCGCGCCTACGGTTGCGATTAACGATCTAACCACCAACGACACCACGCCTGAGCTTACCGGTACGGTGAACGACCCGAATGCGGTTGTGGTGGTGACCATTGACGGCAACGATTACACCGCTACCAACAATGGTGACGGCACGTGGACACTGGCTGATAATATCGTCGCCCTGCTTGCGGAAGGCAATTACACGGCTGTGGTTACCGCCACAGATGCGGTAGGCAATCTTGCTACTGACACGGGTACAGTTGTTATCGATACCACTATTGATGGAAACAATAACGGTCAGACAGTAACGTTCGACAGTATCTCAAACGACTCTGGGGTGGCTGGAGACTTTATTACTAGCGACAGCACGCTTATTTTCAATGGAACGGTTGATCTTGGTGACAATACTACCCTAACCGTTACCGTTGATGGCACGTCCTATACCTTTGGCACTGACCCTGAACTTACCATTGATGGCAGCGGTAATTGGAGCCTTGATTTAACAGGCACAACGCTACCAGCAGGTACCTACGCGGTGGTGGCAACCGTCACCGACGAAGCAGGTAATTCGGCAAGTACAGCAAGTCAGAATGTTGTTGTACAGGCCCTTGATGCTATAAACGACGGTAACACCGTTGATATGGGCGAACCTGTGGTTACTGTAAATCCACCGGAAACCACCAGCGACGTGCAGGTGATTGGCTTAGCAGAATCTACAGGTGGCGTGGATGCAAGCGCCTCCTTTACCGTTTCCCCTAACCATGTAGGTGAAGTGCTGGTAGAGGTTGACCAAATAGCACTAGTGGCTGTTGCCGATGCCTACATTGTTGAAGTGTATAACGAGAGCGGCCAACTCGTTTACAAAGGAGTAAGCGCAAACTCACAACTTGCCGATGTCGGTGGCCTAGACATTTTTGATGTTACCGGCGATGAGACTATTTCGTTCTCGTTAGCAGGCCTTGATGCTGGCAACTACAGTGTGGTGGTCCGCAATGATGAGAACTTACTTGAAGACTTGTTAGACAACGACAATAGTAACGATGTTAATCTTGAAGAACTTGGTTCAGCTGGTGTTGTACTTGGGCCAGACAATCAAGCTGTTGTTCTTGATACTATTGAAACAACGTTAAATACCGGCGTTTTAGGTATCCCAATTGGTACGGTTGGTACGCAGGTAAGGGGAGTATTAGAAGTACTTCTAGATACAACCACAGTAATTGGCGCTGGACAGCTTGTTAATTTACTTACCGCGCCTCTTGATGCAATTGGTTTAACTGGCTTCCTTGATGACATTCTAAGTGTCATTGCCGATGCATTGCTCAGCAATACATTAACCTTATTGCAAGACACTGATATCACCACCACATTGACCGAATACACTTATACGGGTGACTTAGTAGCCCAAGGCAACCTAATCGACGGTGATATTAGTGGTGTAGGCGCCGACACTATCTTAAACGGGGCCCAAGTAACGCTTGTTACCAACGCCTCTGGTGATAGTGTGGCTGTTCCTGCTACTGGTACCGTTACTATTCAAGGTGACTATGGCGTACTGGAAATTGCTGCAGACGGCACTTACACCTATACCGCCGATGGCGATCGTAGTGCAATTGGCCAAGACGAAGTGTTTAACTACACCTTATCAGATGGTGAAACTTCTGACGTTGCGGCGCTTACCATCACCATATCTGGGAGCGACTTCCCGCCAGTAGTAGCTCAAACCGATAACAATGACATGGAGTTTGGCGCACAAACGGCCATTGTGAATGCACCCGTTACCGACAGTGACTTCCACGTGCTTGGCTTAACCGAAGGCTCACCAGCAGCGGGCTCGCCAGAGGCTAGCACAACGCTTACCGTTGATGCTGGTTTCTTTGGCGAAGTGGTTGTAGAAGTTAGCCAAACAGCGTTAGTCGCCGTCGCTGATGCGTATCGTGTTGATATTATAGATGCCGATGGCAACGTGGTCGCCTCAGCTATGACGCCGGACAATCCGTTAATAGGTGATGTAGCTGGCGTAAACCTAATCGGAGTAACCGGTGACGATACGCTGGTTGCAAAATTCTCTGGGCTACCTGCCGGTGATTACACCGTGGTTGTACGCAATGATGAAAGTGCCCTTGAGACACTATTCGATCAAGATAGCGACGGATCAATTACGCTAACAGAATTAGGTGATGGCGGCGTAGTACTGGGTGAAGAAAACCAAGAGGTGGTGCTAACTGCTGTTGAGGACGCACTAAACGGCACTGAAGCCAGTATATTAAATGGACTTGGTTTAGGTACAGTTGTACGCAACTTCATTTTGGAACCAGCTTTAGGTGCAGCAGATAGCATAGGCGCTGGCGACTTGGTCAGCACTATAACTAATGGTCTTAACGCTCTTGGGTTGGGCCTTCTAGCCGATAGTGTGTTGGATGCGGTCGCGGCAGCATTGCTGAGTAATACACTTACCTTGCTTCAGTCTACCGATATAACTTCAACACTAACGGAGTATCAGTTTGAAGGTAGCACGACAACATCGGGTAATGTTATCGATGCCGCTAATACTGGCGATGTTGCTGATAGTATTGCGGAGGGCGGTGTAGTGACGCAAGTTACCCATACCAATGGTGAGTCGGTGACTGTATTGGGCACTGGGCTATCGGGCATTACTATTGAAGGTGATTATGGCGACCTCACCATATTTGAAGACGGCAGCTACACCTACGTAGCTAACGGTGTACGCGACGGCTTGGGTAGTACAGATAGCTTTAGCTACACCATTTCAGATGGCAGGAATACCTCTACCGCCAATCTTAACTTTAATTTGTCAGGGCAAGGGGTATCGGCAGACTCGGCCCGCGCTGAACTCATTTATGATTTTGCTAGTAGCACTGGTTATGCTGAAGCCGAGGCGCTTGAATACACTTGGCTGATTGGCGCTCTTGGTGTTGTTATTCCTACCACCGTAGATACCCAAAGCAACACGTTTACAGTGGCAACTGATACCACTATGGATCTTAACTTAACAGTGGATGGAGGCGATCTATTATCATTAGGCTCAGGTCTCGATCTATTCATTGAACGAAATAACAACGGCACGTGGGAAGTTGTAGAGACATTTTCCAGCGATCAGTTAATAGGCCTATTAGGCCTCGACGGTAATGGTGTATTTACTTCTTATGGCCTAACGGAAGGTGAGTACCGAGTGACAATGAACGTAGACACAGGAGCAGTCAGTGCTCTAGGTGGCGTTAGTGTCGATTTAAGCTCAACAGTACACTTTTTAGATCAATTTGTTGTTGAAGAAATACAAATCGCCACAGGCAACCTGTTCGAAAACGATGTTCTGTTTGGCCCAACATACGACGTAACCGTATCTACCGATGGAATTAACTTCCAAGACGCTTCAGGCGGCATTACGTTGGTGGGCGAGTATGGCACGCTGCAAATTGACGAAACTGGCGCGTACACTTATACCCCGGACAACACTCAAGCGGTGTTTGGTGGCACCTTAACGGATACCTTTACTTATCGTATAGAGTATCCAGACGGTACTGTCGAGCAGGCAGAGTTTAACGTGTTTGTGACGGCATCTGGTGAAGGTGTACCTGAGGTCGTGACAACCACTTCATCTGAGTCTGTAAGCGCGTCAGACAGCAGCGGCACCGTTGTTACTGATGAGCCTACAGCACCTGACATCATTGACTTAACAGGGCAAACACTTCAAATGGTTGACCTGAACGCAGAAGCCAGACTGGCAACACCAGAAAGCGAGCCGACGGCCCCTCTCATGAGCACTGAGCCAGTAGAAAGCATAGCGCCTGTAGAGGATACACCTGAAACTATTACGCTACCTGAAGAGGAAGTGAGTACGCTCGGTACCACCGTAGGTGATGATTTTGGCGGTGGTGACACTATCGACTTATCAGGCACTACATTAGACACGGTTGATATCGGCAGCCCTATTTCAACTGCTCCAGAAGAAACGAGCCCGCTTACACCAGAAAGCACCTTGCCTGACGACACAATCACGCTACCAGAGGAAGGCGATATTGTCTCAGCTGGCCCGGTGACAGAGGTAACGGAGGATGTTGTAGATATCGGTCTTCCACCTGAAGATTTGATTCTGCCTTCGACAGAACCTGCGCCTACAGATTCGGGAAGCGAAAGCGTGACGTCTGGTACAGGTGGCGAAGTGGTGGGCGAAACTTCTACGGAAAACAGTGGTGATGTGACAACAGCTTCTCCGACGGAGTCTGAAGTGCTGAAAACAGCAATAGATAAACTTCCACCAACGGATATCTAGTCTGGTCACGAAGTTAGCCTTAAGCCCTCGCATTTAACGAGGGCTTTTTTTGGAGCCTAGTATCACAAGCTATTTAATGCCAATCCGCATAGATAAGCCATTTTAGCCGCATAAGCGCGTTGTTATAAAACACTGCACCTTGTTGATTAATCAAAGGGTTTCGTATTTTTTGGAACTACGTATAATAAAGCTTCCTACGCATTAGGTCCCCATAGTTTAATGGATAAAACAAGGCCCTCCTAAGGCTTAGATGTTGGTTCGATTCCAGCTGGGGACGCCATTCTGGCTAGCTGAAACTCAAAATTAAGTAAAACTTCTTATACACTTGTTCCCCTGTCGTCATTTTTATTTCTTCTACTTTGGTTGTAATTTAATCGAATTAGACAATACTCTTTAAAACAGGAGAGCAATATGACTTTCGATTTCCCCCCAACCGAAGAAACCGGCGACGATGCTGAAACACCTAATGATTCAGTATTCACGGAAGAAGAATGGGTTGCCATTGAGGCATTGTCTGAGCCCGGCGCTATTTTCTAAACGATGAAATTTTAAAAATAATCCCCATCTCAATTACAATTGCCGATGCGAAGCCTAGCGTTACTGCCCCGCAGTATGAATGCTTTACAATAGACCATCAGGTACAAAATAACGTATAAAGAGCAATATAGTAGTTAGTGTGGGGGTTAACATGAGCCAATTTGAACACGACGATATCGATTCGTTTTTTGCAGAGATGCAAGATGTAAAACCTATCGCTTCAGATGATAAGGCTGTTTTACACGACCCTGAGAAGGCGCTCGCCGAAAAACAAAAAGAGCAGCTATAAAGTTAAGCGTTCGCGAGAAACTCGCTAATCCACTGAGCATGGAAGGTGTAAAGCCAGTACCTCCTGATGACTTTATACATTTCCAGCAGCCAGGTATACAAGACGGCGTATTTAAAAAGCTTCGCCTTGGCAAATATCCGTTGGAAACCAATGTCACATTATCAGGAAAAACCCTAGAACAAAGCCGGGACCTGATTTATAGCACTATTAAGTCAAGCCACGAACGCGGGGTTCGTGCCCTGCTCATAAAACATGGAACGGGTGAAAATAGTAAGCCATTTCCTGCGCTGAAAAAAAGCTACGTAAATCATTGGCTACGTGAACTTGATGAGGTGATTGCCTATCATACAGCACAGCCTATGCACGGCGGATTTGGCGCCACCTATGTGTTGCTGAAAAAGCACCCTCAGCAAAAACTAATAAACAGAGAAAAAAATAAGAAGGGATAAAGTGAGAGACAAGTTTTACGGGCTACGGCAGAGCATTGGGTTCGTCTCGTTTTAAGCTTTTTAATAGCCCCAATGATTAACGCCCGTATCAAGCAACTTGATACGGGCGTTAGAATTTTTCTTTCAGACTACTTAACTGAAGACTGCACACTTAGCGTTGTTGGAGCTTCGGCAGACTTCGCAGATGTGCTAAAAACAGCAGTTACGAACATCAGCACTACAGCTACAGCCACTCCGGTTAAGCCAAACCCTTTAGAAGAACGATTCATCGGTCGTCTCTTATTATTTAAACCAGCTGGCACATGCCTTTCACTGGTACAACCCTAACTCAACTCCTGTAACCTAATTGCATTCCTTGCTTGCACTACAATAGATCAGTGACAAACTGATGACAAGGGCAAAAATCAGATTTTTGACACTTTGCCAAAGCTTTGACGCCTATTTATGGTATGTGCATTTATTAAACAGTATTTTTCTAGTGACTAAAACAGGGGTTTCCCCCCTGTTTTAGTCAAAATAAGCATGTTTTATTACCCAACAAATTTACGGGCATTTCTAAAGATACGCATCCACGCACCGTCTTCTTGCCAATCGTCTGGACGCCACGAGTTTGCCACGGCTCTGAATACACGTTCAGGGTGCGGCATCATAATAGTGCTTCGCCCGTCCTGTGAAGTTAAGCCTGTGATCCCCTGCGGTGAACCATTCGGGTTTGCCGGATATTGCATGGTCGGCTTGCCGTAGTTGTCTACATAACGCATCGCCACCTGCGCGCCTACTTGTGACAGCGCGTTGTCATTGGCAAATTCAGCCTGACCTTCACCGTGCGACACAGCAATAGGCATACGCGAACCTGCCATGCCATCAAGCAGCACAGACTTAGACTCCATCACTTCGACCATTGCAACACGGGCTTCAAATCGAGCTGACTGGTTGGTGACAAAATGTGGCCAGTGCTCAGTACCAGGGATCAGTGATTTAAGGTTAGATAGCATCTGACAGCCGTTACACACACCTAAGCTGAACGTATCGTTACGGTTAAAGAAGCCTTCGAATTGATCGCGAGCCATGCTGTTGAACAATATAGATTTCGCCCAGCCTTCACCTGCACCTAATACATCGCCGTAAGAGAAACCGCCACAAGCAGCAAGACCGGCAAACTGTTCAAGGGCAATGCGCCCCGCCAACACATCACTCATGTGCACATCGATAGCATCAAAGCCTGCACGGGTAAATGCAGCCGCCATTTCTAGATGTGAGTTTACGCCCTGCTCTCTTAATATCGCCACTTTTGGCTTAACGCCTTTGGCAATATAGGGCGCTGCTACGTCTTCGTTTACATCATAAGACAACGCAGCATGCAAACCTGGGTCGGCAGCATCTTGCTTTGCCGCGTGTTCTTGTTCAGCACATTCAGGGTTATCACGCAGTTTCTGCATTTCAAACGTGGTTTGTGCCCACATTGTACGCATTGATACGCGGCTATCTGCAAGTACCGCAACGCCACCGCGACTAAACTCAATCATGTCGGTGCTATTAAGCGTACCGATATCGTGAGTCAATTCAGTTAAACCGAATTCAGTCAGTACAGCGTTAACGGCATCCATATCGCTTTCAAGCACTTGGATTACGCCACCTAGTTCTTCATTGAACAATACGGCAATGTCGTTTCCAACTAGGCTATCAAGGTTAATGCTTACACCTGTTTTACCAGCAAAGGCCATTTCAGCAACGGTGGTAAACAGGCCACCGTCTGAACGGTCGTGATAAGCACACGCCAAGCCTTTTTCAATTAACGTCTGCATTGCGTCAAAGAAGGCTTTAAGGCGAGTTGCAGAGACCACATCTGCTGGGCTATTACCAAGCTGAGTATAGACTTGTGCCAGGCAGCTCGCGCCCAAGCGATTTTTACCTTCGCCCAAATCGAGTAGCAGCAAGCGACTTGCGCCTTTGTCTGTACGTAGCTGAGGCGTTAGGGTTTTGCGAATATCTTTTACTGCGCCAAAGGCAGAGATAACGAGTGATAGCGGAGAAGTCACCGCTTTATCTTCACCGTTTTCATTCCATGCGGTTTTCATCGACATAGAATCTTTACCCACAGGAATGGTTAGGCCAAGCTCTGGGCAAAGCTCCTCACCCACTGCTTTAACCGCTTCATAAAGACCCGCATCTTCACCTGGATGTCCAGCTGCTGCCATCCAGTTTGCTGACAGTTTAATGCGCTTAATATCGCCGATGTTTGCTGCGGCAATATTGGTTAACGCTTCACCCACAGCAAGACGTGCAGACGCGCCGTGCGATAGTAACGCGACAGGCGTACGCTCACCCATCGACATCGCTTCACCGTGGTAGGTGTCAAACGCTGTTGCAGTAACCGCCACATCTGCCACTGGCACCTGCCATGGGCCTACCATTTGATCGCGACTTACAAGGCCGGTAACCGAACGGTCGCCAATGGTGATAAGGAAGGTTTTCTCTGCCACGGTAGGCAAAGATAAAATGCGATTTGCTGCATCACTTAAGGTAATGCCTGCCTCGTCTAGTGCTGGCGAGCTAACCTTGGTCGAGCTTACGTCGCGGTGCATTTTAGGCGGCTTGCCTAAAAGTACATCAAGAGGCATATCGATAGGTTTGTTGTCAAACTGGCTGTCGTTCAGGTTGAGGTGCTGCTCGGCAGTGGCTTCACCAACCACAGCAAACGGCGCGCGTTCGCGGGCACAAATTGCTTCGAACACTGGCATATTTTCAGGCGCGACAGATAAAACATAGCGCTCTTGGGATTCGTTACACCATAGCTCTAAAGGTGTCATACCAGGCTCATCAGACAATACTTTTCTAAGTTCAAAGTTACCGCCGCGGCCACCGTCATTAACCAGTTCAGGCAGTGCATTTGAAAGACCACCTGCGCCCACATCGTGGATAAACTGGATAGGGTTGTTATCCCCCAACTGCCAACATGCATCAATCACTTCCTGACAGCGACGCTCCATTTCAGGGTTGTCTCGCTGTACTGAAGCGAAGTCTAAATCTTCGTTTGACTGGCCAGATGCCATTGATGAGGCTGCACCGCCGCCAAGACCAATGTTCATTGCAGGGCCGCCAAGCACAATAAGCTTAGCGCCTACCGTAATTTCGCCTTTTTCAATATGCTCGCGACGAATATTACCTAAACCACCAGCTAACATAATAGGTTTGTGATAGCCGCGCACTTCAACACCGTTGAAGCTATTGACTTCTTGTTCAAAGGTACGGAAATAACCCAGTAGCGCAGGACGACCAAATTCGTTGTTAAACGCTGCGCCACCTAGTGGGCCTTCAAGCATAATATCAAGGGCGCTTACAATGCGCTGTGGCTTGCCGTATTCGAATTCCCACGGCTGTTCAGCACCAGGAATACGTAAGTTAGATACGGTAAAACCAACCAAACCCGCTTTAGGTTTTGAACCACGACCAGTAGCACCTTCATCACGGATTTCACCACCAGAGCCTGTTGCCGCACCTGGGAAAGGTGAAATTGCCGTTGGGTGATTATGGGTTTCTACCTTCATCAAAATATCAATGTTTTCATGATGGTATTCGTATTGGTGTGACTGCGGGTTCGGGAAGAAACGACCTGCTTGCCACCCTTCCATTACCGCTGCGTTGTCTTTGTAAGCTGAATACACGTGATCAGGTAACAACTCGTAGGTGTTTTTGATCATTTTAAACAGCGACTTCTCTTGGTCCTCGCCATCAATGGTCCAGCTAGCGTTAAAAATTTTGTGGCGACAGTGTTCAGAGTTTGCTTGCGCAAACATGTAAAGTTCAACGTCAGTCGGGTTTCTGCCTAGCTTAGTAAAGCTATCAAACAGGTAGTCAATCTCATCATCAGCTAAAGCAAGGCCTAACGACACATTTGCATTAACTAGCGCGTCTTTGCCTTCGCCTAATACATCTACACTGGTAAAAGTATTAGCTTCGGTGTGAGCAAATAACACCGCCGCATCTTCAGTGTTCGTAAACACTGACTCTGTCATTCTGTCGTGTAAGAAGCTGGCAACAAACGCAAAATTATCTTCGCTCAGAGCGTTGTCTGTTTCGATATAAAACGCGCATCCACGCTCTATGCGATTAATACTTTTTAAACTACAGTTGTGAGCGATGTCGGTGGCTTTAGAAGACCAGGGAGAGATAGTGCCGGGGCGAGGAGTGATGAGGAAGAAGGTTCCAGAAGGGGTTTGTGCTTGCCTCGCGGGGCCGTAAGTGAGCAGCTTCTCGAGTATCTCTATTTGCTGCTTAGACAAGTCACCTTGGGAATCGACTAGGTGAACATATTCGCTATATAGGTTTTTAACCCTAACGCCGGATTGACCCAGCTTTGCAATCAGTTTAGTTTGGTTAAACTCTGATAGTGCAGGAGCGCCTCGAAGGACCAACATATTGATTTACCTGGTTTGTTAGAAACAACGACCACCAATGCGACGCGTTGCCTCTTGGATTGATGAGTATTTCGGCGCGGATTATAGAGTAATTATGCGCAGTAAGTAACCTCATAACGCGCTTACATGAACTTTTTTTTAAACTTAGATGGTTTAATGACAACAAGTAAAGGTCTATGCAGTCACAAGACTATAAAAAACGATTAAAACTACAATTAATAATCATATTATCTATTGCTGTTATGAGTTGTGGCGTTCCTTCTGTTCCCACTGCCCTTTCTTCATTGTTGGAACGAGAGTCGATCCGCGTGGGAACTGTTTATGGTGCAGGAACATTTTATAACGGCGCAGAGGGGCCGCAAGGTTTTGAATATGAACTGCTGGCAGGATTTGCCGATTACCTTGGCGTGACGCTCGACCTTTACCCCTTCTACAGCTATGAAGTCATGTTAGAACAGTTAGAAGAAGGTAATCTGGACATTGTCGCGACAGGCGATGCGGTAACGCCTTCACTTAAAAGTCGTTTTGCTTACGGTCCAGCCTATCAACACGTTCAACAAGAGCTCGTCTTCCAAGCAGGGACATCGAGACCTAGAGACTTATTAGAACTTGATGCCCCTATTGTTACTGTGGCAGGTAGCAGCCAAGCTCACTTACTGTCTAGTTTATTAGGCCAGGTAACCGACCAAGCAAGTGATAGTGAAAGCCCAATAATAAAAACCCAACTTGTTACCACCGAAGATTCTGACTCCGAAGAACTGTTACAACAAGTTGCCAATGGCGACATTGCTTATACGGTAGCAGACAGTAACCGTCTAGCCCTTCAACGCAGGCGATATCCTAACTTAGCCGTGGCAAAAACCCTTAATGAAGATATGCCGATGGCGTGGGCGCTCCCATTACATCAAGATGACTCAGTGAAAGCAGCGCTGATTGAATATTTTGGTACTGTACATCAGTCAGGCTGGTTTACGGTGTTAGAAGACAAGTACTTTGGCCATATTCGCCAGTTTGATTACGTCGACAGTCGTGCGTTTAATTATGCCGCCGAGACAGCACTTGCCCAATACAAACCCTTATTTCAACAGTATGCAGGTGAATTAGACTGGCGACTGCTTGCGGCCATGAGTTATCAAGAAAGTCACTGGGACAGTGACGCTATTTCAAGAACTGGCGTTCGCGGTCTAATGATGCTCACCATGGATACGGCAAGTGACTGGAACGTAGATGACAGAACCGATCCTGAACAAAGCATTCGCGGAGGCTCTCGTTATTTTGCCAGTTTGCTCAATCGCATACCTGCGCGAATTAGCGAGCCAGATAGAACCTGGATGGCTATGGCGTCGTATAATATAGGTATGGGCCATTTAGAAGACGCACGCATTCTTACCGAGCAACAAGGTGGCAATCCAGACCTTTGGGTAGATGTAAAGCGTCGCTTGCCACAGCTTAGGCAAAAGAAATATTACCGTACTACTCGCTATGGCTATGCAAGAGGCGATGAAGCGTTACAGTATGTGGAAAATATTCGTCGTTATTATGACAGCTTAGTATGGTTGGACGAACAAGGAAAAATTTGACGCAGTTCACCTTGCTTCTCTCTTGAAAACTGTCATTTCGATGTCATCTTTGTACTGTACCCTAAAAAGAAGTTAGTCAGACACTGACTTACTTTCTCAGTAATAATTATTTTCTCAACGATGACAAGCTCTAGAAGAGCTGCAGCTCTTAAATGACAACATCTCTCGAATAACGTGAGACTTGTTCAAATAAAGAGAGCTGCGCACGAAGGAAGAAAAGTGGTCACGAAAAACATAAAGTGGCCACAACGCGAGAAAGGAGAACAAATGAAAAAAAATCGATTTATGAAAAAAGGAATAAAATTGAAAAACAACAACAGACGCAGACTTATGCTTAAGCGTTGTCACCAAAAAGTACTTCAGCGCCGCAAGCTATTTGTTACCAGCGATATGTTCACTCAGTTAACCCGTACGCCTGGCTAAGCCACCTCTATGCCATCTGGTTCACAATGATTGACCATGTAACCGGTATATACCAAATGGGCGAAAACACGAATAAGCACAACTTCAGGCAACGCTATAAATTAGTTTGAAGCATCCCCCTCTAGCAGTCTTTTCGCCTTTTTGGCAGCCTTTATTTCTTTCCTGCGCTTGCGAAAAAAATCTGACAATTTGTTAGCACATTCATCAGCTAATACGCCAGATACAACCTCAAGTTGATGATTAAGCGCAGGATGTTGCAATAGGTTCATGACCGAGCCCGCAGCGCCTGTCTTCGCATCCTTTGCGCCAAACACCACCCGCTTTACCCGTGCATGTACCAGCATACCTGCGCACATAGAGCAGGGCTCTAATGTCACATACAACGTAGCATCAATAAGTCGGTAGTTTTGCACCGCAGCTGCTGCTTCTTTAACAGCGCGTAGCTCTGCATGCGCAGATGGGTCATTATCCGTTATCGGCGTATTGAAGCCTTCACCGATAAGCTCACCGTTTAATACTACGCAGGCGCCGACTGGCACCTCACCAATCGACTCAGCCTTATCGGCAAGCGTTAACGCATGCCTCATCCACATTATGTCTTCTTCTGTCGCGATGTCTTCCATTGCGATTTCAGTCAACGGCTCCTTCACAGCCTCTTTTTCTTGCGTTTGCTTGTTTGCAAGGTCGAAATTTGGTGTTGGACGGTTGCTATTTTGGTCACTCATTCGTCAATTTTGCTACTTTACTTGGTGAAATTCATTAACATTTATTTTGTATTAGCTTAGGTAAACATTCTAACTTCTTAGAAAGTAATGACTTTTGTCACTTGGCAACCTACTTGCAATCTCTCATTATAACACTGCTAGTGTGATGGACTTAACAGGTTACATTTTTTACTAAAAAGTATGTTAGATAACCGCTATAGTACCTGAAGCGAAGCAGTAATTTTACCGATAAGTATTTAACTAAATACGGGGTGAATTAGGCAACAGGCCAAATTTTCACCTACACTGTTTTAAAGCCATTTGTGAGGGATACCACCGTGAATATGACCGCGATTGCAATAGTAGCCATTTGTGCCTGGGCCTTAGTTACCATTGTCGAAAGTGCAAAAGACAAAAGTAAGAAGAAACTTAGCAGCAAAGAAACCGATGCTTATAAAGCCGAAATTGCAGAGCTTAAGGAACGAGTTTCTGTGCTTGAGAAGATAGTGACAGACGAGCGCTACGACCTAAAAAAGCAATTTGCAGACTTAGAAAGCGACCGCGTAGCGTAAGCTTGAACTCACGTAATTCAACACACGTTCCATGGCAAGCGCGCTAGATTAAACAACGCTAAGTTTAACTGCGTGCTAGCTCCCTTCTAATAGTTTTCGCTCTGCTCGCTCTACACGCCGGGGTTTACCCGCAATCACTAGCACGTCATGGGCTTGCAAAATAGCGTCTTGGTCTGGGTCTTTAACTTCATTTCCATCCCGCCTTAGGCCCTTAATCGCTACTCGCATTCTCGAGAAATCGATATCTTTTATGGCTTTGCCAATACAGGAAGCGTGTTCGGACAACACCACAGCATGGATAAACTCTAACTTGTCTTCTGTGCCGTAAGTGATCTCTGTTGTTTCTCCCGGGTAAAAGCCGTGCATATGATCATAGCGACCTTTTCTCTCAGCTCGCACCCGTTTCAAAATGCGAGACATCGGCACGCCGGCGTAATGCAGCACCTGCGATACCAACATCAAGCTCCCCTCTTGCAGCTCTGGCACGACTTGATTGGCACCCGCGCTGTATAGGCTTTCAAGCTGGTAGTCTCGTTTGGTACGCACCATAACATCTGTAGTGCTCGTAATGCTTCGGGTCTGCGTTATCACCTGCTTGGCCTTATCGACTTGATCAAACGTAACAAGCACAAGCTTGGCACCTTCTACATTGGCAGTAATCAATATATCTTTTTGACTCGCATCACCGAAGATGACGGGCTCTCCCGCGTTTCGACTCTCGTGTACTCTGACAGGATCCATATCTATGGCAACAAAATGAATGCCTTCCATTTTCAGCATGCGAGCTACCGACTGTCCAACGCGGCCAAACCCACAAATAATGACGTGGTTGGTTAACGGCTCTGCATTACTAAAGCTCACATTGTCATCGAACGAGATATCCTTGTTAACAATACGCCTTGCTATAGTGACGCTGTTATTCATAAGCCACGGGGTTAACGCCATACTGATTACACCCATACACACAATCAGCGATGACTGCTCTGACGTTAACACGCCGTGTGTCGTAGCAAGCGCAGCAATTACAAAACTAAACTCGCCAATCTGACAAAGTTTAACCCCAGCAGACCAGCCATCTATTGCATCGGTTTTAACTAATAGAGATGCGCCTCTTACTAAAATGACTTTAACTATCATCAAAGCAAAAACGCCAAAAACAATCTCAAACAGGCTGTTCCACAGTACAGTGAGTTCTAACTGCATACCCACGGTAACAAAAAATAACCCCATTAAAATATCTCGAAACGGACGAATGTCGGCTTCAAGTTGATACTTGTATTGGCTTTCCCCCAACATCATACCCGCCAAGAAAGCGCCTAGCGCCATGGACAGCCCGAAGTAATAAGTTAGCCCTCCTGCCAATAGGGCAATCAATATAGTGGTCAGAACAAACAGCTCGTCAGTCCTTGTTCTTGCTACCTCTCTAAACACCCAAGGTAGTAACCACTTACCCACTGACATTAGAAACGCAATGACAAACACACCTTTAAGCAACGCCTCGCCTAAAGCTAGCGCAATACTTACTTCACCGGTCTGGGCTAAAAGAGGAATAGCAATTAGGAACGGAACCACCGCTAAGTCTTGAAAGAGTAAGATACTCACCGCTAATTGTGTACGCCTGTTATTAAGAATGCCCATTTCGGTAGCTTGCTTAATTACAATAGCGGTTGAGCTTAACGCCAGCGTACCACCAATAATGATGGACGCACTCATTGGAATGCCGAGAAACAGAGGAACACAGGTAAACACTGCCGTGGTAAACACCATTTGCCCTAATCCTACACCGAATACTAAAGAGCGCATTGCCAACAATTTGGGTAACGAGAACTCAAGACCAAGTGAAAAGAGCAAAAACACTATGCCCACTTCAGCAAGCAGGTGCATTTCTTCTGGGTGGGCAAACACAGATAATAGTTGCGGACCCGCGAGTACGCCGGCAAACAGATAAGCAAGAATAGGAGGGAGATGAATGCGTTTAAATAATGCGACCGCACATACCGATATAAACATCAATATCACGATATTTAAAAAGCTCGTCCCCACACTACCTCCTAAAGCTACATAAACTTCCATTTGTAAAACAAGCGCGATAAATCACGCGATTTTACGTTTTAAACTAAAGACTAGTGCCTGAAACACTTTGTTGGCATCTAGTTTGCAAAATCCCCTGTGTAAATGCAGATCCGGCAAGTTTTGCCGCTGTGATCGCCATAAATTCCGCGAAAATGCAGATGTGGCCACAGAAACGTCAGGGCTTTGACACTTGTTTCTTTGCATATCAACGCATTTTGTATAGGGGCACTACTGTGGATTTTTCAACGTCAGTCTACGATAGCACACAACATAACAATTTTTACCCTGCTGAGAGCACAGGTAAATCACTCTCTTTTAGTGAATTATCAGGCTTTATCACGCAGCTACTTTCTACTCTTGAACTACAAGAGTTAGGTGGCGTGTATTTTCAGCAGCTAAACACGTTGTTACCTATTGTCGGGTTTAGCTTGTCTGACTTTGACTCGCGTTGGGTGTACGGTAATGCAAAGATATCGTCAACACTCATTGATTTACCACTACAAGGTGCCAATGCCGTTAATGGCGATCAAGCTCATGTCTATTACTACATTAGTTCACCCTTGTCGTTATCGCAACGGGAGAGTCTATTCCAACTGCATGATTTATTTGGAAAACAAGTAAAGCACGCTCTTTCATTGATGCGTGTGCAACAGATGGCGACTAAAGATGTGTTAACTGGCTTAGGTAACCGAGCGGGCTTTGAGCAGTCAATGACAAGACAACTCGGCTGGGCGCAAAGACACGATGATCCTTTCGCACTTTTGGTGATCGACTTAGACAACTTTAAGTATGTGAATGATAATTTTGGTCATGGCGAAGGTGACAAAGTACTTGTCCATGTTGCATCACATTTATCTAACGTCCTGCGAGACGAAGACGAAGCATTTCGCTATGGCGGCGATGAGTTTTGTTGTTTGCTAGACTGTCAGTCGCAACAGCAGCTAGCTTGTGCAGCCCAGCGTATTCAAATGAGTATCAATAGCTCTAGCTACTTATCTCGCTTAGGCGTATCAACCAGCCTTGGCGGCGCGATTTATCGCGACGGCGATACGATGAGTAGCCTATTTGACCGTGCTGACAACGCCCTGTATCGCGTGAAAAATTCTGGAAAAAATAGCTATCACGCAGCGTAACGTCGCGATTCGAATTTATCAGGATGGCGGCAAAGCAATGCCGCTTTTGCACATTATTGCCATGGATACCATAAGCAAGAGTATCTAGCCCTTTCAAAAAACGGCACTTTTAGTGCTACATAGATTCAGTCGAGACTAAAGGTTATTTCTATATCTGGCGCTTTGGGCTGCAGATAAACACAACGTCCTTCAACAATCAGTGCGACAGGCTCGTCGTTAATCAAGATTGCCGGCACGCCGTTTCGCTCCCATCTTGGCACGCGCCATACCTTAAACCATTCTTTCAGCAACTTAGATACGTTCGCATTTTCTGGCTTTACTTTAAGGTTGCGAGCATTGGTTTGCAGAGAAACGGTATCTTCTTCTCGCGCCTTTGGTACTGCAATTCGAATATGGCCTCTAAGCCAAGGAAGCGCGATATCTTGGTTGGGCGCTAATTCTAGGTTTTGCGGTACTTCATGAGTAGCGTTCACCACCCAATAAAGGTCTTGGTCAAACCGTATTACCCTGCCCCATTTAAAGTTCACTTCAGGGGTTGCGTCGTGCTTTGCCTTTAGCATTGCGAGAACTTGGTCTGTCTGTGCTTTTGACGGCGACAGTTGGCCTTGAGCTCGAAACCACGCGCGGATGACCATAGCCTGCCAAGGTAAAGACAATGTAGCGAGTTTTAGCCCGTCTAGTCTTAGTTCTGTGCGTTTACAATCTTTAAAATATTGCTGGGCCGAATCGCTAACTAATGCACTTTGCTCGGCACAAAGCTCTGCGCTGCGCCCCACGGTTTTGGTTAACTTAGGCCATCGCGCCAGCAAGTGAGGTATAATTTCGTTCCTTAAGAAGTTCCTATCAAAGCTATTTTGCTGATTAGATTCATCCTCAACCCACTGCAACATTTCTTCTTCGGCATAAGCCACAATCTCGGCTTTCTCTAGTGCTAGCATAGGGCGCATTATCAAGGTGTCACCTCGGTACTGAACTTCTCCCATACCCGCTAAGCCCTGAGGACCAGCACCGCGTTTAAGCTGAAGCAATACGGTTTCAAGCTGATCTTCGGCATGTTGTCCCAATAACAGTACACCGCCTATTTGGTCACACACTTCTAACAATGCGTTGTATCGAACCTTACGCGCTTCTGCTTCCAGGCTTTTTCTCGACCCCGTATCAACATCAACTCGATACAAATGAAATGCTACGTCTTCAAGACGACACTGTAATTCGCAGTGCTTTGCCCACTGTTCGGCATTATCACTTAAACCGTGATGTACATGTACAGCATGAATTGGGCTATCAAACTGCTCCCTATATGCAATAACGGCTTGGAGCAGAACGGTCGAATCCACACCACCGCTGTAAGCAACGACGAGTGGCGTTTGAAGTGGTAGCTCTACATCAGTGAGAGATGTCGCTATGCGGTTGACGATATGTTCGATTGTTGGGGATTGTAGAGGGGTCACAGACCGGTAATACCTTATTCTTTCAACGCTATATTTTACTGAGGTTTAACTTTGTATTTGGCTAAGCACTAGCTTTCTAATAACACACTTTCTAATAACACAAGGGGGTTGGTTACCTTTGGTAAACAACCCCCTTATTCGTATACGACATTACATGACCGACATGAATTAAGCCGCCGCTCGCTAGTTTTTATAGCAAGCGTTTAAACTGATAGAACGCAGCTGTACATAACGGCTAAATTCACTTTTCATGCTAGTTTTCTTAATGAACTTATAATGAGCTTAGCAATAACCGAACGACATCAAACGCTGGTAACGCTCTTCCATCAATTTAGTCTTATCTAGCTCTTTAAGCTGGTTAAGCTGCTGCTTAATGACGGCCTTCAAATTAGCCGCCATGCCATTATGATCGCGATGCGCACCACCTAGAGGCTCTTCAACAATATTGTTAATCAGGCCTAGCTCTTTAATTTGTGGCGCACTTACGCCCATCGCTTCAGCAGCGAGTGGTGCTTTTTCTGCGCTTTTCCACAAAATAGACGCACAACCTTCTGGTGAAATAACCGAGTACGTAGAATATTGAAGCATATTAACGCGATCGCCAACACCAATCGCGAGTGCACCACCTGAACCACCTTCACCGATTACGGTACACACGATTGGAACAGTAAGCTCAGCCATCTCGAATAGGTTCTTCGCGATTGCCTCACTCTGGCCGCGCTCTTCAGCGCCAACACCAGGATACGCTCCCGGCGTATCGATAAAGGTGATGATAGGCATATTGAAGCGCTCGGCCATCTTCATAAGACGCAAGGCTTTACGGTAGCCTTCTGGTTTAGGCATACCGAAGTTACGCTTAATTTTTCGTTAGTGTCACGCCCTTTTTGATGACCAATAATCATCACCGGCTGATCATCTAGCATTGCTGGGCCACCAACAATCGCTTTATCGTCAGCAAAGGCACGGTCGCCAGCAAGCTCGTCGAATTCGGTAAAAATACGAGGAATGTAATCTAACGTGTACGGACGCATTGGGTGACGTGCAAGTTGAGAAACTTGCCATGCGCCAAGATCAGAAAAGATCTTTTTAGTCAGCTCTGCGCTTTTACCGCGAAGCTTATTGATTTCTTCTTCGATACCAACGTCAAACTCGCCACCTTGATTCACCAACCTAAGCTCTTCAATTTTTGCTTCTAGTTCGGCTATTGGCTGTTCAAAGTCCAAAAACTGTATACTCATTTCATGTCCTATTCGTACTACGCTCGTCTATGCAAACGCGAGATGTCCAATCTATCGAACTCTTACCCTTAATGGTAGAGAATTGAAACGGCTTTGTCTCCCAAACATTGTTTGAGATCGTGCAAAAGTTGGTCTTCAGGGGTAACGTACCATCTTGCACCACACGCTAAGATTACTTCAGCGTCTGGATGGGTTACCGCTAACTGAACAGGACAACTTCCACCGTTAAATGCCTGCAGGATAGATTGCATCTGACTCATTTTCTTCGGTTCAAGCAGCTGGGTATCAATATTAAGTGCCAGCGCTCTCGCGTTTTTCTCTCGTGCCTGAACAATGTCCATTACATCACGGGCGGTGATTGTATTGCCCCCAGAGAAATCATCAAAGCTGACCTGTCCCTTTATAAGCAATATTCTGTCAGTTTCTAACACACTTTCGAACTGTTCGTACATATCGGGGAAGAAACGTACGTCTATTCTGGCACTCTTATCATCCAGTGTCACTATGGCCCAGCGACGACCCCGCTTGTTCGTCATAACACGCACGCCAAGCACCAGTCCTACTGCACTGGCCATTTGGTCTTTGTTGGTTGGTTTTAAATCAACTAATCGACCGTCGGTGTAGTAACGCAGTTCTTCCGCGTACTGATTGATGGGGTGGCCGGTTAAGTACAAGCCTAGCGTGTCTTTTTCACCTTCTAGCCATACTTTTTCAGGCCACTCAGGGACATCGGCAAACGCTTGCTTCACGTCTTCTGGCTCGGTAGTCAGTAGGCCAAACATGTCTGACTGACCAAAAGACTCGGCTTTTGCATGCTGTCCAGCGGCGGCAAGGGCTTCGGGTAAACTCGCCATAAGGCTAGCGCGATGGGGACCTAAGTTGTCCATTGCCCCCGCTAATACTAGCTTTTCTAGCACTCGCTTGTTTACCCGTTTAATGTCTATCTTGGCGCAGAAATCAAAAAGATCTTTAAATGCCCCTTGGGTCTCCCGCGCTTCAATAATCGCTTCAATTGGGCCTTCACCTACCCCTTTAATCGCACCGATACCGTAAACAATGCGCCCTTCGCTATCGACGGTAAATTTGTATTTACCTGCATTTAAATCTGGCGGTAGTATTTCGATGCCCATGCGCTCACATTCATCGACAAGCGTCACGATTTTATCGGTGTTATCCATATCCGCCGACATTACCGCAGCCATGAATTCCGCAGGATAATGCACTTTCAGCCACAGGGTTTGGTAAGACACCAAGGCATAAGCGGCAGAGTGAGATTTGTTAAACCCGTAACCCGCGAACTTTTCTACCAAGTCGAAGATTTTCATCGCAAGGTCCGGGTCAATATTATTGCCCTTCGCACCTTCGGCGAACGTGCCGCGCTGCTTGGCCATCTCTTCAGGCTTTTTCTTACCCATCGCACGACGAAGCAAGTCAGCGCCGCCCAGCGAGTAGCCCGCCATTTCCTGGGCTATCTGCATTACCTGTTCCTGATACAAGATAATGCCATAGGTAGGCTCTAGAATTTCTTTCAAGCACTCGTGCTGATATTCAGCATCGGGGTAGGAAATTTCTTCACGTCCGTGCTTACGGTCAATAAAGTTATCTACCATGCCTGATTGCAGCGGGCCCGGACGGAACAGGGCCACCAGTGCGATAATATCTTCGAAGCAGTCAGGTTTAAGGCGCTTAATTAGCTCTTTCATACCGCGAGATTCCAGCTGGAATACCGCAGTTGTCTCGGCGTTTTGAAGGGTTCTGAAACTCTTAGGATCTTCAAGAGGAATAGCGCTGATATCGACATCAACGTTCTTCCCTTCTTTGATCATATCTATTGCCCACTGAATAATAGTCAGCGTACGAAGACCTAAGAAGTCGAATTTTACCAAGCCCGCCGTTTCAACGTCGTTTTGTCGAACTGGGTTACGGGGTTTTTACCTTCGTCATCACAATACAAAGGCGAGAAATCTGTGATTGTGGTTGGCGCAATAACAACACCACCGGCGTGCTTACCGGCATTTCGGGTAACCCCTTCAAGTATTCGCGCCATATCGATAAGGTCTTTCACTTCCTCATCGCTTTCATAAACTTCTGGTAGCTGTGGCTCTGCTTTAAACGCCTTTTCAAGCGTCATGCCTGGATCTGGTGGAATCAGCTTTGAGATTCTGTCTACGAAGCCGTATGGGTGACCAAGTACGCGGCCTACGTCGCGCACTACCGCTTTTGCCGCCATAGTACCAAACGTAATGATCTGCGATACCGCCTGACGCCCATAAAGCTCAGCAACGTGGTCGATTACCTCGTCTCGTCTATCCATACAGAAGTCGACGTCGAAGTCGGGCATGGATACACGCTCTGGGTTCAAGAAACGTTCGAATAGCAAGTCGAATTCAAGCGGGTCTAGGTCGGTAATTTTTAGGGCATAAGCCACTAATGAGCCCGCACCAGAACCCCGCCCTGGCCCTACCGGAATTCCGTTATCCTTACTCCACTGAATGAACTCCATTACAATAAGGAAGTAGCCTGGGAAACCCATTTGGTTGATAACTTCAAGCTCAATGCGAAGTCGGTCATCGTACTCTGGACGTTTCGCTTTGCGCACTTCTTCATCTGGGAATAGAAATTCTAGTCGTTCTTCCAACCCCTCTTCAGACACCTTAACCAAGAAGTCTTCGGTGGTCATGCCGCCGGTTGGAAATTGCGGCAAGAAGTACTCGTTTAACCGTACGGTAACGTTACAGCGCTTGGCAATTTCAACCGTATTTTCTATGGCTTCAGGAATGTCGCTAAATAACTCAACCATTTCCTCAGCAGTGCGCAGATATTGCTGGTCGCTGTATCGTTTAGGGCGGCGGTTATCATCAAGCGTGTAGCCATCATGAATACATACACGAATTTCGTGAGCATCAAAGCCTTCACGATCAATAAAGCACACTTCATTGGTGGCTACCACGGGTAAATCACGCTGCTCAGCTAGCTCAACGGCAAGGTGCAAGTAATCCTCTTCACCCTGTCTACCGGTTCTAATAAGCTCTAAATAAAAGCGGTCGGGAAAATGAGTTTTATAAAACTCGAGGGCACTGTCGAGAATTTTGGCGTTGTTTTTCATTAAACCCACACCAACATCACCATGCTGTGCACCCGATAATACAATCACACCTTCACTGTGCTCTGCCAACCATTCTTGATCAATGACCGCTCGGTGTGAGAGATGCCCGCGAAGATAGGCCTTGGATATAAGAATAGTAATATTCTTATATCCCTCATTGTTCATTGCAATAAGGGTTAGTCTGAAAGGTTCATCGCCAAAGACTTCATTAGTAACCCAAAAATCAGTGCCGATGATGGGCTTAATACCTAAGTTATGTGCCTCGGAATAAAACTTTACCAAGCCACACATATTCATTTGGTCGGTGATCGCCACGGCAGGCATGCCAAGCGCGGCCACTTTACCTAGAATAGGTTTAACCTTATTCAGGCCGTCCATCATCGAAAAGTCGCTGTGAACACGTAAATGAATAAATGGCGATGACATGATGTTATTTCTCTTCGAGTAGCGCTTTTACAGGTTTAAAACTTTTTCGATAGCAATCTAAGATGCCATATTCAGCGATGGCTTCAAAGTGTGCTTTTGTGGGGTAACCTTTGTGCCCGGCAAAGTTATATTGCGGGTAGGCCTCGTGAAGCGAAATCATATCGTTGTCTCGCTCTACTTTGGCAATAATGGAAGCCGCTGAAATTTCTGCGTGCAGGCTATCGCCTTTCACTACCGCTTCAGACTCAAAATTCCACGCAGGAACCCGGTTACCGTCTACGCGCACAAAGTCAGGCCTTACTGGCAGGCCTTCCACTGCGCGGATCATGGCGAGCATGGTAGCGTGCAGTATATTAAGCTTATCTATTTCTTCAGGGCTAGCTCTACCTATATTCCAGTAGAGTGCTTTTTCACGAATTTCTTGGGCAAGCGCTACGCGCTTTTTTTCACTCAGTTTTTTAGAGTCCGTTAGCCCTTCAATGGGATTTTCAGGGTCGAGAATGACCGCGGCGGTGACCACATCACCGACTAACGGGCCACGACCTACTTCATCAACGCCGGCAATTAACTTATGCAAACAATTCCTCCACGACAGCTTTTGCTGCTGTTTTATCAGCGTTGCATTTTAGCGTATGGTGGAGGTCGGTGAAACGGGAAATAAGGGCTGAATTATCACTTTCGAAGAAGTTGAGTAGCTGATTGCTCATATTCTCTGCATTTACTTCTTCTTGTAGTAATTCAGGAATAATAGCTTCATTAGCCAATAGATTTGGCAACGTGAAGAAAGGCGCTTTATACAAACGCTGCATAATTTTATACGTGAGTGGTGCAAGTAAATAAGCGGCCACCATGGGGCGCTTGCATAACATGGCCTCTAAGGTAGCCGTGCCTGAAGCAAGCAAGATAACATCGCTAGCTATCATCGCATCTCGCGATGTGCCTTGCGTTACCTGAATGGGTAAACGTTCCTCTGCATTATTGGCTTCCAGCAAGAGTGCTTTTATTTGTGCAAGACGATGTTCGTTAGCAGCAGGGATAAGAAATTGAATGTCGCTGCGTTTAGCATGAATAGCTTCTATGGTCTCCAGAAATACTGGAAGTAGCGTTTCTACTTCGCCTCTGCGTGAGCCTGGAAGTACAGCCAATACGGAAGCACCACTATCAACACCAAATGCCTGTCTTGCCACACTTTGGTCGGGCTCAATTGCTATAGCGTCAGCCATTGTGTGTCCCACAAAGGTATAGGGAACATGGTATTTATCGTAAACCTGCTGCTCGAAAGGAAATAAACCCAACACACGATTAGTCGCTTTCGCTATTTTATGGATGCGCTTTTCACGCCACGCCCACACAGTAGGACTCACATAGTGCATGGTTTTGATACCGCGTGCTTTAAGCGCTTTTTCTACTCTTAGATTAAAATCAGGCGCATCAATACCCACAAAAATATCTGGCGGATTTTGCTCGAAGTGAGCAAGAAGTTGCTTTTTAACTTTCAAGATGGCAGGTAGATGGGAGAGAACTTCAACAAGTCCCATAACCGACAAGGTTTCCATATCGAACAGACTATGAAAACCCGCGTTTATCATATTTGGACCGCCAATACCTTCGATAACCGCATCAGGGTATTGGCGTTTTAACTCTGCAACCATTCCGGCGGCAAGCACGTCACCAGAGGGCTCTCCGGCAACCATGCCGATACGGATAGGCGTAGACATAATTAGCGAATAATGCCTCGCTCAGAGTCTTGTAAGAACTTCACCATAAGGGCCACACCAGGGAACTCCTGTGCGGGTTCGGCAAGTTTTTCAATGGCTTCGTCTACGGTATTGCCTTCACGGTATATTGCTTTGTAAGCGCGTTTAATGGCCATAACTTCTTCTTTACTGAAGCCACGACGCTTAAGTCCTTCAGAATTAATACCCTGAGGAATATTTTTCTGACCGCTGACCATAACAAAGGGAGGCACGTCGCGCAGAATAATGCCGCCAGCCCCCAAGAACGAATGAGCACCAATCTTACAAAACTGGTGAATACCTGCGGCACCGCCAACAATGACGTGGTCGTCCATGTGAACATGGCCAGCAATCGCAACACTGTTTGCAATAATAATGTCGTTGCCAAGAACACAATCATGGGCAACGTGAGAGTTGGCCATAAATAAACAGCGAGAACCGATTATGGTAATGCTGTTGTCTTGAATAGTGCCTCGGTGAACGGTTACCCCTTCCCTAAACTCGTTATCGTCACCGATGACAAGTTCAGTAGGCTCGCCCGCATACTTCTTATCTTGGCAGTCTTCACCAATTGAAGAAAACTGATAAAATTTATTGTTTTTACCGATACGCGTTGGGCCGCGTACCACCACATGTGATTTCAGAATACAGCCATCGCCTATGGTGACGTTGTCGTCTACCACACAAAATGGGCCAATGGTGACATTTTCACCAATCGTTGCACTTTCTGAAATTACCGCAGTTGGATGGATCACGTTAAGCTATCTCTCTCATCGCACACATAAACTCTGCAACACAAGCGATATCGCCATCAACGCTTGCAGTGCCTTTAAATTTCCAAATCCCTCTGCGCTCTTTAACTAGAGCAACATCAAACTCAAGCCTGTCGCCTGGAACAACAGGACGCTTAAAGCGTGCGTTATCAATCCCTGCATACAAGTATAACTTATCATTGTTACCCATTGTCTTAAATCCTAAAACACCGGCAGCTTGTGCCATTGCTTCAAGAATTAATACCCCTGGGAAAATTGGCTGTTCAGGGAAGTGCCCCATGAAACACGGCTCATTGATAGTGATATTCTTATAAGCCTTTACAGACTCACCCAGAACATAGTCTGTTACACGATCAACAAGTAGGAATGGATACCGATGAGGTAACAGTTCCAATATTTCCTGAATTTCGATGGTATTAAGTGAATTGGCCAAAAACTTTCTCCTGTATACAAGCATGACCTACAACTATTTTATACCAATACAGATGATTGATTGGCATTCTGGTCAAACTCGCCGTAAAAACTAAAAACGGCGGCAACCATACGCTGTTAAGCGCAAAAAACAAATCAGACCAACACCTTTGGGGAGTTGGTCTGATAAATTTTACAACTGACTAGCGCAGTTATTAGTTAGTTTTGCTTACTTGCTGAAGAACTTGCTCAGATAAATCGTGCTCTTCTTTTGCAAACGCAACTGCACCAGAGTTAAGTACTAGGTCATAACCTTGCTTTGCTGCAACAGAGTCAATAGCTTGCTTGATTAGGCCAAGAAGCTTGTTGCGCTCTTCGTTGCTGCGACGTTGAATGTTTTGCTGTAAAGGTTGACCTTTTTTAGCTAGCTCTTCACGCACTGACAAGATTTTTTGTTCTAGTTCTTTCTTCTCTGCATCGCTCATAGTCGCCGCGTCGCGCTGAAGACGTTCTGCGTAGAACTGACCATCACGCTGCAGTTGATTCACTTCTTCAAGCTGATCTTTAAATTCAGCCTGAATAGCGTTTTGAATTTCAGCCGCTTGAGGCATCGCTTGGAAAATACCTTGCACATCGACAACTGCAACTTTCTGCTCTGCCATTACAGATGTACTAACTAAAGCGCTACCCAGCATTGCTCCTGCAACGATATGTTTAACCAACTGTTTCAAAGGGAACTCCTTTTGTAAATCTTATTATAGAGCGCGCCTAAAAACACGCTCGCTTTAATGTCTTAGAAAGTTTGACCAATGTTGAAAGTGAAGAATCTCGCATCGTCACCATCACGTTGCTGTATCGCTTTCGAGAAGCTGAATACCATCGGTCCCATTGGCGATATCCACTGGACTGATATACCTGCCGAGCTACGATACAGGCTCCAGTCAGAATAGTCCAATAGCTCGCCATTTTGCGATGATGCTATGTCAAACTGACGGTAATAGTCATAGTCGAACTCAGTATCCCACACGTTACCCACATCCACAAACAAACTTGTGCGAACTGAGTTATCCATTTCTTCTTCAACAAACGGTGTAGGAACTATAAGTTCTATACCACCAAGGGCCATCGCGTTACCACCTAGGCTTCGCGTTGACCAAGATAGCTGCGCATCAGCTGGATCGCCTGGGAACACTTCACCGTCAGGCCCAACAATGGTACCCGTATTGCCTAAGAATATACCGCGAGGACCTACCGTGTTGTTTTCAAAGCCACGTAGTGAGTCTGAACCACCCGCAGTAAAGTTCTCTGTAAACGGTAATATTTGTTCATTGCCGTTAATATCACCATAACCATTACCGTAGCCAAGACGTACACGCGCTAGGAAAGACCAACGCTGGTTACGAGATAATGGGAAGTACCACTTACCGTCAAATACGGTCTTGAAGTAGTTAACGTCTGAGTTTGGCGTGGTAATACTGAATGACGCTCGCTGAGATGAACCGGCGGTTGGGAACAAACCGCGGTTAAGCGTACTTCTGCTCCAACTAATGCTAGCCAAATAGCTATCGTATTTAATCGCTGCGTCTGGGTCTTCACCGTTAGTAAACTGATTATAGAACTGTTCAGTCTGCTCATAGTAGCCACGGTTGAATAGCTCAACATTGCTGTAGGTCAAACCGAAGTTGATACGGTTGAACTCGTTAATCGGATAACCAATGTTCGCACCAATAGACCAACGTTTTGAGTTGTACTGGATTACGTTAAAGTCAGAGCCGTCGAATTCACTGTAGCCTATGCTTCCACCCAAGCTGATACCATCAATGGTAAAGTAAGGGTCGTTATACGTGATTTGCGCACTACGCTGGTAAGATACCGTACTTAGGTTCAGGCCTACTCGTTTACCTGTACCTAAGAAGTTATCTTGTTGGATACCCGCCTGCAGGCTAAGTTTCGTTCTATCACCGTAACCAATACCTGCGTTGAACGAGCCCGAAGGCTGTTCTTTGACGTTAAAATTAACGTCTACTTTATCTTCCGACCCCGGAATACGTACCGTTTCAAACTCAACTTCTTCCATATAGGTAAGACGAGAAAGCTGGTTCTTAGAAGACTCCAGTAAGTTATTCGAAAGCCACGTGCCTTCCATCTGACTCACGTTCTGACGTAGTACGTTATCTGCTGTTACCACGTTGCCGTTAAACTTAATACGGTTGACGTATATACGCTTACCTGGGTCAACAGACAGCGTGAGCTTAACCGTTTTGTCTTCGTCATTAATTTCAGGAACCGTAGTTACTGTTGGGTAAGCGTACCCGAAGCGACCAAGATACTTACTGATAAATTCTTCTGTATACGTTACTTCGGCTTGGTTATAGAGTTCACCCGTAGTAAGCGGAAGCACGCGTTCAATATACTCTTCGTGTCCGAGTACGTCGCCTACCAATTCCACTTCAGAAATGGTGTATTGCTCACCTTCTGTTACGTTCATGGCAATGTAGATACCTGATTTTTCAGGTGTCATCGAAACCTGCGTAGAGTCAACATTAAAGCGAAGGTAGCCACGGTTTAAGTAATGGTTACGCAGCGTTTCCATGTCCCCTTGCAACGTTTGCTGCTGGTAGCGAGTTTCCGATAGAAAATCCCACCAAGGCGTGTCGTATTGTAGCTCAAAAGCCTCCATCAGCTCTTCGTCTGAGAAGATCTCGTTACCTACAATATTAATTTGTTCAATTTCAGCCGCGTCGCCTTCTTCGAAAAGTAATTTCAAGTCAACACGATTACGCGGTAGCGGCGTTATGATAGCCGTTACATCAGCATTATATTTACCGATGCTGTAAAAGAAGTCTTTCAGGCCATTCTCAATAGAGGTTAGTACGGTCTTATCAAGCGGCTCACCAATGCGAACCCCGTTTCCGTCCAAGCTTTCCTGAAGTTGCTCATCTTTAATGTCATCATTGCCATCAAAAATAATATTACTGATAGTTGGACGTTCAGACACACGCACAACAAGCGTATTGCCATCGCGAAGAATTTCAACATTTTCAAAGTGAGTTGAAGAGTACAACGAGCGAATAAGCTGCGTTACCCTGAATGTATTAAGCTCGTCGCCAACTTGAACGGGCAAGTAGGTTAAGGCTGCACCAAGTGCAACTCGTTGCAAACCTTCTACGCGAATGTCTTCAACGACAAATTCACTGTCTTGCGCCGCAGCATTGGCAAAGCTAGCACTGGAAAGAATGGCTCCGGCTGCTACTAACTGTTTTAACTTCATCTATTTTTCTTTTCCTGGCCGCGTTTTGTATTAGCTGTTTTGTACTTCCTGATTTGTATCAGGTTATGCGAGCGATATCGTTAAAAATTGCGATACCCATGATCATAAACAGAAGCACGCCACCTATTCTGTAACCCCATTCCTGCACCGCTTCAGGCACAGGTTTGCCTGTGATCCACTCCACGATAAAAAACATGAGGTGACCACCGTCAAGCATGGGCAAGGGTAATAAATTTATTATGCCTAAATTTACGCTTATTAAGGCAAGAAAACTCAAAAAGTACGCAAGTCCATACCCAGCACTTGTTCCCGCACCTTGAGCAATTGAGATAGGCCCACTCAAATTCTTCACTGACACGTCGCCCGTGATGAGCTTACCTATCATTTCGACACTGAGTGTCATAAGACGCCATGTTTTATCTAGCGCCTTCCCAATAGCCTCTATAATGCCATATTGATGCGTAAACACATACCCTTCTGGCCAAGGCTCAAATGTTGGGCTTACACCGAGATATCCACTTTGCCCTTGTGGTGTATCGCGGCGCGCTATCGTGGCATCTAACGTCAGCTCTTGTCCATCCCTTTGTATATCAAGCGAGATATTCTCGCCGGGACTTTCAACAATAACGTCAACTAATCGCTCCCACGATGACAACTTAGCGCCATTTAATGCAAGAAGCTCATCACCGGGTTTTAAACCCGCTTGCTGAGCAGCGCTTCCTTCACCTACAAACCCAACGGTTAACGTTGCATCTGGACGATAAGGGGTTAACCCTAAGCTGCTTAAAGGAGACTCGCTATCTGGGTCAAAGTTCCAAGAACCCAGTGTAAAAGTCAGTTCTTTTTCAACATTTGACGAATTTTTAACCGTAACATTGGTTTTTTCGGCGCCAATGTTTGAGACTATTTCCAGGTTTACCGCTTCCCAATCAGGCGTATTCCTGTCGCCAACTTTAATAATTTCATCACTAGGTTGTACACCAGCAATGGCTGCGATGCTCTCTGGTTCAACGCTTTTAACCACAGGTTTAACGGTTTCCAAGCCTACTAAATACATCAACCACAGTGCGAAGAACGCAAAAATAAAATTAACGCCAGGGCCAGCAGCAATAACCGCCATGCGCTGTAATACGGGTTTATTGTTAAACGCTTTGTCTTCTAGCTCAGGCGGTACGTCATCAATGCGTCCATCGAGCATGCGCACGTATCCACCTAATGGGATCATAGCGATGACATATTCTGTGCCTGATTTACTTGTTTTACGCCATATAGGCTTTCCAAAACCAATTGAGAAACGCTCTACCTGCACACCGCATTTACGAGCCACATAAAAGTGCCCCCATTCATGTACAGCAACCAAAATACCTAAGGCTACAATGAATGCACCAAGGCTCCATAAAAATGCTAGCATTGGAATTTACCTCGAATAATCTCGTTAGCTTTTGCTCTTGCAAGGCTGTCTTGCTCTAGTATTTGCTGAATAGAATTCACCGACACATTGGGCATAGCATTAAGCGTGGCGTCATTTACTTTAGCAATATCGCAAAACTGAATCTTGCCTTCTAGAAAGGCGTCGACAGCCACTTCATTTGATGCGTTCACTCGCGTTGTTGCACATTGCCCTTCTTTACACGCATCAATAGCCAGTTTCAAATTCGGATAACGTTCAATGCAAGGGGTTTGAAAACTGAAATTAGCTATATCTGAAAAGTCGAGCGGCGTCACACCCGCTTCGATTCGCTCAGGATGCGCCAAACCATAAGCAATAGGGGTACGCATGTCAGGGTTGCCCATTTGTGCGATCACCGACCCATCAACATATTGCACCATAGAATGAATAATACTTTGCGGGTGAATAACCACATCAATATCATCTGCAGCAGCACCGAACAGCCAACAGGCTTCAATAAACTCCAGCCCCTTGTTCATCATAGTTGCAGAGTCGATTGTAATTTTTCTGCCCATCGACCAGTTAGGGTGTGTACTGGCTTCATCAATTGTAATTGACGAGAAGCTATCAAGCGGCCTTTCTCTAAACGGACCACCAGAACCCGTTAAGAGAATTTTACGAATGCCGGATGCAGCAAAGTTACCGTATTCATAATCGTGCGGGAGGCACTGGAATATGGCGTTGTGTTCGCTGTCGATAGGAAGAATTTCAGCGCCGCTTTGGTTCGCAGCCTCGATAAATAAAGCACCAGACATGACTAACGCTTCTTTATTCGCAAGCAAAACCCGTTTACCCGCTTTTACTGCTGCCAGTGTAGGTAAAAGCCCTGCTGCACCCACAATAGCTGCCATTACAGCATCAACTTCAGGCGCGCTGGATACTTCTTCCAGCGCCTTAGCACCAGCGAGAATTTCTGCATCCACACCGTACTGGGATGCTAACTCACAGGCTAGTTTGTAGTTAGCGTCATCAGCAATTACCACATAGCGCGGCGCGCATTTCTGGGCCTGCTCCATAAGCAAGTCAAGCTGTGAGTTGCCAGTAATAGCAAATACGCGATATTTGTCTGGGTGGCGATTTATTACATCAAGTGTATTGCAACCAATGGAGCCTGTGGCCCCTAACACTGTTACTGTTTGCATTACGCCATCCAGGTTACATAGCAGAACGCAAAAACAGGGAATGCCGCGGTTAAGCTGTCGATTCTATCAAGCACACCACCGTGTCCAGGGAGAATTTTGCCGCTGTCTTTAATGCCCGCACAACGCTTAAGCATGCTTTCGTTTAAATCGCCAAGGGCGGAAACAGCCACCGTAATACCGCCAATAGCAAGGTGAAGCCAAATACGCGAAGGCTCTACCTGATAGTGAAGGGCCGCAAAAGCGATAATAGCGAATGAAGCTGCAATACCGCCTAACAAGCCTTCTAAACTTTTACCTGGCGATACGTTAGGGCGTAACTTGTGGCGTCCGAATTTTACGCCAACAAAGAATGCACCAATATCTGCAGCCCAAACAATCCCCAGCACATAGAAGATGAGTGAAGCGCCGTAGAAAGGATCAACATCGTGCAAGCTCGTGCGAAGCGCAACAACCGCTACCCATGTGGGTATAAGCGTAAGTGCCCCAAATAGGGTTCTAACGCTGCGACTGTCTTTCCAGAACTTGGAATATTTGGGATAGGCTAGCACCATAAATAAAGACGCTATCCACCATAATACGGCAACCGTTAATATGGCACGGTATAAACCATGCAATTGGCCTTGATACCAAATCGTGCTGGCATCAACAACAAGAGACAAGGCTATACATATGGCAAAGGCACCTGCCATATAAATGAGCTTTTTAGGACGTTCACATACGCCCGACATATTCGCCCATTCATAAGCGCCAATGCCGACAACACCAGCAATGGCTATTTCAAACCAAAAAATAGGAAGAAAAAGAATAGCGTAAAGCGCCAGTGGCGCGAGGATTAATGCAGTTATTATTCGTTGTTTTAGCATAATTTGCCCTTGGCTTTCGTTACCAGGGCTAGCCTGATAATTGCCTGTATGGTGTTAACCATCGGCTGTGACTACTTGTTCACCGGTTAGACCAAAGCGACGTTGGCGAACATTAAAATCGTCTACGGCTAGTTGAAACACGTCTTCGTTAAAGTCGGGCCATAGTACGTCAGTAAAGTACAATTCAGCATAGGCACACTGCCACAGCAAGAAATTGCTAATACGGTGCTCGCCACCTGTGCGAATGAGAAGGTCTAACTCAGGAAGGTTAGCCGTTGAAATATGCGCGTTAAGTGCGTCTTCAGAGATGTTTTCAACATCAAGTTCACCGCTTTTCACTTGCGTTGCAAGTTGCTTAGCCGCGTTTACAATGTCCCATCTACCGCCATAATTTGCGGCGATATTTAAGACTAAATCTTTGTTGTCTTTGGTCATGTCTTCAGCTTTGCGAATTTTTTCGACTAGCTTAGCGTCAAACGCTTCAACATCACCAATAACCTGCAAACGTACACCATTTTTGTGTAACCGTTTTGCTTCACTATTGAGGACAAGATTGAACAGCTCCATCAAGACACTGACTTCTTCCTCAGGACGCTTCCAGTTTTCACTTGAAAACGCGAATAGCGTAAGTGATTCAATGCCGTTTTGACGTGCAAAGCGCACAACAGAACGAACAGACTCTACCCCGGCTTTGTGGCCAAAGGTACGAATTTTCCCTTTCCTTTGCGCCCATCGACCATTGCCATCCATAATGATTGCAACGTGCTTCGGGCCAGCAGTCACTGCCGGCGCCTCAGCTTTCGTCGATTTGGCTGCGCTTAAACGCTTTCCAATCATAATACTTACTTATACTTCCATTAGTTCTTTTTCTTTGTCAGCAAGCATGCTGTCAACTTTCTTAATGAAATCGTTAGTAATAGATTGAATGTTCTCTTCAGCAGCGCGGCTTTCATCTTCACTGATCTCTTTTTCTTTAAGAAGATCTTTGATGTCACCGTTAGCGTCGCGACGGATGTTGCGGATAGCTACACGACCACCTTCTGCTTCGTTGCGAACAACGCGAATAAGGTCTTTACGACGCTCTTCCGTTAGAGGAGGTAAAGGAATACGAATTGAACCACCTGCACTCATTGGGTTTAAACCTAGGTCAGACTGCATAATGGCCTTTTCTACCGCTTGAATGGCGCTTTTATCAAACACAGTTAACGCTAGAGTACGGCTGTCTTCTGCAACTACGTTAGCCACTTGCTTTAGCGGCGTGTCTACGCCGTAATAAGGTACCATGATGCCATCTAGAAGGCTTGGATGCGCACGACCAGTGCGGATTTTGCTGAATTGGCCCTTTAGAGAAACTAGGCTTTTTTCCATGCGCTCTTGCGCATCTAATTCAATTTCATCAATCACGATTTGTATCCTATTGTTCTTAATTAATCGTTGTCAGCGTGGCGAATAACAGTACCTTCTTTTTCGCCCATCACAACACGTTTTAGGCAACCTGGCTTATTCATGTTGAATACGCGAATTGGCAAGCTGTGATCGCGCGCCAAAGTAAACGCTGACAAGTCCATCACTTTAAGTTCTTTTTCTAGTACTTCTTGGTAAGTCAGTTCTTCATACAGCGTAGCTTCTGGGTTTTTAACCGGATCATCACTATATACACCATCCACTTTGGTCGCTTTTAATACCGCATCGGCTTCAATTTCGATGCCGCGTAAGCAAGCCGCTGAGTCTGTAGTGAAGAAAGGATTGCCCGTACCCGCAGAGAAGATAACAACGCGGCCTGACTTAAGAAGGCTAATGGCTTCTGCCCAGTTGTAGGCATCGCACACGCCATTAAGTGGGATAGCTGACATCATACGAGCATTTACAAATGCACGATGAAGCGCGTCGCGCATGGCTAAGCCATTCATAACGGTAGCTAACATTCCCATGTGATCGCCAACAACGCGGTTCATTCCCGCTTTTGCTAAGCCTTCGCCACGGAACAAGTTACCACCACCGATAACAAGACCAACTTGAACACCAAGTTCAACCAGCTCTTTAATCTCTTGTGCCATTCTATCTAGCACTTTAGGGTCTATGCCAAAGCCTTCCGCCCCCATTAGGGCTTCACCACTAAGCTTTAACAAAATGCGTCGGTATGCTGATTTTGGTGTGATACTCATAGTTTGAATTGTCCTCGTAAACCCGTTTTGTCCTATGTCTTTCGTTAAATCACTGGTGTAAAAAACATAGGACAAACCGCTTTCGTTTGTCAGGCAGGCGCGTACGTATTTCGCCTAGCTTCACACTTACGCATTACATTGGCAACACTAAAGATGTTCAGCTATAAAAAAGCACCTCCTAAGAGGTGCTTTGTAGTTTATCTAACTATTGCTTAATGCAAAAGATAAACACTCAATTATTTCTTAGCAGCAGCCATTTGAGCAGCTACTTCAGCAGCGAAGTCTTCAGTCTTCTTCTCGATACCTTCACCAACTTCGAAACGTACGAAATTGATTACGTCTGCGCTGTTGTTCTTAAGAAGCTCAGCAACAGAGATTGAAGGATCTTTAACGAAAGGCTGACCAGTCAAGCTCACTTCGCCAGTGAACTTCTTCATGCGGCCTGCAACCATTTTCTCAGCGATATCAGCTGGCTTACCAGACTGGATAGCGATTTCGATTTGGATTTCTTTCTCTTTCTCAACAACTTCTGCTGGAACGTTTTCAGGCTTAACGAACTGCGGGCTTGCAGCTGCAACGTGCATTGCAACGTCTTTCGCTAGCTCTTCGTCACCGCCAGTAAGGATAGAGATAACACCAATACGGCCGCCGTGTACATACGCGCCTAGTGTATCGCCTTCAACGTTGATAACGCGACGAGGAGAGATGTTTTCGCCGATTTTAGCAACAAGTGCATCACGCGCTTCGCTAACTTTAACGCCGTTCATGTCTGCGTCGTTAAGCGCTTCGATGTCGTTGATGTTGTTAGCAGCTGCTACTTCTAGAAGCTCGTTACCAAATTTAAGGAAACCTTCGTCACGTGCTACGAAGTCAGTTTCACAGTTAAGTTCAAGCATAGTCGCGCGACCTGCTTCAACCTTAGTAAGGATTACACCTTCAGCTGCGATACGGCCTGCTTTTTTAGCCGCTTTCGCTTGGCCTGATTTACGCATGTTTTCAATGGCTAACTCAATGTCACCATCCGTTTCAACCAGGGCTTTTTTACAATCCAGCATACCTGCGCCAGTACGTTCGCGCAGTTCTTTAACTAGTGCTGCAGTCACTGCCATTTTTCAATTCCTCAGCATTAAATATAAATTCGTTAGGTAAAAGGGGCGATGTCGCCCCTCTCAATACGTTTCGTATTGTAGTACTGCCATATTATTAAGATATGACAGTAAGCAATCAGAATTACTCTGCTGCTTCTACGAAGTCGTCTTGCTCAGCTTGTACTTCAAGGTTGCTTTCGCGACCTGAGTTGATAGCGTTTGCAGCAGCATCCAAGTAAAGTTGGATAGCGCGGATAGCATCATCGTTACCAGGGATGATGTAATCAACACCGTCTGGGTTAGAGTTAGTATCAACAACACCAACAACAGGAATACCTAGGTTACGAGCTTCTGTTACAGCAATGTGCTCGTGATCTGCGTCGATAACAAAGATCGCGTCTGGAAGACCGCCCATGTCTTTGATACCGCCAAGACTGTTTTCAAGCTTGTCCATTTCGCGCTGAAGCATAAGTGCTTCTTTCTTAGTTAGCTTCTCAAACGTACCGTCTTGGCTTTGCTGCTCAAGATCTTTAAGACGCTTGATTGACTGACGTACTGTTTTCCAGTTAGTCAGCATACCACCTAACCAACGCTTGTTTACGTAGTACTGGTCGCACTTAAGAGCAGCATCTTTAACTGCTTCGCCAGCTGCGCGCTTAGTACCAACGAAAAGGATTTTACCTTTCTTAGACGCAACACCTGAAAGGTAGTTAAGTGCGTTGTTGAAAAGTGGAACCGTTTTTTCAAGGTTGATGATATGAACTTTGTTACGAGCGCCGAAGATGAAAGGCTTCATCTTTGGGTTCCAGTAACGAGTTTGGTGACCGAAATGCACACCTGCTTTCAGCATGTCACGCATAGAAACATTAGCCATTTTATTTTCCTCTTGGGGTTAGGCCTCCATATACCCCTTGTATCGATTCAGACCAACCTAAATTGAACTGAACACCCCGATACGAAGTGTCGGTATATGTGTGTTTTAATAAAATAAATTTACCCTCTAAAACGGTGCCAAATGCACGTGGCAAAATGAGCTTTCCGTCAGGGCGCGCGCTTTATACCACAATACCACCTAAGCCTCAAGTTTTGAGGGTAAAAAGCGACAATTTGAAGTATTTAAATTAAAGAAAGTATAGAACCTTTGATAAGGTCGCTTTACACCTCTGACTTTATCAAATAAAAACCAGCAATATCATCACCTTACTAAGAATGACCTGAATAGTGTTATAATGCGTAAGTAATCAAAATTCTTCATCAAACTAGTTTCAAACGATTTGAGAGGCGCTGTGACAGCTATTATCAAAACCCCAGAAGAAATCGAAAAAATGCGCGTAGCCGGTAAATTGGCAGCCGAGGTGCTTACTATGATAGGGCCTTACGTAAAGAAAGGCGTTACCACAGATGAGCTAAATACTATTTGCCACGACTACATCGTAAATGAGCAAAAAGCGGTACCTGCGCCTTTAAACTACGGCCACCCGCCTTTTCCAAAGTCTATCTGTACGTCGGTAAACCACTGTATTTGCCACGGTATTCCTTCTGACAAGAAACTGAAAGACGGCGACATCATTAATATCGACGTGACAGTTATTAAAGATGGCTATCATGGCGATACGTCAAAAATGTTTGTGGTAGGTAAGCCTTCTATTCTTGCAGAACGCCTAATTCGCGTTACCCAAGAATGCTTATACAAAGCTATTGAGCAAGTGAAACCGGGTATGCGTCTTGGCGATATCGGTCATATTTGTCAAACCCATGCTGAAGCGCATAACTATTCAATAGTTCGTGAATACTGCGGCCACGGTATTGGCGCTAGTTTCCACGAAGAACCACAAATTGTTCACTACGGTAAGCCAGGGACGGGTGATGTGTTAGAGCCAGGCATGTGCTTTACCATCGAACCTATGGTAAACGCAGGCAAGCGCTACTCAAAAGTGCTACCAGACCAATGGACTGTGGTAACTAAAGACAGAAGTTTAAGCGCCCAATGGGAACACACCCTATTGGTCACTGAAACCGGCGTTGAGATTCTTACGCTTCGCGAAGAAGAAACCTTGGAACGCATCATTTCTCACGGATAAATCGACTTCGACAATATTGATAACGTTTCGAATAATCGCGTTAAAAATATGATTTCAGAAGATTGAGTCTATCGAATTATGCAAAGCAGCCGTTGAATTTGCGGCTGCTTTTTTATTGGCTCGTTAGGCTCAAATTACAACTATCAAAGTTCGGCATCGTGTGCCCACTCCCCTCATATTTACTGCGCTACACACCTATAACAAAAAACCATAAATATTCACAATTCAACCTAACTTATGCATTAATTTGCTACTGCGAACTACTAGCAATTCATGCTATTGTTCTTAGCGTCTAAAAAGAAGTCTATTTCAAAGGTGTATTTTGACGCTGCAATCACTGATAAAGAATATCGACACAATTAGCTCTGTTGATGAAATCCCCGCCATTAAATCGTGCGTGGAAGCCAGTTATGCCTGGATAACGGAGTCCTTCGACGCTACGCCGGTTAATCAACTCGTTACCGGTCGTGCACAGTTCGTCGATGCGTTGCTTTGTCATCTTTGGCAACTTTATGGCTTAGATACCGTCGACGAATTATCGCTTTGCGCCGTTGGTGGTTACGGCCGTGGTCATCTGCAACCTCATTCAGACATCGATTTACTCATAGTTAGTAAAAAGAAGCTTAAGCCCGATGTACAAGAAAAAATTGGCATGTTCATCACCCTTTTATGGGATATCAAATTAGATGTTGGCCAGTCAGTTCGCACTATCAAAGAAACGGTCAAGCTAGCAAAAGACGATATTACGATTGCGACCAATTTAGTGGAAAGCCGATTACTTTGCGGCAGTGAAGCCACCTTTGATAAATTGTGGGATGAAGTAAACGGTCGAAACTCATGGTCGAGCAAAGCGTTTTTCTCAGCCAAGTATGACGAGCAAAAAAAACGCCACGCCAAATTCAACGGTACCGCTTATAACCTTGAACCTAACATCAAAGAAAACCCCGGGTGTTTGCGTGATATTCAATCTATTGGCTGGGTCGCCAAAAAGCATTTTAAAGAATATGACGGCTGGAATTTAGTAGGCCACGGCTACTTTACAGAACAAGAGCACAGTGAATTAATTGCTTGTCGCATGCACCTTTGGAAAATGCGTTGTGCACTGCATCTGGTTGCAGGCAGAAGCGAAAACCGACTGCTGTTTGATTACCAACCTGACGTTGCAAAAATGATGGGGTATGGTGAAGAAGGTAAATCGTCTGTCGAAAAAATGATGCGGGACTTTTTCCGTACCGTGGCGCGGGTGTCTGAGCTAAACCAAATGCTGCTTCAACGCTTCAAGTACGACATGCTAAATCAAAGTGTTCAGAAAAGCGTGATCATAAACGAAGATTTCGAACTGCTCGATAATATGATTTCGCCACGACACGAAACCGTATTTTCCTCACCCGAAGCAATCTTGGATTTTCTGCATTTGGTGGCTAACACACCAGAAGTACAAGGCCTCAGCACGATTTGTATTCGTCAGCTGCGCAACGCTCACCGCGCTTTTGAAGCAGAATACTATGTAGAGCGCCCACTGTGCCGCGAAAAATTCATGCGCTTAATGAAACAGCCTGAGTTCTTCGATTTTGCATGGGACATCATGCATCAATACGGCATTTTACAAGCTTATCTTCCTGAATGGGATGCCATTGTAGGTATGATGCAGTTCGACTTGTTTCACGCCTACACGGTGGACGAACACACTCATCGATTAGTGAAGCATGTTAACTACTTTTTCTCAAAGGCAAATAAAGACTTCCCGCGCTGCGGCAGAATTTGTAGAAACCTCGATAAACCAGAAGTGCTTTACATCGCTGCTATTTTCCACGATATCGCCAAAGGTAGAAATGGCGATCATTCCACGCTAGGGGCCCAGGATGTAGCAAAGTTCTGTCAGCAACACGATGTTCCCAGTGACGATGCTGAAATGATTGCATGGCTTGTAGAAAACCACCTACTGATGTCAGTGGTAGCCCAACGCCGCGATATTTATGACCCTGACGTTATAAGCGAGTTTGCGGGTGCGGTAAGAAGCCACAATCACCTTAATTTGCTTTATACGCTCACCCTTGCCGATATTCGTGCCACCAATGACAATCTTTGGAACGACTGGAAAGCATCTTTACTTCGCGAATTATATTTAATGACGCAAAAGGCATTGGATAATGGGCTACAGTGTCAAGTAACATTGAACGAGCGAGTAACTACTCACAAACACCAAGCAAGGCAAATTTTGCAAGAGCGCGCTATTGAGCCTGTTGCTATTGATGCATTGTGGGCCCGCCTGGACGACGATTACTTTGTTCGCTTTAAGCCTACTCAAATCGCGTGGCATACTGATGAAATTATTAAAGCTCAGAATGAATGGCTTACACCAGAGCACGATGGTCTGTTAGTAAAAGCAAATGATAACAGTGCGAAAGGTGGCACTGAGGTGTTTGTTTACGGCAAAGATAGAAAAGCATTGTTTGCGCAAGTCGCGTCAGTGCTGGACAGTCGCAACTGTTCAATTCACGACGCCCACGTTACCGTGACCAGAGATGGCTATGTGTTCGATAGCATGCTTATTCTTGAAAATGACGGCAGTCGTATAAGCTCAGAGTCTCGCATTACGTCCATTGAAAATGCTATTTCTGCCCAACTTGAAAAGCCGGGGCGTTCGCACGAAAATAAGCGTAAATTGCCTCGGCAAATGAAACAACTTGACGTGCCTACTAAGGTACGCTTTTTCAATATCAACGATGAAGCCACGCTTATTGAGTTAGAAGCCCTAGACGCTCCGGGCATTTTAGCTAAAATTGGTCACGCATTCGTTGATACTAATATGACGCTTAAGCTTGCGAAAATTGCCACCATTGGTGAGCGAGCTGAAGATATTTTTATCGTCAGCAATGAGGCTGGCAAAGCATTAACCCAAGAACAACAGGTAAACCTTAAAAAGCGTATCCTGTTCAAACTCGACCAACTTGAAGATATCACAATACCATGAATGAATTGAAAGCCATCATTGAAGACGCCTTCGAAAATCGCGATAGCATTAGCCCTTCATCTGCACCTGATGAAGTAAGAGATGCAGTAGCACAAGCTATTGACCTTTTAAACACAGGTAAAGCGCGCGTTGCAGAAAAAATTGCTGGCGAATGGGTAGTACATCAATGGCTTAAAAAAGCTGTTCTACTTTTCTTCCGTCTTCACAACAACGATGTGATTGAAGGCGCCGAAAGTAAGTTTTATGACAAAGTACCGCTTAAGTATACAAACTATACTGCTGAACAGTTTGCGGCTGACGGCGCGCGTATTGTTCCACCAGCAGCGGTACGTACGGGTACATTCGTAGGCAAGAACGCGGTTGTTATGCCTTCTTACGTAAACATTGGTGCGTTCGTTGACGAAGGTACTATGGTTGATACATGGGCGACAGTAGGCTCGTGTGCGCAAATTGGTAAGAATGTTCACCTTTCAGGTGGCGTGGGTATTGGCGGCGTATTAGAACCACTTCAGGCTAACCCCACCATTATTGAAGATAACTGCTTTATCGGCGCGCGATCTGAAATCGTAGAAGGCGTGATTGTTGAAGAAGGTTCTGTTATCTCAATGGGCGTTTACATCGGTCAGAGCACTCGTATTTATGACCGTGAAACCGGTGAAGTTCACTATGGCCGCGTACCAGCAGGTTCAGTAGTCGTGGCGGGCAACCTGCCAAGCGCAGATGGTAAATACAGCCTTTACGCCGCTATCATCGTGAAGAAAGTAGATGCGAAGACCCGCGCGAAAGTAGGTATCAACGCGCTACTTCGCGGCGTAGAATAAGCAGTACTTCTGGCTTATCGCTAACGGCTCGGGTTAATTTCAATTAGCCGAGCCACATGCTGAAAGACTCACAAATTAAAAGAGGCGCTTATGCGCCTCTTTCTTTTCGTAATCAGAACATTTCTAAGAATTAAGCCAACAGCTTGTCTTTAATGGTGTTGACCCACTCAACTACGTCTTTTTCGGGCTCTAGGGTTTCAATCGCGTCAACCTCTAACATATCGGCAACTGCGTTACCTTGTAGCTCGGTAAGCAACGCATGAAACTGTTTACCTGCACCACAGAAACTTTCGCCATAGCTGCTATCGCCTAGGGCTGCCACCGCGAATGGCTTGCCGGTTAGCATAGGCGATTCGTCTTTCAGATCTGAAAACACAAACTCAAGGTTTGGTGGTACATCGCCCTGCCCTGTTGTAGAGGTAATGATCAAAAGTGCGTCAGCATCAGTAAAATCTGCAACCGACGGGTCGCTTTCAAGTGAGCAATCCACGCCCTGTTCAGCTAAGTTCTCTTCCACCTGCTCAGCTACGTGTTGCGCATTGCCGTAAACTGTACCCGCAATAATTTTCAATGTTGCCATTTTTACCTCTTAAACCAATGATCGTCGCCTTTGTCGACAGGCGGAAATTCTTACTATTTTATCAACCTAAACGCAAAACGGCGCTAATTTTTCGAGCCATAGTCGCATTTCACTGTGCATCTGTGAATTAATCGTTACCCACTTTCCAGTGATAGGATGAGAAAAGCCCATTTGAGTACAACTTAAGGCCAAATTGTTAAAATTAAAGTGCTGCTTGGCGAATTTGTTTTGTTTGCCGTCCCCGTGGGTCGTGTCGCCGATAATGGGGTGACGAATATGAACCATGTGCCGACGAAGCTGATGTTTGCGACCGGTACTAGGAGAAAGCTTAACTAGCGAATATCGTGCACTTTGGTATTTGCCCACAGGCTCAGGCACTTCGAATTTTGCCACTGACTGATACATAGTTGATGCAGGTTGTGGCGGCTGCTGCGGGCGCTTATGCTTGTCTGCAATTTTGTCGTAGCGGTATTTTAGGGCGTAATCGATATACCCTGTGTGATGCACAAAACCGCGAACTATAGCGTGATACGTTTTTACTACCTGCTTGTCCATCATCTGCTGACCAAGCTTTGCTGCAATTTCTGAGCTAAAGCTAAACACCAGCACACCTGAAGTGGGTCGGTCTAAACGATGAGCAGGATAGACGTGCAGGCCTATTTGGTCTCTAAGTGTCTGTACTGCGAACACCGTTTCATGTCTATCAATCGGGCTTCTGTGTACTAGTAGGCCAGGCGGCTTCTCAATCGCGATGATATGTTCATCTTGGTACAGCACAGGTAAATGAAGAGCATCAACACGACCTTCCTCACCAACGCTTGCCTTTTCTATTAATAGCTTGTCTGAATGCACAGTTAATTGGCCTTTTAAATCGTTCTGCATAGTGCGTTGTGTTTGCTCACCCAATGTCTCCATTAGCAATATTATCAATAACTTGAAGCTGGGACAGAGTGCGCTGATGCGCCGATGACAGATATATTTCTGCTGCGGGCGCAATTTGCATGGGTGGTAAAGGCATTTCCTGTTTCAACAAAATGCGCATTTTGGGAATAAAAATAAAAGCCAACCAACTCTCAAACGCTAAACAGTCGACCGCAAAAGGAATTGCACTTTCCGTGGCATTTTTAAGTTCTTGCTCAGCAGGCATTTTCTTAGGCCAAACACCCTCTTGTTCCATAACAGTTTCTAACTGCTCCAATGCCCTACCTAGTGCATTGTGACAGGCACTACTCACTTTACTCACAGCAACTCCGCAAAAAAACTTCTATTTCGAAGCGCGCAGTATATCAGGGGCTAAAGATCTACATAAGTCCGCGTGTCTTATCGTTGAAATTCATCTGCTGTGATACCATTATCCATCTTTGTTGGCGGTATCTCATCGACGTGCCCCTTTAAATAGATGTGACAGCCTGGCAAATTTTGATTAAAGCAGTATTTTGGAACGAGTTATGAGCGCTAACAGTATTAATTCTATCAGCGAGTTTTTGTTACATGCAGGCACTGAATACCATGTTTTTGATTTAGGTCGTCGCCTTGAACCCACAGATAGTCAGACTTTTCTAGAAATAGAAAACGGCAGTGCTTACGCGCCCTACCCTCGTCAGCAGCATGCGTGGTTCGGCATCGTCTTTTGGAATAAAAATGCCTCTACGCAACACTACATTTGGTTTGTGAAACTGCCGCTTGATGAGCAAGGCTTAGTGGTTGCCGCAGCAAGAAATCATTTTCTAGAGATTATTGTTGATGCACTAGGTCAGTCTGTTGCTGAAGATACTGAAAACGCGCAAACTTTGCCTGATAATCCTTATTCGTTTGTTCCCAATCAATCACAGCTCGCTCAATTTAACGCACTAGTTAAACGCACCCTAAACCAACCTTTAAGTGAAGAGGCGCAGAAAGTTGAGGCCTACATTCAAGCCCCACAACTGGTTGACTGGCAGCAAATATCCATGCAAAGCGTGGCCGACTTTGTACAAAGCCTCAGCCATCACCCCAAACAAGACGGGTTAACGCAAGCAATTGAAACCAACACTTCACTCTACTCAAAGGTTTTTCTTAACACATTGATGGAAATGAGCGAAAGCGTTTCTCTGCCTGAAAATCTATTAGCGGCGTATTTGGATGAGATAGATAAAAGTGACGACATCAATTTAGCGGCGTTAAGAGGCACGTCAGAGGGTACCTTTAACCCGACCATTAACAACAAACTACTCGAACTATTAAAAAGCGAAAAGTCGCAGAGACTTGATATTTTAAGCGTTATTGCAGCACGTCATTTCGAGCAAATGGAACCACTACTGCTTAGTGCCTTTTTAGAGCAGGCGGCAAACGTTGATGAAAAAGAGGGTCATAAGGGCGCATTATTCGCAGGCTTCTTTTCAGATTTAGTACAAGTCCCGAAGTTACGCAGACAAGTGCTAACACTCCTGCATTCCAAAGCCAACCCTCAGATTCTCAGCAATGCATTTCAACAATTGTTTGCACAAGCGAGAAAGTAAATGACGTTACTTGAGTTAGTGGTGTGGATGGTTATTGGGTTTACTGGCTATCAGTTTTGGCGCATTCGAGCCATTTCTGAGCAAACAAACACTTACCTAAAGCAATACTGCGATAAACACGGTTTACAATTGCTGAGTGTGGCAAGAGCTAAAACACGATTTTCATTCAAATATGGAAAGCCTGACTGGCACAGTGTATTCAACTTTGAGTTTTCGAGTAATGGTGAGGACAGATATACCGGAGAAGTAGAGTTAATAGGTGTAAGGGTTATACGAACAGAGGTGCCACCGCATAGGGTATGAGCTAATATGTCCGAATGCACTTAGGCTTTTAGACCACTCCAAAAATTCAAAAAAAAGGGGAACCTAACGGCTCCCCTTTTTCCTGGAATTTTGAGTATCCTTCTCCGCGATCCTTTGCGACTAAAATCTTCCCGATTAAAATCCGTATACGCCCCTTTCCATCTACTCTCGCGCCTTCCTGTGCGAGCTACACATCCATGCGTAGGTCCCTTTCCTTTTATCCTAATTTACTGTACATCCTTCATACAGTGTTCCTCATCCTGAGGCTGTCCTTGTCAGACTCCGCTGACGTTCCCTTCCCTCATTCCATTATTTGCTGTACATCCTGCTACAGCTTTGCCAATCCCTTAGCATGTCCTTCTTTCGTCCTTGGTTTGCTCGTCCATGCAAACTAGAAATTCCTTAATGGCTATCCTGCCGTTGGCTTCTTGCCTCTAGCTCCATGCTAGCTCTTGTCCGTTTTTCCCTGCTACGTCCTGTATGTGATGTCCTATCACCTACTTCGTCCCTGAATTTCCTTGAATCCTTTAAAATCCGTTTCTAACGTCCTGTTAATGCAGTGTCCTATCTGCTTTCCTTTCCCTTTCCCCACTGCCTTGTGGGAGTCTCATCCTTAAGTTGTCCTAACTTATTCCGTTGATGATCCTTGACTCAATCCGTGACTCGTCGTGTTTCCTTGTGACATGTCCATAGTATGCCTTCCAATTATTACCGCCATATTGAATTACAGAGATTTAAGAAAGATTCTTGTACGACTTTTGACTAATCTTTAAAAACTTCAATATAATCAATAACTTTATACTTTAGTATGAATTAATCTTTCATCATTTAGGTAAGATCACTCACAGCGTTTGTAGGAAATGTCTTACAAACGCTGTAGTAAATTTGGTGTAAAGGTTGGAACTGCAACGTATGACGTTTTGGTAGGAGTATCACAACGAATAAAAAACATCATTTTAGCCTGAACATTACCTCACCGTTCACATGAGAAAGGCTTAGTTGTCCTACAACCTGATAATTGTCATCGTTAAAGAAAGCGCGATGTTTTTCTATAGTCACGAATACCGAAACACCCTCACTTTTTTCATCTTCCTCTACCACGCTATCAATAGCGCCAAGTAAAATATGCCCAAGCCCATGATGTTGATAATCTGGATGCACTGCGATGAAACTCAGCATGTGGAAGTTATCGGCGGGAACTAATGCTCGCACTTTTTCTTCTTTCTCTAGCATTTGCTTTGTACCGAACAAACCTGCCGTTAAAAGCATCCGCAATCTCCAGTGCCAGTAACGTCCTGAACCAAATGCTGCATCGGGCGCGGTCAAGCATGCAACGGCAATAAGCCGCTCATCATCGAACAGGCCAATCATCGGCTGCTCTGCAACCCAAAATGCATTGAGCTCTTCACGGATAGCTGACCGTAAACGGCTTTCATAACCTTCTTTTTCTGCTTGGAAAATGTCAATGAACAATGGGTCATCTACATACGCATTGTAAAGAATAGAGGCGGCAACTTTGAGATCATCTACAGATAGATAGATGGCTTTGACCGTGTCTTGCAAGGGGGCTATTGCATTATTATTAGCATCAGTATTCATCAGGGGCTCCTTGTACGCAAAGTTATACAGCTGCTTTTACCCATTTAAATAAAATGGGAGAAGTGGACACTACCGCACAACTTTTATCATTGCGCCAACCACCCACTTAAACTGATTAAACTTTAGCCTACGCGAAAAAAACCTGCATGTTAACTTTTTATTAACATTTAAAGATAGTAAGTAATGCCTACTTTCGTAATCAATTACCAACTAACGATTATTAGTGCATTAAGCTATAAGCACTGTCACCCCAGCCAACTAAGTTTCCATTTCTGAAAACCAACGGCGTACACTCGTCTTTTGTGGTGATACCATCGCCCATCGTTTTTTGAGTTCGGTAGTAAAGTACGCGATATGTGCCGTCTTGCTTTTCGAACAGTTCGTTGAAATCCGCAACGCCCATTTTTCTCAATACACTTTCGTACGTTGTCCCTGTTTCAAGATTCGCGATGTGTTTACGATTGTTAAACTCTCTGTCTTCCCAATCAGCACCATAGTGACTATCTGAACCGCCACCTACTGATACGACACAACCTGAAAGCAAAACTGAAGATGCCAAAGCTACTGAAAGAAGAACCGTTTTCATGTGAATTCCTTAATTATGTGTGTTGTTTTTTATTCGATACTACGCCTACTTTGTGAACCGACACTGAATAGACATAAATACGCTAACGTAAGAACCACTGCGTTTATGCGTGATAATGTAAGTTATGATTGGTAAACAAGATTAAGGCCAAAAATTAAATCATTGATTTTTATAAAAATTTTAACAACACCATTCTACGAAGACTTTGAAAAATAGTGAAATCAGTAACTTATTAGTGAAATTGACTACGTAGACAGGCTACACTGCTACTATTCATGACTTTGAACCATTTTCGTATTATGAGTAACGCTAACCTGCAGCAACTTCACGTTTTGTGCCTTCAAATGCATAAAGAAGGAAAAACACCGTCCGTAGGCATTTTACGTGCAAAAGCTCCCTTTAAGGTATCGGTAACCGAAGCTATTGAAGCGATTAAGCGATTTAACGCACACAAACCTAAGCTAGAGGTATCTAACGAAGAAAACGTAGCGCAACAAAATCCTGTCGCCACAACTGATGAGCCGGGCAATTTGCATGCACGGGTAGAGACGTTAGAAAAAGAAGTGGCGGAGTTAAAGCGGGCGCTACATAAAATTATTAACGCCTAATAGCTTTTAGTTTTGCAGGCCGGTAATTTTAGGTCTGATTGACGTCAGTCAACGCATTAACGTTATATAGCAGGTGTAAGCTGCTCAATAAACACCGCAAGAGATGGCGCAAGAATTTTGGCAGGCTCTCTGCCAACCTGCTCGAGTGCCACTTCGCCACTTTCGTTGACAACGGTTAAAATAAAATCTTCTTCGTCAGTTAAACCAAAAAACAATGTTGGCGCTTGCCTAAGTCTTTGCTTCATCAACAAATGCCCAATCAAGTTTTGCTGTAATCTTTCAAAATCTTCGGTATTGAAAACTTGAAGCAATTCACAGCGACCTTGCGGGGCGTTAGCCTTTAAATTATCGCTGTAGTAACGAGTAAAATACTCGCAGTAGTCAGGATTTAGCTCTAGCGATAATGCCTCTTCAACATTACTGAAAGACTGCAGAGGCGATTGAAGCGTAGGAGACCATCTTACAAGTTCACCGTCTTGCGCCGTCGTCTCATAGCACGGCGAGGGCCACTCGCTATCAAATGCTATCTTGAGTCCCTCGGCCTCGGCCTGTTCGACATAAGATGATACAAATTTATCTAATTGTGCTGAAATTGTTAGAGCCATTATGACGTTACCTGCGTATTTTTGGGGTACACTATACAACTAAACAGTTAAGTCAATACTGGGGTTAATTCTACTGTGCTGTAAGACCGTGTGTCGCTGTGCAGTTCAGCAATTTAAATCCCGCGTAGATGCATAAAAGGTTCTTATGTCGACGGACAACTCACCTCAAAAAATTACTATCTCTGCACCTGATGACCTCTCTTTGGGTAAACAGGTTGACTATGAATTTGAATATAATCCTGACTTGTTGCAAGGCGTGCCGCGCAGTTTAAGTCGTGATACGTTAAACTTGGCTGGCTCAGGTTTACCTTTTGATGGTATCGACACTTGGACAGGATACGAACTTTCTTGGCTAAATTTAAAGGGTAAACCTAATGTGGCAATTTTAGAATGCCACGTTCCTATTACCTCAAAGAACCTAATCGAATCAAAATCATTTAAGCTATATTTGAATAGCTTCAACCAAACAAAATTCGCTTCAGCAGAGGACTTACGACAAGTGCTTCAAGCGGATTTGTCAGCGTGCGCTGGGGAGCCTGTCGAGGTTAAACTAATTCTTCCAGAGCAGTTTTCTTCGCTACAATTCCAAGAATTTAACGGAACCTTGTTAGATAGTCTGGATGTAGAAATCGATCAATATTCCCCTAATACTCAATATTTGACTGTTGCGAAAAATGAAACAGGAATTCAAGAGACGCTTGTTTCTCATTTACTTAAATCTAATTGTTTAATCACAAGTCAGCCAGATTGGGCTAGTATTCAAATAAGGTATGAAGGAAAAGCTATTGAACACGAAGGGCTTTTGAAATATCTAATTAGCTTTAGGCAACACAACGAGTTTCATGAGCAATGCGTTGAGCGCATTTACAACGACATCATGCAGCATTGTCAGCCAGATAAGTTAACCGTTTGTGCGCGTTACACACGACGAGGGGGTTTAGATATCAACCCTTTCCGTTCAAATTACGAAGCGCCTTATGCTAATCATCGTCAAGCACGTCAGTAATATAACGGTGAAGTACCTACCAACGCTACCTAAGCCGCGGCAGTAATAGCGAATTAGAACAAAGACGAGATTATGGAAGCAAAACAACTACAAACCCTAAAACAAAATAACGCGCTTCTTTGTCAGTTTATTGTGAAACTCTCAGCATTTTATGAGGGCTTCTCGGATAAGATCGATACTGAACTTAAGGTGTTACGAGGCCACCTTTCTGGCACACCTAATTTTAGTCTTGCCGCTGTGAGCATAGAGAAACTCAACAAATCACTTCAGCATCAAGAAATAACGCTTAGAAAATACAGTGTTGATACTGTTTCATCGCTAGAAGATGCAATGAAACAACTACAGAAAATTGTATTTGAAGATACTGAATTAAAAGGGTTAACCACGCAGGAATTGATTAAGCTAAATCAACCTGTAGGTGATATCTTCAGTATTTACAAACTCTATTCTAAAGCCATTGCGCTTCACCGCATTGCGCTCAACAAGGAAATGGTTGGACTTGAGCCATCTGAAACCACAGAAACTAAGTCCACTAACAATGAAAGCACATCGGCTCGTTCGATTAAAGATGATAACCCTCATTACCGTTCTATTTTGGTTGAGCTTAATCACCTTATTGCTTCCTATGCACAAAAAAACCTAACGATCAGCAACTCAATGATATAAAGCAACGTCTTGATAAAGGCATGGATGAAGACCAGCTGCTTAAAAGCTGCGTTGTAATTTTGCGCATGATCGTTCAAGACGCTATGTCAGAGGCGAGCTTAACAGGAAAAGTGATTCAGAGTCTGCACCGTTCATTAGGTGAAGTGAGTAGTGACGTCAGCAATACGATCCAAGGCAGCCAAGCCCAGTTCGAGCAGCGCCAAGCTGGTAATGAGCAACTTAAACGTGACATTATTCACATCGAAGAAGCCGTATCGGAAAGCAGTTCTCTAGAAGCACTTAAAGAGCAGACACAGTTTCGCGTAGAAAAGCTTGTGACTACGTTAAGCGAGCAACAAAGCAACGATCAGCAAGGTCAAGAAGCGCTAATGGCACTGCTCTCCTCTATGCAATCGCGAATAGATACACTTCAGCAGCAAACCAGCGTCTATAAAAAGAAGCTGGCCGAACAAGCAATGCAAAGCCGCACCGACCCCCTCACTCGGCTTCCAAACAGGCAGGCGTATAATGAGAGACTGGAAGCGGCTTTCATTAAATTTAAAGAAAATGGTGACTTGCTTGCGGTCGCCGTTGTGGATATTGATCATTTTAAGTCAATCAACGATAGATTCGGGCACGCAGCAGGCGATAAAACCCTTCAGGTAGTGAGTAAATTCTTAAAACAAAGCTTGTCCGAAAATGATTTTATTGCCAGGTGGGGAGGAGAAGAGTTTGTAATGCTACTGCCTCAGGCGCAGATGGCAGATATAGATAAAAAGCTTAATGAAGTTAGAACTAAACTTGCTGCAATGCCGTTTAAATTCAAGCAAGAAAAAGTAAAAATCACCGCATCTTTTGGCGCAACCTGTTTCAATGACAATGATACTACCGAAACTGTGTTTGAACGCGCCGATGAGTACCTCTATAAAGCAAAACGAAACGGCCGCAACCTCGTAGTCACTGATTTAAGCACTGACTTATAGGAAGTAAAAATATGAAGAAAGTGCAGCTTAACCCTGTTGGCTGGATGAGCCAGCTATCACAAGTAGAAGTTTCTCGTCTTCAAGACGCCACCAACAGCGAGCTCTTTGCTATGTTCAGAAACTGTTGCCTTGCAGTATTGAACAGCGGCGTTGACGAAGACAATTTCGAAGCACTTTTTGCTCCTTATGAAAATTTTGAAATAAAACTCATTCGTCGTGAACGGGGCGTAAAAATAGAACTCGTGAACCCTCCTGAAGTGGCTTTCGTTGACGAAAAACTCGTTCGTGGTGTACACGAACATCTATTTGCGGTCCTTCGCGACCTGCTTTACATGGGTAACAAGTACGCATTTCTTCATCAAACCGCACCGGCTGAAGGTAACGACATCACAGACATGGTGTTTGACATGCTACGCCACGCTAAAGCGCTTGAAGGAAACGATGGCGTAAACACAATTGTCTGTTGGGGCGGCCATTCCATTAATCAAGTTGAGTACAAATACACGAAAGAAGTGGGCTATCAGCTCGGCTTACGTGACATGAATATTTGCACAGGATGTGGGCCTGGAGCGATGAAGGGGCCAATGAAGGGCGCCACCATAGGTCATGCAAAGCAACGCCACAAGACAGGCCGTTACATTGGCATCTCTGAGCCGAGTATTATTGCCGCCGAGCCGCCCAACGCCATTGTCAACGAGCTCATTATCATGCCTGATATTGAAAAGCGTTTAGAGGCGTTTGTTAGACTCGGACATGGCATTATCGTGTTTCCAGGCGGTGTAGGCACTGCCGAAGAATTACTTTATCTGCTTGGCATTTTGATGAATGAACGCAATGCGCAGCAACCTTTTCCTTTCATTCTAACAGGGCCAGCTGGTAGCGAAGAATACTTTGAAGCCATAGACGCCTTTGTTGGTGCAACACTGGGGCCAGAAGCACAGTCAAAATATCAAATCATTGTGGATGACCCAGAAGAAGTAGCACGCACCATGAATAAACACCTTGAAAAAGTGAAGAAGTTCAGAGGTGCGATGGGTGACGCATTCAGCTTTAATTGGTCATTAAAAATTGAACAAGACTTTCAACAGCCCTTTATTCCAACGCATGAGAGTATGGCCGACCTTCAACTGCACTTAGATCAAAGTAAAAGTGATCTAGCGGCCAATTTGCGCAAAGCGTTTTCAGGCATTGTTGCGGGTAACGTAAAAGCAGAAGGCATTGCTCAGATCAAAAAACATGGTCCGTTTGAGCTCACCGGTGATAGTACACTGATGGAGAAGGTTGATACACTACTCGAGTCGTTTGTAAAACAGCATAGAATGAAGCTGCCTGGTAGCGCGTACGAACCATGTTACGTTGTAAAGAACGATAAGAGAAACAGCGAATAACACGAGACCGTGGCAAGACGCATTTGCTTACGTTTACTACTTATGTTTAGTAGTCGTTTTGCGGTACACTATTAGAGAGTATTGTTTAACGAATGAATGTAGTGCACATTTAGCCTATGCTCGGCTCCCGAACAATGTCGGGCTTTGGCTTGCAGTAGCATTCAAGTAAAGAAAAACGAGAAGTAACGGTCATGAATACCAAGGTTATTCGTCTAATTTTAGCTGGCATCGCCCTTTATGCGGTGTTTGTTTTTATGGTTATCGCGTTCTATCCCGATAAGCCTGAGAATATGGATTGGAAAGACCGTGAAGAATATAACCGTGTCCAAATAACCAAGTTAAAGTTAGGCAGTACAAGAGAAGAAGTTTTGGCGTTACTAGGCTCACCTGACATTACAGAAGCCAAGCGGCAGGGTGCCACAGCTATTCAAGTTATGTTTTTTAGAACACAACATGTGCGCGCTGACGGCTTAACCACGCAAGATGAATGTACACCGTTGCTTTTTGAAAACGACAAACTGATTGCATGGGGTGAAGGGGCTTACTCCAGTTACCAAAAAAGTTAGAAGGATGGGGAGTGAGCGACATCATTTCCACGCTTAAACGCCTGGTTCAGTTAGGTAACACTGAACTTTCTGTCGAGCAGCGTATAAACCATTGGTTGAAAATCGCTAAACGGATCCTGACCTTAGTAAACGCCAATCCAGCGCTTGCTGCAGCAACGCTACACATCGATAATGACCTTCCCAAAGATACTCAACATCTTTTATTATTGGCGCTGTTTGGAAAGCTTTGCCGATTAAATGACCACTATTTACAACATGTGCTTGCGTCTTTACTCGCATCCCTCTGGCTTTCAAGTAAAGGAACACCAAGCGACCAAACGGCCAATATCATTCGCTTTTTGCGTAAACACAATCTCTCGATTTGGCTGGATATCATTAAACTTCAAAAAGCGTTTCGGTCAGACAAGCCAATAAACTACGTTGCAGACATTCGGCTTAATATGGTTCAAAGGCTTTGTCTCCTAGCAAATGTTTTCGCTACTAAAACAAAAAAAGCAGATTATCGTGAGGTTTTCACTCAGATTGTTTTACGTCTTCCAGCTCATCATCGTCACCCTATTGCACCACTTATCAACCTATTTAATGGTGTGCTACCTGGCGCAAAGGTTTACGCAAACGGCGTACCGGGCGCGCTAGTCGACATTCAGCAAAATCACGGCTACGTATTTATGCTTAGCCAAGATGATGAAGATGGAAAGTGGCTGCCTCTATCGTCAATACGCTCTCCCATTTCACTATCAATGCCGTTTGAGCACTTTGTTGCTCTTTACACTGATACCGCCACTGCGAGAGTAAATCATGGCGGCACACCATTTTTACCTTCTACATTCGCAATTCAGCATCCCCCTAAAGCTCTTATAACTATTATCGATGAGCTGCAAAAGCGCGATGTAGATATTGAACAACTTTGCGAAAAAATTGAAAGCGTGCCCACGTTTAATCACTTTTTGATGCACACTGCAAGTCAGGACAACCGGCTTCAGCTTCCGGTTAAAAGCATTAAACAGGCGGTTTTGACCTACGGCATTGAACGTGTGGGTGACATGCTTATTCAATTTGCGCTGTTAGAACGGCTAACGCAAAACCAATTTCCACTGATGGGCATGTGCAAGCAATTAACTTTATTGGCTTGTTCATTTGCAAGCTATTTCGCACAACTCGCCGATTCGAAGTTTTCGCCGCAATCTGCCGCATTGACTATGACCTTTGTTTGTACTCCCTTGTTCACGCTACCAGGGTTTAAAGTGTCACGAGCATTACCCGTCGACCTCAGCAAAGCTGTGTCCATTAATAGCGCATTCAAGGTCAAATCTGACACGCATTGGCTAGCAATCGCTTCTGAACTTGCTGGAAGTTGGCATCAAAGCTCGACGTGGCGTGCCGTTATACACCAATGCAGTAAAGTAAGTACGGACGTTCCTAAATCAGTTCAAAAGGAACAAGCAATTCTGGTGTTGAGCTTCGCTCTCGCCATAGCGTGCTTATTTAATCAGGATATTTATTCATTACTTCAGGATATCAATATCAAAACACTTTTAAATATCCTAGGTATTCGACGAGATGATGTGGTAAACGCGCTAGACGCTAATGGGTCACTTTTGTTCTGTCCGCTCGCGCAGTAACGCCATTTACTCCTAAACATCGTACTCGGCTATTTAATTAATCTTTACGAATGGCTATAACTTGCGCCAGGTATCGTATAAAATACGGCAACTTTTGCAGTGCTTAACCCTTTTTCCCTACATTTTCCATTATAATAAGTAAGCAGGCAGAAATTGGCTCATAAACGCCAAGCTACAAATTGAATAAACCTAACGATTTTGACAACAGAATTACCAGAGGATCCCTCCACATGACTCAGCAACGTATTACAGTCATTCGCGGTGACGGCATTGGCCCGGACATTATCGATGCAACCATAAAAATTTTAGATAAGGTTGGCTGTGACTTTGCCTATGACTATGCCGATGCTGGCCTAGTTGCACTGGAAGAACATGGCGAGCTTCTACCTCAAGAAACTTTAGACCTAATCGCAAAAAACAAAGTTGCGCTTAAAGGTCCTTTAACGACCCCCGTTGGTGAAGGTTTTACTTCAATTAACGTTAGTCTTCGCAAGCAGTTCAAACTGTACGCAAACCTTCGTCCTGTGATGTCATTCAAAGGCACAAAAGCACGTTACGAAGACATTGATATCATTACCGTTCGTGAAAACACGCAAGGTATGTACTCTGGTCTTGGCCAAGTTGTATCAGAAGACGGTAACGAAGCTGAAGCAATGAGTAAGATCACTCGTGACGGCGCTGAAAAAATCGTTGTTTTTGCTTATGAATTAGCGCGCCGTGAAGGTCGTAAGAAAGTAACAGCTGTTCACAAAGCTAACATCCTTAAGTCAACATCAGGTCTTTTCCTAAAAGTAGCCCGTGAAGTTGGTGAGCGTTATCCTGACATCGAGTCAGCTGAAATGATCGTTGATAACTGCTGTATGCAGCTTGTGATGAACCCGCATCAGTTTGACGTTATCGTTACGACTAACCTTTTCGGTGACATTCTATCTGACCTATGTGCTGGTCTTGTTGGTGGTCTTGGTATGGCACCAGGTGCAAACATCGGTGAAGATTGTGCAATCTTCGAAGCCGTTCACGGTTCTGCACCAGACATTGCTGGTAAGAACTTAGCTAACCCGACGTCAGTAATCTTGGCAGCAGCGCAAATGCTTGAGTACCTAAACATGGGCGATAAAGCAGAGAAAATTCGCGCAGCACTAAAAGACGTTATCGAGTCTGGCGATCGCACAACGCGTGACCTTGGTGGTGAAGCAGGTACAACCGAGTTCACTCAAGCGCTTCTTGACCGCCTATAAGCATTTTAGCTTACACCTTTCAATTATTTCAAAACGGGCTTAATAGCCCGTTTTTTTATGCCTCTATTAATCACTCCCCTGCTTTAAACTGTACTAAAACTGGACTACCGCTTTTCTCGTTCACCTTTATTATTTCCTTTGTACACGTTGAAGTGTGCTGAGCTTTGTAACTTGGTCACAACAGAAGACAGGAAGTTTTTAAAGAGGCCTGCTCCGCTTGCATCTAGGTTACAAAAGTCAGCGCGCTTTGGTACATGACTTAAACCCATTTACTTAAATATTGCGCCGATAACGCTTTATGGCGCGCTTAGCAACATACAAGGAAAGATGATGAAAAAATTAATCTCAGGTTTACTCGTACTATCTGCACTAGCCATTCAAACGCCAGCGGTTCACGCTCAACCAGCGGATAGCGAAAATGCGCAAGCTAATGAAGGTACAAGCCAACAACAACGTATCGATTTAAACTCGGCGACCGTAGAGCAATTAATTACCCTACCCGGCGTTGGACAATCTAAAGCGAAAGCTATTATTAAATATCGTGAAGAAGTAGGCCCGTTTCTTGAGGTCGCACAATTAACTCAAGTGAAAGGTATCGGTGAAAAGATGCTTAATAAAATTGAAGGCTATGTACAGGTAAGATAGAAGGACTAAAGCGAATAGGCGGTACGCTGGCTCCACACACACAAAATGCGCCGCAAGGGCGCATTTTTAATCGTTTAAAGCTATTTAATTGCCTTAGGCCTGCTGTTCTTTCATCTACACTAAAGGTCAACAAGCCCTAGTAAGACTATTTAACAACAGAAGCTAAGTATTCTTTAAATTCGTCGCCTAACGATGGATGACGTAACGCATATTCAACGTTTGCTTTCATGTACCCCAACTTACTACCGCAATCGTGACTCTTACCTTTCATGTAGTAGGCATCAACTTGTTCAAGTTTCATCAATGCATCAATAGCATCAGTAAGCTGAACTTCACCACCTGCGCCTGGAGGAGTGAACTCTAACAAATCCCAGACTTTTTCTGACAGAACGTATCGGCCTACAACAGCGAGGTCAGAAGGTGCTTCGTCGCGAGGCGGCTTCTCTACCATTTTGTGAATCTTCGCTGACTCACCTGGCGCAATTGCCGCGCCGTCTAGGTCTGCGATACCAAATTTAGAGATATCTTCGTCTGGAACCTGCTCCACCATGACTTGGCTTACTCGGCTGGTGTTAAATTTGGCAACCATGTCTGCAAGGTTATCCTTTTTAGGATTACTTGCTGCATCATCAATAATAACGTCAGGTAACACTACCGCAAATGGCGCATCGCCAATCAGAGGTCGAGCACAAAGTACTGCGTGACCAAGTCCATTCGCAACGCCTTGACGAATATGCATGATAGTTACATCTTTTGGACAGATTGACTGAACTTCTTCTAACAGTTGGCGTTTTACACGCTTTTCTAGCGTGGCTTCTAGCTCAAAAGAGGTATCAAAGTGGTTTTCAATGCTGTTTTTACTCGCGTGCGTTACTAGGATAATTTCTTTTAGTCCTGCAGCAACACATTCGCTTACCACGTATTGGATTAATGGCTTATCAACCACTGGCAACATCTCTTTTGGAATAGCTTTCGTTGCTGGGAGCATTCTCGTCCCAAGGCCCGCTACAGGGATTACCGCTTTTTTAACCTGACTCATAGTTAATGTCCTTTTTTAAAATCCTAAATACACGCCTAAGTCGACTTTCAGCCGTTTGTTATTCCTTAAGCTGAGATATATTCACTGTTGTTCACAAGACTAATGCAATCGATGTTCCAATTACCTTTTTAGAGCGTCTGTGTATTGAAAATGGGCAAAACAGCTCAAAACCATCGATAAAAGCACAAAATTAGGGATAAATAATATCTAATGCACCATAATAGTGAAAGCGTTTATGGTTTGTCTTTCCTTTCCTACACATCAAGTGTCGCTTTTTTTCACACTACTTTTTGGAATTAGTGCATGCTCTATGGGGCCGGTTTTGCGTTTTAATCCGTCTTTGAGTCCTGTCCACATGAAAGCGCCTCGTGTTTTGCCTTGCTCAAAGCAATATCTGTTTACAAGATACCTCAGAGGTATTGCACAAACATGACGAAGTTTCCAATAAAGAGGTACGTAATGGCGGCGCGCTAAAATAAGTACGTTACGAAACTGATAGTAGAGCCTTATCGGTGCGCCCTGCTTGAATGTCACACCGCAAACTTTCACTCTATCATCGCCTTGTCGATGAGGCATACATGCACTGAGCGACTGATAGATAACCATGCCCTTGGCTCGTGCACGCCAGCACCATTCGTGATCAACGCCATCGATAAAGAGCTCATTTTCTTTTTCACCCACGCGTTCAAAAGCACGTTTGGAAATTAACATGCCTGAGGCAATGATTTGCTTTACTGTTTTTAACTTTTCGGAAACCTGCTTTCCTTTTTGCAGAACACCCTGATCAACACACTCTGAAAATTGGCAATAGATAGAAGGGCCTATGGCTGCAATTGGGGAACGTTGCTCAAGGTCTTGGAATTGCCTCACTAACTCAACAGCAATATCGGGAGAGAACAAGCTATCTTGATCAAGCAAAAAGGCGTAGTCGCTTCCTTCATTAAAGAGCACTTTCAAGCCGACATTCTGAGCGTGGGCGATACCAATATTTGAGGGGTAATGAAGATAAGTAACATCTGTTGTTAAAAGAGCCTGCTGAGGACTTGGAGAATTATCAACTAAGATGACGTTCCAGTCAGGGGCACAAAACGCATCGATGAGACTACGCACGTGCTCAACATCAGGATTAAATAGTATAACAACAACGCCGACGCTCAATGTTTACCAAACCTTTCCAGTAAATGTCTATCAAGTTTATAGGCAAGTTTAACCACTTTTCCAGGCATTAACCTCAATGCTAAAACACCGCAAGCGTAAAAAAAGTTATAGGGTGAAAGTTGCTTTAATTTACGTATGGCATATAAACGTGCTCTGAACTCGTTGAGCGACTTACTTAAGCCTCGACGTTTATAAAAGTTATTAACTCGTCTGAACTTCAAAAGTCGATCTTTTAAGTTCCTAAAGATATACCCTTTAGACGCTAAGGTTATCCAGAAAAAATAGTCTTGTGTGTTTAACAAGTCACTGTCGTAACGATGCCCATCATTAAATACATTGTAACGAATAACTACTGTTGGATGGTTTAGCGAGCATCGTCTCGGCAAGATACGAACGATCTGCCTGTGCGAAGCGGGCATTACTCGCGCGCCAACTTTAACACCACTTTCGTTAACTTCTGTTAGTGCTGATCCTAGTACAGAAATATTGCTGTGCTTTTTAAGGTAGGTGATTTGACGTAGAAGGCGGTTTTCTTCAGAAATATCATCCGCATCCATTCTTATGAAAAACGATGGGTTAAACTGCATACCGAACTCAGCAACTGAATTCATGCTACTTGCTAGCCCCACATTGTGACTATTCGACGCTATTATCACCCTGTCGTCTTTACTTGCTACATCCTCTAGTACGCGAGTTATTTTTTGAGGTACAGGTCCGTCGGCGACAATAACGAAAAGAAAATCTGTGTAAGACTGCTCAGTCATGCTTTCAATGGCTTCGCGAAGCCACTTCGCATTGTCAGCTTGGTAAACCGCCATAGCAATTATCGATTCGACATGCTGTTTTTTATTGTTATTTTGAAGAATAGAGAATTGATTTATCAAGAAATTTTACCAACGTAAAAAAGTAACAAAGAAAATAAAAGCGCCTTAACTGTGCGCTTTTATTTGTTGGCATGTTACAGAGATTTTACTAAGCCTGCCACGATTTTACACAACTATGCGGTTAATCGCTTCACAAAGCGCAGCACACTCCAAATATGTTGGATAACAAGACTGTACACGACGAGTAGCCCAATAAAGCCCCAGAACATGACGGCTTCAGCTACCTGATAGACTTCTCCTAATATACCGATTAAGCAATAACATGCTCCGAGCAAAAGGATAGCAACAAGTGACTTTCTACTGCTAAGCCCTGCACGCATAAAGATATTGTGAAGGTGCTGACGGTCAGGTTTGAGCATTGATTGCCCCTTCCGCGCACGGCGATACATGATCGCGGCCATGTCCATTAATGGAAGGCCGACTAACCACACCGCAGTAATGGGCCTAAATGCGGCAGCTTCACCTTGAGTGTGATCAACAAGCAACCATACGATAGTGAGCCCAACGAACATACTGCCCGCATCACCCATAAATATCTTATTGCCTTTAAACCCTTTCCAACTCAAATTAAAAGCAAGAAACGGAACAATAGCTGCAACGATGATAAGCGGCTCCATGATGGAGGCTCCGTTACCAGTAAAGATCAAAAAGCCCGCAACTGTTAATAGAATAACAAGGCTCATACCGCCGGCTAATCCATCAATACCGTCTATCATGTTAAACGCATTGATGACACCGACCACACAAATGATCGTAAAGAAATACCCACCTAGGTCGAGAAATACCTCTCCGGTGCCAAAAATGTTGCCCAGAGATGTAATATAGTTTTGCGCGCTCCATGCCATGATCGCTGCAACACCAAATTGGCACATAAGGCGGCCTTTGGCACTCAGGTCAAAACGGTCATCCAACATACCAAGCAAGACTACAAATGCTGATGCGGTGAAAAACAGAGGATTGTTTTTCATCCACACATCTGTCGCGACGCTGGCAACAAGCACGGCCATAAAAATAGCCACACCACCTGTTAGAGGTACAATTCCGGCGTGACGTTTTCGCGCTGATGGTTGGTCAACTAAGCCAAATTGATGCGCTAAAGGCGTCATGACCACCAAAAGGATAAGGGCGACGAAAAATGCAGTAAAAAGCGGGACAAACTGCAAATAAGCTAGCATAAAACACACAACCTCGCGTTACCGACAAAAACACAGCTATTTGTAGTAGTTTCTGTCAATACACATGCAAATTTTGATAAAAAACTAAATGTTGCTTCCATTTATTTACAACTTCCATTTCTTCCAGCGCGATGAGGGCATCTTGTTATGAGTATGCGGATAGAAAACTTCGATATAATATAAAACATTTGTCTAAGTAACCACCCTTCATGCATAAATAACGTATCAAAACGTGTCAAAAACTCATTTGTTGCGAGAATAACCTTAATCACCGCTAAAAAGAGAACCTGTTGTGCGTCTTCTCGCCGCCTCTCTCGAACTATCTCAGCTTCTGTTGTAACGAGTGAATAACTTCTTTATTCCTTTAACCTGTTAACTCACTCGTCTATTTCCAGTCTTTGCAATGCCAAAAACATATCGAGTTACACTATTGATATGAACTTGTCTTCTATATTGCTGTCTTGGTGAAGACTCAGACAATTCAGCAACTGCGATAGCGAACATGCTTTTTTTAAAACTTATGTTATCCTAGCGCGAAATTGCTATATGGATATGAAAGCTAATGTTCAAACAATTATCTCGTCTAATTTTACCTATCGTAGTTACGGTAGGCGTAGCTGGGTGTTCTAACACTCCTACCGCCACTAAGGCTGACATTCCTTTGGTGCATTCTTCTCTTGCTTATTCCCTTGCACCGGACAAAGAGCTTGCAATAAATATTCCAAAAGCCAACATTTATCATGATACGCAGGAATCATTTTCAATACGCTTCAATGGCCACCAATACGAGTCCTTGAAGCACTATATATCCGCCACAGGCAATAAATGTATCCGATTTTCTTTACAAGACGGTGAAACAGCGTCTTCTGATATTCAGCGTAAAATGACGACATGTCAGCGAAACGGTCAATGGCGAGTTATTACTCCCTTAGTAGCTTCGGCAACAGTGCAAGGTGAATAGATAAATGCAGTCAACCAGCATCAAAAAAACTTTAAAGCGCCTGACGCTAGCGGCTTGTGCAGCGTCACTTCTTTTCGCTTATGTGGGCACTGCAAGCGCGCAAAGCGTGGAACAATTGCAGCAATTAAGAGAAAGAGCTCAGCAGAGCCAGAGTAGCGGCATTGCTAATCAGTCCGTATCGCCATTGAGTATTTCAACCCAGCGAACGCTTCCAGGCGCTAGCAGTTCTGCGAATACCATGGGACAGTTTTCAACCCAGCCTCGTAATGGCGTAAACTTACCTGGCGAGCCAACTATTGATACTGTTTTTCCTGCGCAAGCGCCTATGGAAAACCCACCTTTTGCAGCCAACTTATTTATTGGTGGATTTGAGTCGGAACGCAGCACAGGTCTAAATGATAACTATCTCGTTGCGCCAGGCGATAAAATTTCAATATGGCTGTGGGGGGCGGTTAACTTTTCTGACGTAGTAACCGTTGATAATCAAGGCAATATTTTTATTCCTAACATTGGTCCTATCCATGTTGCAAATACACCTGCTGGCAGTGTAAATCAAACCGTTACTGCAAAAATCAGACAGGTTTATACAAACGATGTAAATGTTTACGTTAACCTTCTTACATCAACGCCCGTGTCAATTTTTGTTTCTGGCCCTGTGCTACGACCAGGTCAATATGCAGGCCTCGCCTCAGATAGCGTGCTGTATTACCTAAAACGCGCCGGTGGTATTGATTTTCAGCGCGGAAGTTTTAGACAGATAGACGTAGTGCGCAATGGCAAAGTCGTTGCTACTGCCGATTTATATGCATTTTTCAGAAATGGTAAGTTGCCTCAGATGTCGTTTAAAGATGGCGATACCATATTAGTGCACCCAATTGGCAACACTATTGTCGTTGAAACAGGCGCTCGAAATAGCTTCACCTTTGAGTTTCTTAACGAAGAATTGAACGGCGGCGTGGTGAATTACTTTGCGCGACCAGGTGAGTTTTCCTCCCATGCTTCGGTATCTGGTATTCGAAATAACAAACAGTTTGCTCGCTACTTGAGTTTGGATGAATTTGCTTCACTTGAACTAAGTGCAGGTGACACGGTTGAATACCTTGCTGACCACGAGCCCCAAATCTATCGCATTAATGTGGCTGGCGCATTTGCTGGCGCATCTCAGATTATGGTTGATAAAGGCACACGCCTTATCGATGTACTAGATCACATCGAAGCAGATACAGCCCTTTCTGATACCCAGAATATTTATCTGTTAAGAGAAAGCGTTGCTGTAAAGCAAAAAGAAATCATCGAAGAAGGTCTTCAGCGTCTTGAGCGAAGCATGTATACCGCTCCCATTAGCTCGACGGGTGAAGGAGCCATCCGTGCCCAAGAAGCTCAGCTTGTCGCTGACTTTATCGCACGTGCTCGCCAAATTGAGCCTCAAGGCAGAGTCGTAGTTTCTGAAAATGGTGATATCGCAAATATTCTGCTAGAACCGAATGACACCATTGTCATCCCAGAGGTAACTGACTTAGTGCACGTAGGTGGTGAAGTGTTACTTCCTCAGTCAGTAGTCTTTAACCCAGAAGCCACGACTGAAGATTATGTTGCTTGGGCGGGCGGTTTCACTGAACGTGCTGAAGACGAACGAATCCTTATTGTTCGTAAAAATGGTAATGTTACCTTTACCAGCATCAACAGCTCATTCCTAGCAAGCAACGATAGTAAGTTAGAACCAGGTGATCAGATTATCGTATTGCCTGCTATCGATACCAAGCTATTGCAAGCGGTTAAAGACATTACTCAGATTGTTTATCAAATTGCTATTGCAGCCAACGTAGCTACTAACTAAACATGGTAACGTTTAAAGACCAGCTCTACGCATGGAGAGGCGTGATATTCGCGCTTTTCCTGCGCGAGCTTCAAAGTAAATTTAACGATAAATTTGGCTTAGGCTGGGCATTTTTAGAGCCTTTTGCCTTTATCTTCGCGCTGTCATACCTTCGTGGACTGATCAGCGGCGATGATATCCACTCTATTCCTCTTTTTCTGTTTATGATGATCGGAATGGTCGGGCTGCAGTCTTTGACTACATGCCTCCAGTCAGTATCAACCTCTGTGCGCAGAAATAAGCCGCTCTATGCGTTCAGACAGGTTCAACCTATTTCAGCGATACTCACAGCGGGCTTCCTCGAGTTTTCAGTAAAGGTAGTGGTTGTCGCATTACTATGTCTTGCGCTTTACCTGATGGGCGAGACCTTTACGGTAAATGACCCGTTGCTGCTGATATCTCTGTTTCTTCTTTTGTGGGTATTTTCAATATCCATAGGGATGATTTTTGCTATCGCTGCCGCATTCGTGCCGGAAGTGGATAAGATAAAATCAATGCTAACTCGCCCTTTAATGTTTATCTCGTGCGTATTTTTCAGTCTTCAAGACTTGCCCGAAGAGTATTGGCCGTATCTGACGTGGAACCCGCTTGTACATTTCAATGAACTCGCTCGCTATGCATGCTTCGAGTCTTACGGTACAAAAGGGGTTTCATTAAGTTTTGTCGTTGAAATTACTATTGCGTTCTTGTTTCTCAGCCTTGCGATGTACCACATTACGTGGAAAAAGGTGTTGTCACGATGATAAGAATTGAGAATCTAACAAAGAGTTACCCCAGTAAAATGGGCCCTCAGTATATCTTCAAAAATTTGAATTTTGATTTTCCTACGGAAAATAATGTCGCGATCTTAGGTAAAAATGGGGCGGGTAAGTCCACACTATTTCGGATGCTAGCCAAAAGCGAATACCCTGACAGAGGTCGTGTTTTAACCAACAAATCTATGTCCTGGCCAGTTGCTTTGCAAACAGGTGTGCACCCGCAAATGACGGGGCGTGAAAATACGCGTTTCGTGGGAAGAATTAATAACGTCAAATCGCTTCCAGAGTACGAAGAAAAAGTGCAAGAGTTTGCCGAGTTAGGTAAACGCTTTGATCTTCCCGTGCGCACTTACTCTTCAGGTATGCGCGCCAAACTGGTGTTTGCGTGCTGCATGAATATTAATTTCGATATTTATCTTATTGATGAAGCGACATCAGTAGGCGATCCGCTTTTCAGAAAAAAAGCGCGTTTGTCGCTTAAGGAAAAAAGTGAGCAGGCCGGCGTTATTATGGTTAGTCACGAACTCGACCAAATTCGCGAATTCTGTACGTCTGCCGTTATCATAGATGAAGGCAAGCTTACTTACTATCACGATCTCGAAGAAGGCATCGACGTTTATACGCAGGATGCAGACAATAAGAAATCACTTAAATAGGTTCAAATCACAGTGGAAAAATCTCTTACACAGCTCAATGCCCTTCTCAGCAAACACAAAATGCTGTTGCTTGTTCTTCCATGGGTGCTTTACGCCCTATACCTTGTTTTATGGGCTGCGCCACAATATGAAAGTAAAAGCCAGCTTATTGTAAAATCAAGCGATGGAGGCAGCAGCTTCGACCCCTCATCTCTATTAATGGCAGCTGGTGTATCAGGTGCATCAGGCGGCACGGAAAGTCAGCTTGTAGAAGCGTATATTCAATCTGCCGATATGATTAAGTATCTGGATGAAACTATTGGCCTTAGAGACCATTACATGTCAGACAAAGCCGATATGTTTAGCGGTTTGTCGTCTTCACATAAGCAAGAGGATTTTTATCAGTTTTACCTCAACCATATTGAAGTTAGCGTTGACTCAGCATCTTCTGTGATTAGTTTGCGAACCCGCGCGTTCGACGCTGAATATGCCCAAATAATCAACCAGGCTATTGTTGATAAAGCGGAAGAGTTTATTAACAACATCAATAACAACTTAGCGAAATCAAAGCTTACTTTTGCTAAGGGCGAACACGAGATTGTTGAACAAAAGCTGCAACAAGCAAAGACTGAAATTTTAGGCTTCCAATCCAAATACAACGTGCTCGACCCTACTGCTGAAGGTGCAGCGTTTCAACAGATTGCTTTTTCATTAGAGGCAACCCTTGCCCAGAAAAAAGCTGAGCTAAGCACAATGTCGACCATGATGTCTAACGTCGCACCAGAAGTGATAAACATTAAGCGTGAAATAGCTGCACTACAAAAAGAAGTAGAAAAGCAAAAAGAGCGTATCAGTACCGCTGAAGGAGAAAGCGAAGCCCTGTCAGTCAGTGAATTAATGGCGCAATACAGTAACCTTCAGGTGCAGCTTCAATTGGCCATTCAAGCGTACTCTTCATCGCTGATTACTTTAGAAAATGCGCGAGTAGAGGCATATCAAAAACTACAACATTTGGTAACAGTAGAATCGCCTACCCTTCCAGATGACAATGCTTACCCCACCGTAATTTACAACCTTGTACTGTTTGGTGTTTCATTGTTGCTTATCTATGGGATAGTGCGAATTATAGTAGCTACTATCCGCGAGCTTTAGTGCTTCCATCTCTTTAGCAAATCATTATTCAATCGGCTAAGTCGTACAAGACTTAGCCGATTGACACAGCTTTAATGAAGTTTGTCGCCCAAATCTTGTGTCTTTAAGCAAGCTCTAGTATAAGAAGCTATCCGCCTTACGGACTACTATCAAAGAGCCTATCCTATAAGTGCTCTACAATAACAACCATAAGCAATATGGAATTAAAATATAATTATGAAACCATCTAACGATACTAGCTTTTTCGGCCATCCAGGGGGCCTAAGAACGCTATTCTTTACAGAAATGTGGGAGCGCATGAGTTACTACGGTATGCGCGCGCTACTTGTTCTTTTCATGACCGCGAGCTTACAAACGCAGGGTTTGGGCTTTACCGTTGCAACCGCTGGCGCAATCTACGGCCTATACACAGGTGCGGTATATTTCCTAGGTTTACCGGGCGGGTGGTTAGCGGACCGCTTAATCGGTGGTAAAAACGCCGTATGGTATGGCGGTATTATCATCTTCGCAGGCCACGTGGTACTTGCCATAGACTTGCAAAACCTTTTCTTCGTGGGCCTTATCCTCGTTGCTTCGGGTACTGGCTTACTAAAACCTAATATTTCTGCGATGGTTGGCCAGCAATATGGCGACGACGATGGCCGTCGCGACAGTGGTTATGCGCTGTATTACATGGGCATTAACATCGGTTCACTCATCGCCTACCTAGTTACCGGTTATTTACAGGAAAACTGGGGCTGGCACTATGCATTTGGTGCAGCTGCTATCGGTATGGCAATCGGCCTAATTCAATATTACTTCAGCAACCGTTCGTTATCTGCTGATTCTGTTGCTCCTGCAAACCCATATCAAGGTGCGGCTAAACGGCGCGCATGGATGGGCGTATGGGCAGTGATTGCACTTGCTGTTGTGGTAATTGTGCTTGCACACATGGGCACTATCGTTATTGAGCCAGTTGCCCTTGCTCAACAAGTTGCCATCGTATTTACCGCAATCTTCTTCCTTTACTTCGGGTTCATTTATTTCAAAGGCCAGCTAAGCGACAATGAGAAAAAGCGCATGTGGGCGCTGTTTTTAGTGTGTGTTGCTTCAGCGTGTTTCTGGTCTGGTTTCGAACAAGCTGGCTCTTCACTCAACTTATTCGCTCAGAACTACACCGACCGCGTACTTGAAAGCGGCTCGCTACTTACCTCTTGGTTTGGGATGGACGCTATCCCAACGGTATGGTTTCAGCTTTCAAACTCGCTATTTATAATCATCTTGTCGCCTTTCTTCGCTGCCCTTTGGATTAACCTTGCTAAGAGAATGATTGACCCGTCGTACACGATTAAGTGTGCCGTAGGTATCGTTATTATGGCGTCGGGCTTCTTGGTAATGTTTATGGCGTCTCAATATGCTGCACAAGGCCTTAAAGTTGCGCCTATGTGGTTGGTTACTACCTACTTCTTACACACTGTTGGTGAGCTGTGCCTAAGCCCAGTTGCACTAAGTGCAGTAAGTAAGCTATCGCCTAAGCGTTTCGCAGGGCAAATGATGGGGGTATTCGTACTGACTTACTCTATTGGTAACATCATTGCTGGCTTACTTTCAGGTAACTTCGACCCAGAAAACGTAGAGCAAATGCCAGACCTGTATCTTCAGATTGCCCTATTTAGCATCGCCATTGCCATCGTGATTGGTTTAATGAGCTTTAAATCTCGTTTCTGGGAAAAAGCAGGTATTGAACAAAAAGCGTAATTTATTGTTAGCATGTTTTAAGTGCTGACCAATTACCCTACAATAACCGCCGCAACGTAACGTTCCGGCGGTTTTTTATTAAGGGCATTTGCATAAACCTATGAAGTTTTATTTTTCTACCAGAGACATTCCTGCCTTAAAAGGTCTTCCACTGACAGAGCGCGTTAAGTTGCTTGATCAGGCCGCAAAGGGGCTATCTGTCCCTGAGAAGACTTTACTGAATGTGCTAAAGTTACTCGTCATTGTCCCCGTATTCGCATTTATTCTTCAAACCGCGTCAAATTGGACCTCATTACTGTGGGCTTTTGTGGTATTTTTAATTTATCCATTGGTTGTAAAACCTATTCAATATTCCATCTGCGCTAAATACATTGCGCAACCGTCTAGCAAGGAGAATGCATGAAGACCATCTTAGTCACTGGTGGTGCGGGCTATATAGGTAGTCACACAGTTTTACAGTTACTTGAACAAAACTACGGTGTTGTAGTATTGGATAACCTTGCAAACGCAAGTGCTGAATCACTTCGTCGCGTAGAAGCATTAACAGGCAAGTCGGTTACTTTTGTTCAAGGTGACATTCGCGATACCGCCGTGTTAGACGACATATTCAGCGAGCATAACATTTATGCCGTTATTCACTTTGCCGGTTTAAAAGCCGTCGGCGAGTCTGTGCAAAAGCCACTTTCATACTATGAAAACAACGTGTACGGCACGCTAACGCTATGTAAAGCTATGCAGAAGCACAATGTAAAGAATATTGTGTTTAGCTCATCTGCAACGGTTTACGGCGATCCTGCATCACTACCACTACGCGAAGATATGGCCACAGGGCAACCGACCAATCCTTACGGTATGTCGAAGCTTATGGTTGAGCATATGCTTAGCGATCTTTACGTATCGGACAACGAGTGGAACATTGTATTGCTTCGCTACTTCAATCCCGTTGGCGCACACGAATCTGGCCAGATCGGTGAAGATCCGAACGGTATTCCGAACAACTTAATGCCTTATATCTCTCAGGTTGCTACCGGTAAGCTAGAGCAGCTAAGCGTGTTCGGTGACGACTACGATACCGTTGATGGCACAGGCGTTCGCGACTATATCCATGTTGTTGACCTTGCCAATGGTCACTTGAAAGCACTTGATCGTTTAAACCTTAACATGGGCTTAGACAAATACAATCTGGGTACAGGTCAGGGCTATTCAGTCATCGAAATGATCAAAGCTTTCGAAAAAGGCTCGGGTAAAACCGTATCTTATAAGATTGCACCGCGTAGAAGCGGCGATGTGGCAGCCTGTTATGCCGACCCAACAAAAGCGGCTTCAGAGCTTAACTGGCATGCAGAAAAAGGCTTGGAAGACATGTGTGCCGACACATGGAACTGGCAGTCGCAAAACCCAATGGGCTATCCAAAGGACTAGTTTTGCATTTGAACGCTGCCGATAGGTCTGTTCAACTTTCCAGAACTAAAAAGCCATGCTGTTGAGCATGGCGTTTTTTATGCGGCGCATATATAGCTAGAGTGACGTTGAAGTTGAGGTTAGATAACAATAACTAAACCCTGCTCCGAACTTTATCCAACATCGTTTTAATTATTACTCTTGCTCTATTTGCCGTCTTTCGACTTGGCGTCTTTTTCTTTTAGCTTTGCTTTCTCACTGTCATCAACTGACGAATCTTCTGAACCTGTCGACTCATCAACACCTTCTTCCGACGTTTCTTCATAGCTATCAAAGTCATTGCCTTCCAACATCGCTTCAAAATCAGCAAAGTCATCTAGCTGCTCATCATCAATGGCTTTATCGCCGCTTTTACCGTCAGTAACGCGAAATTCTAGATTCTCAAAATAAGCATTTTTAACGAACGCATAGTCATCAACAGACTGCTCAAGCTGCGCTTCTTGGTCAAGTAATTGGGCTCTTGTTTCAAGTACCGAAATACCAATACGCGCTAAGTTTACAGACCCTTCGAGTAACGACATTGGAAACGCAAAACCGTCAACATAATCACCGGTGAAGCTTCGCGGATCGCTTGGGCCTAAAAAGGGCAACATTAAGAAAGGACCTGTATCTAAACCCCACACGGCCAGTGTCTCGCCAAACTGCTCACGCTTGCGCTCAATACCAATTTTTGACGCGACATCAAAAGTGCCAACTAATCCTACTGTGGTGTTAATTAAAAAACGAGCCAGGCTATCTAAGCCATCATCAACCTTGCCTTGAAACATATTATTCAAAAAGTTCGCAGGTTCTTGTAGGTTGTCCGTGATGTTCACCAAACCAGTTCGCGCAGGCTGAGGCATTACCGTCACGTAGGTAACCGTTATTGGGCGTAAGATGTAGGCATCCAACACATCCCAGTTAAAATCCCAGATTTCACGGTTAACTGGCTCGAACGGGTCACGGGGGTCTGAAGTATCCACTACAGCCTGGTTCGACCCAGCGTCTTGAGAATACGCTTGAGCCTGATCTTGCGTATGGTTACTCGCACAGCCACCTAAAAGACTTGCGGCAATAATCAACCCGGTTGCGAGTGATTTAGACAGTTCCATACTTATAATTCCTTATCAATAATAACGCTTAGTGAAGATATTTCGTTGGCAGTAACGCTTGCACTCACACTACCTTGCCATTCGCCTTTTGAAACTGCCACATTACCATCTTTAGATAGTCTTGCGGTAACCATCACATCAGAAAGCGTGGCCAACGTGAATTGTGGCATCATTGCGTTCTCTGTGGTTAGAGTAACGGAAACAGGGAAGTCTTCTATCGGCAGTTTAACCACAGCAGCAGGCATTTTGTTGTCAGAGTTCGCATCTTGAGCGAACACTACCAAGAAACCGTCTTTAGGCGCTTCTGTGCTAGCGTCGTCAGATAAATTCACCGTAATATTAAAGCCAGTTTGTGCTTCGCTTCTATCACTTTGAGCTTCGCTACTAGTATTTTTCGCTTCACTACTGGCATTTTGCGCTGTTGATGTATCAGTAATTTCAGCGGCTGTATTTTGTAGCGTTGCCATTTCACTGGTATTCCCTTGTAGCTCTTTTATACGCGCAACTAAACGCTGCGCCATGTCGCTATCTGCTGGTAACTTACCTTCAACTTGCTTATAAAAACGCTGAGTATTTTCAAGGTCGCCAAGTTGAGCAGAGACCACCGCCATCATCAGCGCAAGATTATCATTCGCTGGATTGTCGTTAAGCAAGCCTAATAAGATAGATTGCGCACGTTCTAAGTTGTTTACATCCCCTGTGGTCATCAAAGCTTGGGCAAGCGTAATGCGATTAGCAGAGTTAGATGGCGCCAAACTCACCGCTTTATCAATAGCTTCAATGGCCTGTACTTCTCGACCAATACTCAGCATCAATCTGCCAAAATACATCCATCCTGTGTCGTCTTCGGGCTCTTCTCTCAAACGCTGGCGTATAGCAAGAGCAAGGCTAGCAATGTCTTGTTGGGTCAGGTTGTTCGCATTACCGCTGGCAAGCTGTTGACTCAATTCGGGCAACGCTTCAATGGCTTGGCTTGCCTGGGTAACACGACCCATTTGGTTTACCTGCGCATATACAATCACTCCGCAGGCTATCGCAAGCACGGCGCCAATCGCGAGCGGAAGTTTTGCATTACCCGTTTTATGAGATTGAAATGCGCTTTCATCTACCAGCGCTAGTTTTAGTTCGTCAACGGCTTGTCGTTTGTCATGCTCACTAATGAGCCCTTCTTGCACTTCACGATCAAGTTCGGCAAGGCGCTGCTTAACAATTTGCGTATTGCTTAAACTGTCTTGTTTTGCGTGATTTTTATTACGCAGCCATGGGAAAGCGACAATTAGTAAAACAAGCGTAATTAAGCCTGAAACAATGATATAAAACTCAGACCAACTCATTCTTTCTCTCGCTCCAACATTTCATCTGCTTTAGCTAACTTAGCTGCCATATCTTCTGGTGGTGCTACCGATTTGCGGCGAATCACCACAATTAGGGCAATAAAAATAAACAAAACAGGGCCAGCCCAAAGCCACAAGGTCGCAGCTGTAACTGGCGGTTGATAATGCACAAAATCGCCATAGCGTGACTTCATAAAATCAATCACTTCTTGCTCTGTTTTGCCTTGCTTTAGTAACGCGTACACTTTTCGGCGCATGTCATGGGCAATCATGGCGTCGCTATCAGCAATATTCTGGTTTTGACACATAGGACATCGTAATTCTGCGGTAAGCTTTAAAAAGCTTTCACGCTGAGCCGGCGTGTCGAAAGAAAACTTATCTTCAGCCGCACTTACTGAAAAAGCGCTAAGCACAAACAGCAGTGCGAAAACGTTGAGCGCAATGGCTCTAGCGTTTGCGAATCTGTGGATAGAGGTAGTTAATAACATAATCATTTCCCTCCCTGTGCACTTGCGGAGCTCTGATTATTCTTTTCATTAAGCGTGTTCGACAATGTAGGCTCTGAGGCCATCACTGCATCTACATCTACCTTTTTGCCATTGCCTGTTTTGCCAGATGCTTCTGCCACCAACTTGTTATATAGCGGGCCAACTTTGGAGTTCCAAACACGCTCGTTAATATCGCCTATGTGGTGCATACGAATAATGCCTTCAGCGTCGATAACAAAGTGCTCAGGCGCCCCTGTTACTCCAAGGTCGAGCGACGTATCGCGATAGACATCAAAAATATTATACGCGTAAGGGTTACCGTAACGGCTGAGCATGTCGGTAACTTCTTGCTGAACACGGCTCAGTGTTTTTGTGCCAAAGTCTGGGTCTAAGTCCTGATCAAAATACAAACCCACAATGTGAACGTTTTGTTCGTTCTTTAGCTGAGTTAGGTACGGCATCTCAACAGCGCAGGTCACGCACCATACACCCCATACATTTAATATGGTTACCTTGCCTTTTAAATCTTCAGGTGTATAGGTAATGTCTGGCTTCATCAGGTCTGGCAGAGAGAATGCAGGTAAAGTCTTATCCTGAACCTGAGAATCTAACTCTCTGGGGTCAGAAAAAAGCCCTTTAAACAGAAAGATGACCAGCAAAGAAAACAACACTAACGGAATAGCAACAAGTGGTGCTTTTTTCATTATGCGCCTCCTTTCACTGACGCATTTGATGGAGTGGATACTTGACCATGAGATTGCTCAGCGTCGTTCTCACTTTTACCACCAAATACACGTTTGATCTTTTTAACTTTAGCCATACGGTAACGTTTGTCGCTAATAGAGAAGATACCGCCTATAGCCATAACCACTGCGCCCGCCCATAGCCAGATCACAAATGGCTTAATATAAATACGGATGGCCCATGCGCCATTGTCTAAAGGCTCGCCCATAGCGATAAATAAATCTCTTATAGGATTTGAGTGAATAGCGGCTTCAGTCATCGGCATACGCTGTACGATATACAAACGCTTTTCTGGCTCTAGATGCGCGATCAATTCACCGTCTTGATAAACGTCGAATACGCCTTTGTCCGCCTCAAAGTTCGGACCTTGAACTTTGACGACATCTCTAAAGCTAAAGTCATAACCGCCAAGAGAAACGGTATCGCCGATGTCCATGCGAACATCCCGCTCCATTTCGTAGTTTGAAACAAGGGTAATACCGATAATGCAGATAGCAAAACCCACATGGCCCAGCACCATTCCCCAGTGACTTGGCGTAAGCTTGCGAAGTTTAACTAGCACCGATACATTATCACTGTTACCTGATGGCATAGCCGATAAGCGCTGCATCACCTCTTGCACCGTAGTGACTAGGATCCAAAACACTAACACCATACCTAAAACGCCCATATAGGTTGGTTCATCATAGGCAAAGTTCACTAACACGCCTGCACTTAGCGCAATACCGCCAGCGATTATTAGCTGTTTTTGTAATTCACTGGCTTTTTGCTGTTTCCACCGCGTAAGCGGGCCAAGACCTAGCATTAGTACGAATGGCACAATCAATAAGGTGAACATTTGATTGAAGAACGGAGCACCTACCGAAATACTGCCTAGACCTAACTCTTTGTGTACAAGTGGCAGTAGAGTACCCAATAATACAACCAGTGTTGCTGCACACAAAAAGACGTTATTACCCATTAACAACACTTCACGGGAAAACGCTTGATAGCGGCCTGGGCTTTTAAGTGAAGCTGCTCGCATAGCGTAAAGCAGCAAGCCAAAGCCACTAAGTACAATCAAGATTCCCAGTATAAATAAGCCTCGGGTAGGATCGCTTGCAAACGAGTGTACCGAAACAATCACTCCAGAACGTACTAAGAAGGTGCCAAGTAAACTCAAACTAAATGCGGCAATAGCAAGCAGTACGGTCCACGACTTAAACGCCTTTCGCTTTTCGGTTACGGCTAGCGAGTGCATTAGCGCAGTACCGACCAACCAAGGCATGAAAGAGGCGTTTTCTACTGGATCCCAGAACCACCAGCCACCCCAGCCAAGTTCGTAATACGCCCACCAGCTACCTAGCGCAATGCCCACGGTGAGAAACGCCCAGGCAGAAATGACCCAAGGCCTTGACCAGCGTGCCCAGGTTGAGTCTAGCTGCCCTGAAATTAGTGCTGAAATTGCAAAAGCAAACGCGACAGAAAAGCCAACATAACCCATGTAAAGCATAGGCGGGTGAATGATCATGCCAAAATCTTGCAGCAGCGGATTAAGATCTCGCCCATCGACCGGGAAAAATGGCAGCATGCTGTTAAACGGGTTTGAGGTAAGCAGCATGAATAAGTAAAAACCGATGCCCACCATTCCCAATACCGACAGCACCCGTGCGACCATAGCAAGAGGAATACCCTTGCTGAATATCGCCACTGCTACTGTCCATATGGAAAGCATCAACACCCACAGCAGAAATGAGCCTTCGTGGCCGCCCCACACAGCGGTAATTTTATAATAAATGGGAAGTCGACTATTTGAGTGCTGTGCAACATAGGCCACACTAAAGTCGTCGGTAACGAAGGCATAGGTTAAGCATACATAGGCAATAAGCGTGAAGGTAAATAAGCCAATCGCCAACGGCTTGGCCGTTGCCATTAACGCTTCGTGCTGACGGTGAGCCCCCCAAAGCGGATAAACAGCCAATAATATAGAGAGCACTAGCGCAAGCGTCAGCGCAATATTTCCAATTTCGGGCACCATTATTTACTTGCCTCCGCTGCCGGTAGTCGACTCGTAGGATGGCATATTTTCAGGTTTAACGTGCTTAATGCCCTTCATTTTTTCAGCTAGCTCAGGCGGCATGTATTCTTCATCGTGCTTAGCCAGCACTTCCTGCGCTTTAATGTTGCTCGCGCCAGTGAGTACACCCGTCGCTACAATGCCCTGACCTTCGCGGAATAAATCAGGAAGGATGCCGGTGTAAGTCACAGTCACCGTTGGGCCGGTATCGATAAGGTCAAAGCTCACCGCTAAGCTTTCTTGATCCCTTTTCACACTACCAGGTACCACCATACCGCCTATACGAAGACGCTGGCCAACCTGCGGTTTCTGTCCGTTTTTACCTTCAATAATTTCGCTTGGCGTATAAAAAAGATCAATACTGTCGTTAAGCGCGTAAAGCATCAGTCCAATTGCACTTACTATTAAAAAACCGATAATTCCCACTACGGCTAGTCGCTGCTTTCGTCTCGGGTTCATGCAACTCTCACTTCGAAAAAACTAATAAACGATAAAAACGCAAATGAATGCTAAGTTCACTTTTCACATTAACACTTAGGTGTTGTCTTGCTGTTGCTGTCGCGCTTTTTTAATACGCGCTTTGCGTTCTTTTTCCACCACTACCTGCTTCAAAAGGTCGCGATGTTTACTAAAACTCTGAATAGCGATAATGCCCATTGCTAAGAAGGTAACGCCAAACGAAAGCCATACATAAAATGCATAGCCTCCCATATTTAAAAAATCGGCAAAGGATTCAAACTGCATCTTAACTGCCCTCTTTTAAATTACCGTTAGGTGAGCCGCTGGTCTGTTTCGACACATTATCTAATGCCAAGGCTTGCACCCAAGGTCTGTGCATTTCTCTAAGCACAATCTCATTACGTAATCGTACCGTGGTCACAGCCCCAATAAAAAAAGCGAAGCCCAGCAGGTTAATTAACAACGGCCACAGCATTTCAGGGGCAATTGAAGGGTTGTCGAATTTACTAATGGTCGCGCCTTGATGTAACGTGTTCCACCATTCTACCGAGTAGTGAATAATAGGAATATTTACTACGCCCACCAGCGCCATCACGCCTGCGGCTTTACCCGCCTGCTGTTTATCTTCAAAAGCACCGTAAAGAGCAATCACGCCCATGTACAAGAAAAGCAGAATAAGCTCTGAAGTTAGGCGTGCATCCCACACCCACCAAGCGCCCCACATTGGTTTACCCCAAGCGGCGCCGGTGAACAGAGCAATAAACGTCATTACTGCGCCGATAGGCGCCATAGCAATCATGCTCATATAAGCGGTGCGCCACTGCCAAACCATACCCACCAAGGCCGCAATCGCCATGGCCACATAGGTGCCCATAGACAAAATGGCGCTAGGTACATGGATATAGATGATTCTAAATGAATCGCCCTGCTGATAATCTTGAGGCGCAAAGGCCAGCCCCCACACGGAGCCTACGCTTAAACACGCTAGAGCGCCAACCCAAAACCAAGGCTGTAAAGTTAAACAAAGCTGATAGGCTCGCTCTGTTTTTGCGTAGGGGTGTAACCACTTCCACATTAGTTTTGACTCACTTTTAAAGAATATGCGATGGCAAACGGTGCCAATGCCGCAGCCAATAAAAGCATGGCGGCAATAATAGCAAGTTGCGCATGATAAGGTAATTGCAGTGCGGCAGAATCCACAGCCGACGTGGCAAATATCAGTAACGGAATAAAGACAGGGATAAGTAGCAGTGCCAACAGCACTCCACCTTTTTGCAATCCAACGGTAAGCCCTACTGCAATGGCACCAATTAAGGAAAGTAACGGCGTCCCCAATATCAAGGTTAAGACAAGGGCGATATACATATCGACCGTTAAATTCAAAAACATGGCTAGTAGCGGAGACAACAGCAATAATGGTACAAAGCTAACCAGCCAATGTGCAGCCACTTTTACCGCACTCACCGCTGGTAATGGCATACCAGATAACATGTACTGCTCTAGCGACCCGTCTTGAAAGTCATCGCGAAAAAGCCTTTCCATCGCCATGAGCGATGACAAAATTGCCGCAATCCATATTACCCCTGGTCCAATGCGTTGAAGGGTGTCGGGAGACGGACTAACGCCTAAGGGAAATAAGGTCACCACCATCAGCAAAAACATCAGAGGTTGCACTAATTCTGCTTTTTGCTTGAACGCAACCTGCATGTCGCGCTTAAAAATTCCTTGGTAAAGTGACATTAAAAGCGGTACTCCAAATCGAATACACGGTGTTCCCCTGCAGTTTCTGATAGGTGTTGATGCGAAGTAGTAATGATGAGACCGCCGCGACCAACGTGCTCTTTCATACTTTTTTCAAGCATGTGAACCCCTTTTACATCAAGCGCTGTAAACGGTTCGTCCAGTATCCACACCTTTGCTGGCTTTAGCCACAGTCTCGATAGCGCCACACGACGCTGTTGACCGGCCGATAAATACCTTACGGGCACATCTTCAAGTCCAACTAATCCCACTTTCTCTAATACATCAAAAAGCGTGTTAACAGGCACCGATACATTATGTTGAGCTAGCCAGAACGATAGATTGTCTAGGGCAGAGAGACTGCCGTTAGTTCCGCTTTTATGGCCAAGATAAAAAAGGTCTTGGTAATAACCTGTCTTGTCCGCTGAAATGTCCATGCCGTTGTACAATACTGCACCTGAATCAGCTGAACTCAGCCCTGTTAAAATGCGCAGCAAGCTGGTTTTCCCTGCACCGTTAGGACCGCGTAAATACAGCAACTCACCGGGTTCGACAACCAGTGAAAGCCCTTCAAAAAGGGTTCTGTCTCGTTTGCTGCAGGTTAATTCGCGCGCCTCTAACACTACCTGGCTACTCCAACCTTAAAAAGAGGTTCTAAAAAATGGCGCTAGTCTACCACATGAACGCTTTTTCGCAGTCGCGAATTCCAATTAAATATGATTTACTTCAATGACAAAGGCATTTTTCCTGAGAGCCATCCGTCGTGAGTAAGTGCTATCCCTCCGCCTAAAGGATGAATTCTTTTGCTTCATCTTATCAACTGGTTAATAACGAAACTGCCAAACAGAGCTTTGCTATACTCAAATAAGTAAGGAAAAGCGCGACATTGCCGATATCTCAATTATGACAACACCACTATCATCTCTATTGGCAGCCGCTCTAAATCAAACAACTGGCCCTACGTCGCCTGTCTCGGCCGCTTTATCGTCTACAGATGCCGCTACTCAAGGAGCGAGTCGAGGAGCAACGCCTGTGATTGCCAACGCTGCGCTTTCGCAGGCTACCGCTTTAGACAATGCGGCGAAAGTGATAGTTGAACGCTTGCCTGAACGAGTACTATCGATAACGATGACATCGAGTAATGCATCGTCAAATTTAGCGCCGTCGGTCGCCCAAGTATTGCACGTTGTCTTACCCGCAGAAGTTAGCGCTAAACTCTCCAAACACGCTATTCATAATGCGCAAATTGCTCTTCTGCCCCAAACTTCAGACCAGGTTTCAAACCCAGAAACGAAAAGTGTTCAAAATGCTCCTCAGAGTCAGTTAAGCGCTCAGTCTGCAATACTCCTTTCTACAAGTTTGTCTCAACAAGGCGCGTCATTGTCAGCGCCCGATAAAGCTGAATTACTGAAAGCCGTGGCACAAGCTCTGGCTGCAAATAACGCCGCCGTTACGCTTAAAGGCCAGCTTTCTATTTCTACAAAAAGTGAAAACTTTGGGCAACTCTTGCTCACTACGGCTAAAAACGAGGTTGTTCCCCTTACGGACATAAACACTGAAAAGCTGGATAGCACGGCTAAAGCAGCGCTTCAAAAGCTGGTTGGTCAGCAGGTCGTTATCGGGCTAAGCCGAGCTAGCAACGGTGGAATCGCGCTGCAAATCTCTCAAGGTTTGTCCAACGAAAATGCTGCACCAAGAGCCAACCACGACAATCTCGCCGCTATAACCCATAAAAATGTAAGTACCAACTTACAGCAACAGCTTATTTCCAGCGCTCTTAAGCAAGGCGGCGTTGCTGTTGAGCATAATTTGAGTAACCCGCCACAACTTAACGCGCTGTTACAAAGTTCAGGTGCAGACACCAGCGCGTTAAAAGTGCTTTCAGCGTTAACCTTAACGGGTAGCAAACTCTCAATTCGTACTGCGCAACAAAGCGCGTTATTACAAATAAGTTTACCGCAGAGCACGGCCCCTTCCCTTTCGGCTCCAACTTTGAATCTGGAGCAGGTAAATAAACTTGACCTGGCACAATTACCAAAGGTGACGGCGAAAGGGCTCGATGCCGTCACGGGAAATAGCTCGCTCGAAGCCTCTTCATCCATTACAAACCTAAAAGCAGCGGCTCCCACATCGCTTAAAGGAACGGATGTACACAACGCAATTAGTACACTTTCTCGGGTATTATTGAGCCAAACAGGCAGTACCAGCCAAGCATTAAGCCAACTCGTTGCTATTGTTGAGAATGGAAAGTTACCGCCAGGCAGCGGCGCTCCTCAAGCACATGGAGCCCAGCATTTTGATAAAATTTTGCAGCACCTAAAAGGTCTTGATGCACTCAACGCGAAACCTTCGCAAGTCAAAATATCTAATGGAGCGTTTATCGGCCCGCCTAAGCCTTCCAGTGAACAACTGTTAGCAACGGCAAAAGTGTCTCTGACTGACGGAAAAGATATCATGTCACCCGAGACTATTGGCACGCAAGGAAAAGACAGTGGAAGTAAGCCTTCTCTTGTGTCATTTGCCTCTCTCGCACAAGCATTAAGCACACAGGCCAAAGGTTTATCGAATAGCTTACTGAGTAATATTGCTGCGCAACTAGCAGCTACGCAAAGTAAAGGCGCAGAGATATCATCTGTGGTTTCAGATAGTCCCACCAGCCTAACCAGCTCAAAAACAAACGAAAGCGTAGCTGGCGAGAACGTAGGCGCTGTCGGCGATTTAAAAAACGGCGCGAAAAAACTAACGCCCGATATGAACGAGCAAGGATTGTCGCAACGCTTGCAGCAGCTTATATCCTCACAGGCGCTGGTTACCACACCAATAAACTTATCCTCACCCGTAAACGCTTCCAGCTTCGTTCAAGGGCTGGTCGCCTTAGTTCAATTAGCACTAGCGGGGCGTGCCATGCAGCGTCAGCCTGGCTTAAAAACGCAAATAGATGCGCCTGACTCTATCGTTTCAAAAACGTTAGCGAATATGGGGGTAACGACTCAACCAAGTCGCGTTAGCCAAGACATGAACCAGTTAGACGGCAGACAACAGCTGCTTTCTCAACTTAAAACGCTGCTAAGTAGCCACCAGCAAAACAAAATTGCTAATGTAGATAGCCGTATTCAAGGGCAAGATAGTTTCTATTATATATTGCCATCACTTTCACAACATCAAAGTCCACCAGAACTCTTGATAAAACGAGAGCTGGGTGGCCAAGACAATAAGCACGCACAAGCAGGCCAACGTTCTCTTTGGAATATCACGATGAAGCTGGACATTGGTGACAGCGGACAAGTGTTGGCAAAATCAAAAATTGATAAAAGCACCATTACGTTAGACTTATATGCATCCAACGATGAAGTACTTAGGCGCATTGGCGATACCCTACCCTATTTGCAAAAACGTCTTACTTCGCTCGGCCTGGTTATTGAAAACACCAGTTACCAGCGAGGCCACATTCCGGACACATTAAATTCGCGTCCTCATCAAATCTTTGAAACTAGGGTTTAGGTAAAGCGTTTATGACTGATTCGCAAAAGACAAAACGCGCCATCGGACTAAAATATGACGGCGGCGATAAGAAAAACGCACCTAAAGTGGTAGCAAAAGGCTACGGAGATTTGGCGGAAGCCATTATAGCCATGGCTGAAGAAACCGGGATATTAATTCATGAAGACCCTTACTTAAGCGAAGTCCTTGCTACCCTTGATGTGGGGCAAGATATCCCTGAATCGCTGTATTATGTAATTGCCGAGTTGCTGGCCTATTCTTATGTCCTTCAAGGAAAAATCCCTCCTGGTTGGGAGGGAATTATCAAGCGTATCGACTTTGAAGTGTAGTAAACACAAAACTAAAGTGTATTGAACCTTCACTTCGAGTATCAATTTTGTCCACCACATAAAAAAGCCTTGCTTCAATAAAGAATAAGCCCGCGTTTAGCGGGCTTGTTACAAGAATGCTAGATAAGTAGTTTTGTTATCTAAACAGAACCTTTTCTTTATTAAACCAATGGATACAGAAAAAAATCAGTCCGGTTGCAATCACTGCGGTAGACGTAAATATGCCAAAGAGTGCAAAGTAGTCCATGGTACCTTTGAACAGCTCTTTCATCGCTAGGGCAACGTTAGTCAGCGGTACCCAAACCCAGCCGCCTTTAAGCTCTACACCCGGCATCATGGCTATAATTACAGGGAAAATAACCACCATAATTAACGACCCCATGTAGCTTTGCGCCTCTTTAAACGAGCGAGCATAAATTGAAAGTGATAGTAGAATAGCGGCGAAAACTGCCACCACTGGCACCAACATTAGAAAGATCAGCAGGAAGTCCACAAGACCAATCATCGACATGATCTTAACCATAAACTCAACGGCCATGCCTTGCGATAACACCAGTCCCCATATAGCCATGGAAGAAACGGTAATAAGCGCAGTAATTATCCCCGCAGTAGCGATAGTAAAGAATTTACCCAGTACCAGCTTATGACGGTCCATCGGCGATATAAGTAGTGTTTCTAATGTACCCCGCTCTTTCTCACCGGCGCCTAAGTCAGCCGCTGGGGCCATAGCGCCTTGAAGGCACAAGATGAAGATGAAATATGGCAGCATACCGCCTAAGCGTTCACCCCACACTTCGCGATCGTCGGCGACATTTTGCTTTTCTATCTTGATTGGCTTTAGCAAGGCCTCTTGCTGAGTTTCATCTAGATTAAGCTGCGCAAAAGCGGTTTGTTGGAATGCATCGGTATATTCATCAATGATGTCGGATACGCGCCCCATCACCTTATTTAGACCAGCATCGTTGAGATAAAGCTCAATCTTATGCTGACCTGAACGCAAAACATCGCTATCAAAGGTTTCTGGAATAACCAAAACAAAATCCAACGTTTCGTTTTTGATGAGTTTGGCGTAGTCAGTCTCATCGCCAATCGCAACCGGTTCGAATTTATCTGATGCGTCGTTAAAAGACTGTACAATTGCTGGCGCGTAAGCTTCACCAACTATCGCGTATTTCAGTATTTTATTTTCCGCTTTATCCGCCGCTGAACTCATGAAAAAGAACGCGACACCGAAAATAGCTGGGAATAATAAAAGCGGTAGACCAATCATGAATATGATGGTTTTCTTATCCCGTAATAGTTCTTTGAATTCCTTTTTAAAGATTAACCACATTACCCATCTCCTCAGAATCCATTGATAGTGTTTTTAGGAAGCTCTTATGCATTTGCCCGCCAGCCCCGTCATTACCAGACAAAGCGCTAAAGGCGGCTAGCGAATCGTTAAATACCGTTTCACCTTGGTTAATCACGGTCACCTTGTCGCAAAGGGTTTGCACCTCATCAAGGTGGTGAGTAGAGAAAATAACCGGGGTACCTTTATCTTTAAGGCGCTGAATAAATTCCATCACGGTACTCGTTGCCATAATATCAAGGCCGGTAGTAGGTTCATCAAGCACCACTAGTTCAGGCTCGTGTATAACAGCGCGAGCAATAGAAACTTTTTGCTTCATCCCTGATGAGAAATTCTCGGCACGTCTATCAAGGAAGGTTTGCATATCGAGTAAATCAGCTAACTCTTCAATACGCGCGTTAATCACATTTTTTGGAATACCGTGCAACTCACCGAAGTAGCTAATATTCTCTCGGCCACTCAAACGACCATAAAGGCCCGTTGAGCTAGATAAAAAGCCAATTTTTTTACGGGCAATATTAGGGTTAGAAAGCACATCCTCACCACCAATGATAACTTTTCCGCTATCAGGCTTTAGTGCTGTTGAAAGCATGCGAAGTGTGGTTGTTTTGCCAGCTCCATTTGGCCCTAACAGCCCAAGCACCTGTCCTTTTTCGCAAGTAAACGACACATCCCTTACCGACTGGAAATAGCGCCCTTTTAATCGCGGGTCCTTTTTTTCCTGTTCGCTAAGCTTTTTTGGGTTCTCCACCTCAAAACGCTTAGCAAGGCCTGATATTTCAATCATTTCCCTTCCCTCTTCTCACGTGTGAACAGTAGCACCGTTCATTATTGTTGTAGGCTTGCTTTGCTGTAGCCGCAAATTATGCCGTTCTATTCGTTTAAAGTTGTTTTAGCGTACTAACCAGCTTTGGCAGTAATGGCCATTGCACCCTAGTAGTCTGAACTTACAAATATTTATTACAGCATTCCTTGTTTTTATTTGTTGTACAAGTTTCAGCCTTGCATTAAGTGTTAGTAAATATTTCTTAATATACCCTTTGATGAAGCCATAAAAAAACCCACCTAGCGGTGGGTTCTTAATATGCGGTTAAGCGCTAATTTTACTCAGGAAGCACATCGTCTTCTTGCTGAAGTACCGCTTCCTCTGCTTTCATTGTTTTAGAAAGCAAAAGTTCTTGGCGGATCTTGGTTTCAATCTCGTTTGCGATCTCAGGGTTCTCTTTCAAGAACTTCATTACGTTCGCTTTACCTTGACCAATGCGGTCGCCCTTGTAGCTATACCAAGCACCCGCTTTATCAACTAGCTTTTGCTTAACACCAAGGTCGATAAGCTCAGCTTCTTTGCTGATACCTTCGCCGTAGCGGATCATAAATTCAGCTTGCTTAAACGGAGGTGCAACTTTGTTCTTCACTACCTTAACGCGAGTTTCGTTACCAACTACCTCGTCGCCTTCTTTCACTGCACCAATACGGCGAATGTCTAGACGAACAGAAGAGTAGAACTTAAGCGCGTTACCACCGGTTGTAGTTTCTGGGTTACCAAACATAACACCAATCTTCATACGAATTTGGTTAATGAAGATACACAGTGTATTTGAACGCTTGATGTTTGCAGTTAGCTTACGCAACGCTTGCGACATTAGGCGCGCCTGAAGACCAACGTGAGAATCACCCATGTCACCTTCAATTTCAGCTTTAGGTGTAAGCGCCGCTACCGAGTCAACAATAACAACATCTACCGCACCTGAACGTACAAGCATGTCGCAAATTTCTAGCGCTTGCTCACCAGTATCAGGCTGAGATACCAATAGTTCGTCGATGTTTACGCCTAGTTTTTCAGCATATACCGGGTCTAGTGCGTGTTCAGCATCAACGAAAGCACAGGTTTTACCCTTGCGCTGCGCTTCAGCAATAACTTGAAGTGTTAGCGTGGTTTTACCTGATGATTCTGGCCCGTAGATTTCAACAACACGTCCACATGGCAAACCGCCTATACCTAGAGCGATATCAATGGTAAGAGAGCCAGTAGAAATCGCTTCAATATCCATGGCTTGGTTATCGCCTAAGCGCATGATTGCGCCTTTACCAAATTGCTTTTCAATTTGGCCAACTGCGGCGGTTAAAGCTTTTGATTTGTTATCGTCCACGTATGTATCCTCTAGGATTTGCGGTTAAATTCCGTATTGGTGTTTTCCATATCTTGTATGAAATTACCAAATAATGATCACATTCTATACTGTACAAGCATACAGTTTCAACCAGTGTTTTTAATTTTCACTCAACATTTTAACTAAGTGAGTAATCGCAAAGCTAATAGCGTGTTGACGTACTTCGTCGCGATTGCCGCTAAACACCTGTTTAATTTGCGCTTCGTGTTCTCCACATAAAAAGCCGAACCATACCGTGCCCACTGGTTTTTCTTTGCTACCACCGCCAGGACCGGCAATGCCACTAACCGTTACAACAAGTTGCGCTCCGCTATTACGGCGCACGCCGTCTGCCATTTCAATTACCGTTTGCTTCGACACCGCGCCGTACTCTTTTAGCGTCTGCTCTGTTACGCCCAGTATGCTTTGCTTTGCGTCGTTTGAGTACGTCACCCAGGATTGGTTAAACCAATCAGAACTGCCAGCCACACTGGTAAAAGTAAAAGCGACTCCTCCGCCTGTACACGACTCAGCGCTTGATACAGTCCAACCTTTTTCCCTTAGTGCGTCGCCTAACACCTGAACTTGCGCAGATAATGCGCTATCAAGCGTTAAAGGGGTGGCGTTTGCTGTCGAATCAGTTGAAAATGTTGTGCTCATTTGGATATACCTAATTACACCTGTTGTGCTTTATCAGATCTTCGCTTGATCTTAGTGGGCGTGAGTTTATCATTTATTCCCCTCAACAGGCATTAAACCCAGCAACAAATTCGCAGAGGCATTTTTTGGAATCACATACTCCTATGATGCGCCAATATCTGACTATTAAGGCGCAGCATCCGAATATTTTACTGTTTTATCGCATGGGCGACTTTTATGAGTTGTTTTACGACGATGCCAAAAAAGCTGCTGAATTACTGGATATTTCATTAACAGCCAGAGGAAAATCTGGTGGTGAACCTATTCCTATGGCTGGTGTGCCTTATCATGCGGTAGAAAGTTATCTGTCACGCTTAGTGAAAATGGGCGAGTCAGTAGCCATTTGTGAACAGGTAGGCGATCCAGCCACCAGTAAAGGCCCTGTTGAACGCGCGGTACAACGCATTGTTACGCCTGGTACAGTCACTGACGAAGCGCTGTTAGAAGAACGTCGCGACAATATTCTGGCCGCCGTTTGTGGTCACAGTATGCACTATGGTCTGGCAACCCTAGATGTTACAAGCGGTCGTTTTGTTGTGTTTGAATGCGACAGCGATGAAAGCCTACTTGCTGAAATTCAGCGCATTAACCCAGCAGAACTTCTCTATCCTGAAGGATTTGAAAGCTTAGCATTGGTTGAAAACCGCAAAGGACTTAGACGCCGTCCTGAATGGGAATTCGACATTGATACCGCCACAGAACAATTAAATGCACAGTTTGAAACCAAAACATTAGATGGCTTTGGAATAAAAGGCGTCACTAAAGGCTTAGGCGCAGCGGGCTGCGTTTTACAATATGTAAAAGATACCCAGCGCACTGCTCTGCCTCACATTCGCCGCATTCAGACCGAACAGCAAGACAGCCGCGTTCAGCTTGATGCTGCCACCCGCAGAAACCTAGAACTTACCCATAATTTGTCGGGCGGACAGGAAAATACGCTGTTCAGCGTGATGGACACCACCACTACAGCTATGGGTAGCCGCATGTTACAGCGGGTTATTCATTCGCCTTTGACTGATCAACATGAACTGCACAGCCGCTTAGATGCTGTTGAGACGTTTATTAATGATGACCCTGAAGATATTCGCACCGCGTTAAAGCACATTGGTGATATAGAACGTATTATGGCGCGCTTAGCCCTTCGTTCAGCGAGACCACGCGACTTCGCTCGCCTAAAAAATGCCTTTAACGCCCTGCCTGACTTACAAGATGCTCTAGCTCGGTTCGACACAGGGCAAATCCGAAGTATTAGCGAAACCATTGGCACTTACCCTGAACTTCAAGCCCTGTTAAATGATGCCATTATCGATAACCCACCAGTGGTAATACGGGATGGCGGCGTAATTGCCGAGGGCTACAACGCCGAACTTGATGAATTGCGCAAGCTATCGCAAGGAGCTACCGACTACTTAGACGCTATGGAACAACGTGAGCGCGAGCGCACCGGCATTTCTACGCTAAAAGTGGGCTATAACAAAGTTCATGGCTTCTTTATTGAAATTAGCCGGGCCAACAGTGCATTAGCGCCTGCTGAATATATTCGAAGACAAACCCTTAAAAACACTGAACGTTATATAACGCCAGAACTTAAAGAGCACGAAGATAAAGTGCTAAGCAGTCAGGGTGCTGCACTTGCTCTTGAAAAGCAGCTTTACGAAGCCTTATTCGACAACTTTGCGCCGCACTTAAACAACTTAATTGAAACCGCCGCGGCGCTAGCCAAATTAGATGTGCTATGCTGTTTTGCCGAACGCGCAGTCTCCCTTGATTGGTATCGACCTCATTTGAGTCAAGAATGTGCGCTTACTTATGATGCCGGTCGCCACCCTGTGGTTGAGAATGTAATGAAAGACCCCTTCATTGCCAACCCGCTTCAGCTAGACACCGAGCGCCGTATGCTGATTATTACTGGCCCCAACATGGGCGGTAAATCAACTTATATGCGCCAAACCGCGCTCATTGCATTATTGGCCTGTATCGGCAGTTTTGTGCCTGCAGAAAACGCCCACATAGGAAAACTTGATCGCATCTTTACCCGTATTGGTGCATCAGATGATTTAGCCTCAGGTCGCTCTACCTTTATGGTTGAGATGACAGAAACGGCGAACATTCTCAACAATGCCACAGAAAACTCTCTGGTATTAATGGATGAAATAGGCCGAGGTACCAGTACCTATGACGGATTGTCACTGGCGTGGGCATGCGCGAGTTATTTGGCAAAACAGTTAAATGCTTATACGCTTTTTGCCACGCATTACTTTGAACTAACTGAACTTCCAGAAACGCAAAGCGGCGTAGTGAATGTGCACTTAGATGCGATGGAGTTTGAAGATACTATACGCTTCATGCATACCGTATCAGAAGGTGCGGCGAGCAAAAGCTTTGGTTTACAAGTCGCCCAACTTGCAGGCGTACCGAAGGCGGTAATAAAAGCGGCGCAACAGAAGCTTGCGGTGTTGGAATCATCACACCTTATGACCAGCACGGAAGATGGATCAGAGAACGCCAACGATGAGGCTTTTGTAGCGAAGAGCTCGGTAAAAGGTGCAAATAAAACAAGCGCATCAGGTAAAGTTACATCAAATACCAAAGGCCAAGCTGAAATGCTGTTCCCTGATAAGCCGCACCCAGTAGTAGAAGCCCTTGAAAACTTGTCACCCGATGAGCTATCACCGCGCCAAGCGCTAGACCTTATCTACACACTTAAGCGCCTGAGCCAATCTTAAAGCAAGCTTAAGCGCGTATAAATTGCGCATCATGTGGGCAAATTGATTGTCTGCCCACATGAATTTGCGTATACTATCGCCCCGTCCAAAGTGTAGCTGGTTTTGTTCTAAACTCAGCCTATATTTACCATACAACCCAAACGTTCTAGGTTTCGCATGACAAATTATATTTTCGTCACCGGTGGTGTAGTTTCATCGCTAGGTAAAGGTATTGCTGCAGCATCGTTGGCCGCAATTCTGGAAGCTCGCGGTCTCACCGTAACCATGTTAAAACTCGACCCTTACATCAATGTCGACCCGGGCACTATGAGCCCTATCCAGCATGGTGAAGTATTTGTTACCGATGACGGCGCTGAGACCGACCTTGATCTTGGTCACTATGAGCGTTTTATTCGCACCCGCATGACCAAGCGCAACAACTTCACTACCGGCCGTGTATATGAGGAAGTGTTAAAGCGCGAGCGTCGCGGTGATTACCTTGGTGCAACTATTCAGGTTATCCCTCATATCACCAATGAAATTAAGCGCCGCGTAATTGAAGGTGCTGAAGGTCATGATGTAGCTATTGTTGAAGTGGGCGGAACCGTAGGTGACATCGAGTCACAACCTTTCTTGGAAGCAATTCGTCAGCTAGGTACCGAAGTAGGCCGTGAACGCGCTATGTTCATGCACTTAACGCTAGTACCTTATATGCCAGCATCAGGCGAAGTAAAAACTAAGCCTACGCAGCACTCGGTAAAAGAGCTTCGCTCGATTGGTATTCAACCAGACATTCTCGTTTGTCGTTCAGTAGGTGCATTGCCGGCTAGTGAGCGCTCGAAAATCGCCCTATTCACAAACGTTGCTGACAAAGCCGTTATCTCTTTGAAAGACGTAGACAGCATTTACCGCATCCCTGCTGCACTTAAAGCACAAGGCATGGACCAGCTAGTAGTAGATCGCTTCGGTCTTGAGTGTGACGAAGCCGACTTATCTGAGTGGGAACAAGTGCTTTACGCTGAGTCTAACCCTACTGCTGAAGTTAACATTGGCATGGTAGGCAAGTATGTTGAATTACCTGACGCTTATAAGTCTGTTAATGAAGCGCTTAAGCATGCTGGCCTTAAAAACCGTCTGACTGTAAACATCCACCACATTGACTCACAAGACGTGGAAAGCAAAGGTACCCAAATTCTAGAACAACTTGATGCTATCTTAGTACCTGGTGGCTTTGGTGAGCGCGGTATAGAAGGCAAAATTGCTGCTGCGCGTTATGCTCGTGAAAACAAAGTCCCTTATCTTGGCATTTGCTTAGGTATGCAGGTAGCACTTATCGAATTCGCTCGTAATGTTGCGGGTATGGAAAACGCGAACAGCACAGAGTTCGACTCTGAAACCCCTTACCCTGTAGTCGGCCTAATCACTGAGTGGTTAGATGCTGCAGGAACAACTGAAACTCGCACAGAAAACTCAGATCTTGGCGGTACCATGCGTCTAGGTAGTCAGCTATGTCACCTTATAGACGGTACAAGAGTTCATGAGATGTATGGTAATGCCGAAATTTATGAGCGTCACCGTCACCGTTACGAAGTGAACAACAACCTGCGTGACCAAATAGAAGCCGCTGGATTAAAGGTAAGTGGTTTGTCCACTGACAAGCGACTTGTAGAAGTGGTGGAAATCCCTGATCATCCTTGGTTCATTGCGGGCCAATTCCACCCTGAGTTCACATCAACTCCTCGGGATGGACACCCATTATTCACTGGTTTCGTTGCTGCGGCAGGAAAATACCAGAAAGAAAATCACTAATTTCTAATAAAAGGGGTGCTCTCTCCCGTTGCACCCCATTCAATTGTTGAGGAAAAAACATGGCGAAAATTAGTCGCATTATCGGACGCGAAATCTTAGATTCACGCGGAAACCCTACCGTAGAAGCAGATGTATACTTAGAATCAGGCGTAATGGGCCGTGCTGCAGCACCATCTGGTGCATCTACTGGTAGCCGCGAAGCACTAGAGCTACGCGACGGCGACAAGTCTCGTTACCTAGGTAAAGGTGTAACAAAGGCAGTTGCAGCAGTTAACGATACCATCGCGCCAGCGCTTATCGGCAAAGACGCACTAGCGCAAGCTGATATCGACGGCATCATGATTGACCTTGATGGCACAGAAAACAAAGAAACCCTTGGTGCGAACGCAATTCTTGCAGTTTCTCTTGCTGTAGCTAAAGCGGCTGCGGCGGAAAAAGGCGTAGCGCTTTACGAGCACATTGCAGACCTAAACGGTACATCTGGCCAATACTCTATGCCAGTACCTATGATGAACATCATCAACGGTGGTGAGCACGCTGACAACAACGTAGACATTCAAGAGTTCATGGTACAGCCAGTTGGCGCGAAGAGCTTCAAAGAAGCGCTACGTATGGGTGCAGAAATCTTCCACGCTCTTAAGAAAGTACTGTCTGCTAAAGGTCTTAATACAGCAGTTGGTGACGAAGGTGGTTTTGCGCCTAACCTAAGTTCAAACGCTGAAGCGCTTGCTGTAATCGTAGAAGCCGTTGAAAACGCTGGCTACAAAATGAATGAAGACATCACCCTTGCACTAGACTGCGCGGCGTCTGAATTCTATAAAGAAGGCAAATACGTACTATCTGGTGAAGACAAGAGCTTCGCTTCAGAAGCGTTTGGCGATTATCTTGCTGACCTTTCTTCACAATACCCAATTGTATCTATTGAAGACGGCCTGGACGAAAGCGACTGGGACGGCTGGGCAAGCCTAACTAAGAAGATTGGCGACAAAGTACAGCTAGTTGGTGACGACTTGTTTGTAACTAACACTAAAATTCTTAAGCGCGGTATTGATAACGGTATTGGTAACTCAATCCTTATCAAGTTCAACCAAATCGGTTCACTAACTGAAACCCTTAACGCTATTAAGATGGCGAAAGATGCGGGCTTTACGGCAGTTATCTCTCACCGTTCAGGTGAAACTGAAGACGCCACTATTGCCGACCTAGCAGTAGGTACAGCAGCGGGCCAAATCAAAACGGGTTCACTATGCCGTTCTGACCGTGTTGCTAAGTACAACCAGTTACTTCGTATTGAAGAAGCACTAGGTGACGCTGCTACTTACAAAGGCCGTAGCGAAATCAAAGGTCAATAAAAAAGGTTCATTGAAAAGCCTTTATTGTGGACTGTTAACAGAACATTGTTGTTAACCATCGTTTTTTTAAAAGCCAGTTAGCATTGCTATCTGGCTTTTTTATTACCCCTTAATCTAAATCTACTAGCAAACCCACCGCAAAACTTACCAATAACCATAAAATGTAAAACCAAATTGAACACATTGGTAAACCAATAGTAATATTGTTACTATGAAGTTGCGGAAACATTAACCTATGCTATGCGACCGCAGCCCTACGTATACAGCATTAATTACATAATAAGGCCTGTTTATGAAAGCAATTTTGCCAACCCAAAAGCGCTGGCTTGTTATCTCTAGTACATTCTCTACTGTACTCGCCACTGCATTAGCAACCACAAGTCCAGTATGGGCAGAAGACCTCGCGCTGCCTGCACAAAAGTACGATTTAAGTGAGTGGTATTTAACGTTACCTGCAGACGGTAACAACGATGGAAAAGCTGACAACATTTCTGTTGAAGACCTTCAATCTTTTACGCATCCTTCGTTTTTCTATTTGAATAACGAAGGTGGATTAGTGTTCACCAGCCCTAACAAAGCATTAACTACAAAGAACTCTACAAATACGCGAAGCGAACTGCGCCACATGCTGCGTGGCAACAATAAGTCAGTTAAAACACAGTCAGCAGAAAATAGCTTTACCGTTGCCAGTAACCCCATAGCGCGACGCTTTGCCCGTGTGGGTGGAAAAATGCAGGCCACATTGAAAGTGAATCACGTAGCGCTAAGAGCTAAGTATCCCGAGAAACCACCAGCATATTCTGTGGTTGTAGGCCAAATTCACGCAACTAAATGGAAAAAGAAAGTAAAAGGCTTTGGCTGGGGCAATGAACCGCTAAAAATATATTTTAAAAAATGGCCTGAACACGAAACCGGATCGGTATTTTGGACCTATGAGCGAAACCTTCCTAAAAGCGACCCAAAACGCAAAGACATTGCCTATCCTGTTTGGGGTAACCTGTGGACTGACAGTACCGACCCTGGCGCTCAAGGCATTAAGCTTGATGAGACGTTCAGCTACACCGTGAACGTTCATGGCGATATCATGCACCTTAGGTTCGAGTCAGAAAATCATGAAACCATTGAGTATTCCATTAACCTTGCCAATGCCGTTGATGCGTATGGACAGGTAGATAAATACGATCATCCCTACGGTTATACCCTTGATTGGAACTACTTCAAAGCTGGCGCCTATAACCAGTGCAGCACAAAAGACGACCCCGCATTCTGGTATCCGGCCTGTTTAGGCACGGGTAATTGGGAAGAAGATGAAAAAAATGGTGACTACACGCGAGTAACCTTTACTGAACTTACGGTGACAGAAAGTACACCAGAAGAGAACTAGAAAAGCCTTTGTTATTCACTACGATTGTGAATACATAAAAAATGCCCCATTTATTGGGGCATTTTTGTTTATCTTACCGACAAAAATACTTGTTGGCGAAAAGGCTACAGCTTCAATACTCGCTTAACTGATATACCAAACTGCTTTGCATAGTTAATTTGTTTAGTTGATTTTTTTAGTTACTCTGAGCCGGTGCTTCCCACGTTGAATAAGGCCCAACCATATTTTCTTCAATAAAGATAAGGTCGTCCAGCGCTGCACCAATACCGGCATTGCTACCCGTACCTTCCACTAAGTTATTCGCAGTGGGTTCACTTAGGCTTGCACCATCTTCTGAGTTGTCAGCCAATATGTTGCCATCTACCCCATCAACCAACGCAGTGTTATCACGTTTTGGCATAATCGGTGTTAAATCAGCAATGGTTTGAGCATAAATATGGTTATTGTCATAGTCAGAGTCGTTATCTAATGCACAACCATGAGCAGGATATTCATCTTGCTTAATAGCGGTAGCACCAGCACCAGAAGTCGTGCCGAATATGTTGTTGTCTGCGCTTTGATTAGCGATAAGGTTACTGTCGAAGTCCAGTGTGTAATCAAGATTGGTACAATTTTCTAAGCCATCGCGAGATGAACTATCTTCAAACTGAATGGCATTAGTTGTATTTAATATCGTGTTGCGAGCAATTACTGTATTTAAATCAAGACCTGCATCAATTAGCGTTTGCGTAGATGAGTTACCGCTGTCGATATAATCGGAATCAATATGTAGCGCAGCACGGTCTGAAGAATTGGTTATCACATTAGCCACAAAGTTGTCAGTAATTGCATGGCCGAGCGGTGTGAAAGCAATACCCCCATCCTTGTTATTTGTACCTTCTACGCCACCAACGCTTGCCGTGTAAGGCTCGCCACTTGAGATGATAATGTTTTGCGACACGGTATTACCATAGCCATTTCGCAACTCGACATTACCCCAGGAGTTTACAATTGTGTTGGCATGAATACTATTACCACCACCTTGAACAATAATAAGGCCTCGATCAACAAGTACGCGATCGAAACGGTTATATTGAACCACATGTTCGCCGCGACCCGCGCCATCGCCACTACCAGAGCGACCAACCTGAACAGCGTGGCTACCTGAGTCCGTGTCGAACTCTCCGTCACCGTCAATAGTGGTAGGTAGGAAGTCTTTGAACAGATTGTATTGAACAATGTTACGCTGATGATCGCCCAATGAGTTAGGCGTGTCACCGACACCTAGGAACATGCTAATAGCAGAGCCTTCTTCAGCTTCGTTGACGCTTTTACCAGTAAATAAGTTACGTTCAATAACATTGTCTGTACCACTAACCGTGATGTAGTGAGACTCGTCACTTGAACCTAAATTAGGTCGCGTAGCGCCTGAATCACTTAAAAAACTAGAGTTTTTAATAGTATTGCCAGAGCCGTTTAGGTCAATTGAACCACGACCTTCGCCGCAGCTACCCGCAACCGGAATCACTAACTCTTCAAACACAAGACCGTCTAATACCACGCCGCTAACTGACGAACTGAATGCAATACACGTAGTGCCTGAAATGACCGCGTTAGTTTCTGCTACCCGTTTAATAAGGAGATTATTTTGTGCGATAGAAAGCTCCGCCATATCTTCATAATCATCTGCAGTATCACTTGTATTTAATACATCCGCGATCCCAATTGAGTCGCCTTCTTGCGCGTTAGCTAGCGCTGCAGTGAGCGACACTTCACCTTGCACATAAAACGTGAATATCTGGTCATCTGCACTTTTCGACAGGTTTTCTTCATAGTTTGCATCATCGGTATAAGATACGTTAACTGATAGCACTTTGCCTAAATCAGCGTCTGTTACTACTAATGTTGATTCTGTCGCACCATCAATGTTGACCGCTGCAGATAAATCTTCGCCAACGTTACGCGATTGCCACTGGTAACTAATTTCACCTGAAACACCATTAGCATCAACAGGGCTAGGAGCCGTCAACGTGCCACCTACCGTAAGCTCACCAGTAATAGGGTCTTCAAGCGAGCCCGTTTCATTGTCCGCCGGCACTGGTGCAATAGCTTCAGTGGGTTCAGAAGTAATTGATTCGTCAAATCCACCATCATCAACATACGTGGCCATGGCGGTAATAACGGTGCCTTCGTAAGCTTCAATAAGCTCAAGCGAATTAGATACGGCTCCTTCGATAACAACACCATCAGAAGCCCAACTGTAGGTTACTGTGCCAGACAAACCATTATCGTCTGTTATGTCTGCCGTTAACGTTTGCCCTACCGTTGTAGAGCCTGAAACGGTAATAACACCCTCAAAGTTAACAGGCAGCGCTTCTACTACCTCGGTTTCTTCTGTAGTAAAGCCTTCACGCGTGTTGCCCAGGTCGACGTACGTAACCGCTACACGAATACGTGTACCAGCTTCATTTACCGTAAGCGTGTAAGAAGCATCGGTTGCATCTGCTATTGGTGTACCATCTGCAAACCACGTAAACACCACTGTGTTTTGATCAATACCGTCAGGGTCACTGACTGATGCAGTTAACGTCTCTCCTTCCTTAGCCGTTCCAGAAAGAGATAAGGCACCAGGCTGGTTTGTAGCACCATCATCACCACCGCAACCCGCAAGCCCTAGGCTTAAGGCGCTAAGCGTTAAAATACTTATTTTTTTCATTATTACTCTCGCTGCTTATTTTCTTTGATGCTGATAAACCCCACTGCCAGAAACTTACCAATAGAGAAAACCAACCTTACCAATATATACAACCAAAATAGTTATTGGTATGTAACCACAAAGAATTTATTATTACCACCAGAAAAACAAACTGATAACATTTTTTTGACATCGAGAACCAGTAACCACTGAACACCAAAACATTAATGGATTGATTTATATATATTTAATAGCCTTTTAGCAGATAAAAGCACGATCTACATCTTTTGGCTATCCGTCTCATAGATAAGCGAAATAATGACAATTTTAATTATTTTCTTGTAAATTTGTTGCCAATACGTAAACAAACCCTTAGCATTGGCTTTACACCATGAAACAAATTGGTAATAACAGATATGCGTTTTGGTTAGATTTAATAACCAAATAAATTGCTGAAAGCCCTACAAAACAAAAGACACAGCATTATGGAAGCCACGATGATAAATCAGAGAAAACCAAATCCGTTCGTACACGCCATTCGCGCCAAATACTTCAGCCCAGCTCTGGTTTATGCTGCGTGCTCTGCAGGTCTGCTTATGAGCGCCCCAGTTTCAGCGCAAGAAGCAGATGCTGCCGATGAAGAAACAACCGAAATTATCGAAGTTAAAGGTATTCGAGGTACTATTCAAAGCTCTATCTCGATAAAGCGTGAATCAACTGAAATTGTTGATGGTATCTCTGCTGACGACATTGGCGACCTGCCTGCTTTGTCTATTGGTGAGGCATTAGAAACCCTTACTGGCGCGTCTTCTCACAGAGAGCAAGGCGGTGCAACGGAAATTTCAATTCGAGGCCTTGGCCCTTATTTAGGCAGTACGGTAATGAACGGTCGTGAAGCAGCGAACGGCAGTGGTGACCGCTCTGTAAACTTCTCTCAATTTCCATCAGAGCTTTTTAATAAAGTTGCGATTTATAAAACACAGTCTGCTGAGCTGATTGAAGGCGGTGTTTCAGGTCAAATACATTTAGATACCATCAAACCATTAGATTTCGGTAAACGCCGCTTTCAGTTTGAATATAAAGGTAACTGGAATCCAGACAATACAGATTTAGAAGACCCTATTCGCGACTTTGGCCAGCGTATTACCAGTAGCTTTGTGGACCAATTTGAAACTGATCGATTCGGCGACATAGGTATATCTGTAGGCTATCAAAAGAATGTAACGACCAACCCCGAACAGGAAGCTCGAACAGGAACGAGTTGGGATGCATGCAGAGTTTCACCGGCATTTGGTGACGGAATTAACAGCAGCCGCACAGACTGTGAAGATAACGGCGGCGCGCTAAATTTAATTACTGATGGTACCGGCGCAGCGCCTGATGCTTCGGAGCCGTTTATCTTTTCTCGCTCGCAAAACTCGTTTAGACAAAACGTTACCGACGATGATAGAGAATCATTCTTCGGTGCTATCCAGTGGCGCCCTAATAACAAGCTAGAGGTAAATGCCGACGTACAGCTTTCAGATAGAACCTTTAGTGAAGTAAGAAACGACCTCGTCTTTGCCGAAGTCAACCACATTGATGGCTATACCACACCAGCGTCAGAAAGACTGCCCTTTGACCTTGTGGCTACCTCTAACGGTGCACTAAGACAATTTACAGCTACGCAAAATATTGAAACAAACAGCCAATTTGCAGAACGCCTTGAAGAGTACACTGGAGGAGGCTTACGTTTCGACTATACGGTAAACGATAGACTAAGCATATCTCTGGACCTATCTACCTCTGAAACTGAACGACGCGAGAATATTATTCAAACCAGACTGCAGTCGGAAGATGTAGACATCTACGGTAATGATGTACTAGGAGCGGATGGTAACGGTGAAGTAAGAACTGCAGCACAGATATTTGCCAACGGTTCTCTTGTACCTACATGGACTCTTCAAGACTTCGACGTTAACTACCACGGTGCTTTTGCTGATGAAGCAAGAACACGCCTAGATCTAAACCAATTTAGAAATAACAAGATTTCAGCGGTACGCGCTGACTTCGACTACATACCAGACTCTGAATTTATCATTGGTGTAAAAGGTGGTGTTAGGCTATCTAAGTTAGAATACGACAGCGTACCTGGTGGCAGTGGTACCAACAACCGAACAGAGGTAACATTCAGTGATGAAGCGGCAGCTATGGCTAATGATGCTTGCCGAAACAACGCATTTCCTGAATCAGGCTTCTTTGACGATGAGACTGGAGGCGCGCCGCTTTTCACCAACGTTGATAGCGAAGGTAACGTAATTAGCGCAGGAACAGGTAACTCTTTCGCTACGTTCGATCCAATCTGTTTAGCAGAGACATTACTAGGCACAGTGACTAATGATGCGGGAGAGGTGCTAACAATCGCTAACGCCTTCCCAACGGTTGATGATTCAGATAGACAAGATATTGCAGCTGTTGACGTAGAAGAGAAAACCATCGCGGCCTATCTGCAGGCAGACTACGACACTTTCATAAATGATTATGGTGTACGCGGCAACTTTGGTCTTCGCATTGTAAGAACAGAAGTATCGTCTCTGTCATATCGAGGACCCTTACAGGCTACACGCGATGAAAACGGCCTAATTACAGGCATTGCCCCTATTACTGACGAACTCATTCAAGTAGAAGGCGGCGGTGATTACACTGAGTTACTTCCAAGCTTCAATTTAATCGTTGACCTCTCGGATGAGGTTATGTTTCGCGGCGCTATTTATCGCGGCCTGTCACGCCCAGATCCATCAGACCTAGGCTTTGGCAGAAACTTCTTAGGCCTAGACGAAGACAGCGACACTGGCGAGATATCAGATGCGCTTGCGCGCGCAGTGGCAGTAGGTAACCCGGTACTTGAACCTTTCCTATCTTGGAATGTAGACACCGCTATTGAGTGGTATCCAAACGAAGATACTATTCTTGCGCTTGGTTTGTATTACAAAAGCTTTGAAGGTGGCTTCTCAAACACGTCTCAAACCGAAATTTTTGAAGTTGATGGTGAAGAATTAGAAACCATCGTTACTGCGCCTCAAACTAGCGACGATACCAGCACTATCTATGGTGCTGAAATTACCGCTACACACTCATTTTCATACCTAGATAGCTGGTTAAGTGGTTTTGGTATAAAGCTTAGCTACAACTACGCAGACTCGAATTTTGAATTTCAAGATGAGAGCTTCGGCGAATCAACAGTTATCGACCCTAGCTCGGGTGATTTAATTTCGCGTACGGGCATTGTTGCACCAGCTAACCTGTTCGGTTTTTCAGAGCACGTTATTTCTACGCAGCTCTATTATCAATGGGAAGACTTAAGCGCATCTATTAACTACAAGTACAGAAGCAACTACTTCCAGCAGTTTGTTAATACGCCTGGCGCTATTCGATTCATAGACGATACGGAAGTATTTGAGGCGCGTGTGTCTTATCGCCTGAATAAGAATTGGAAGTTTAGTCTAGAGGCTATCAATATCTTTGATGAGCCCAGACGCCAGTATCGCCCAACCCAAGACAACTTTGCAGAAATTAATGTGTACGGTCAAAGAGTCTTCGCTGGCGTGCAATTCCGCTATTAACCAAGGTTTCACTGTGAGTAATTGGGGCCCGAACATGGGCCCTTTTTTTCTTCAACGCCAGTAAGGAATGCATATGTTTCGCTTATTGCTTGTTTTACTAACGCTTACTTCGCTAAATGGCTGTGGCTCTTCTTCATCGTCCACAACCTCGCAAACGCCTTTACCAGACGATAGCTCTGCGCCAACACCGTCTCCCACTCCTCCAACAAATGAGACGGAAGCATGTAGCGCGTTACCATTAACAGGGTTAAGCGCATCGGCGACAGAAGAAAAAACGCCTTTTAATGCATCTAAAGCTATCGACGGCAACACCTCAAACGCCTCTCGCTGGCAATCAACAGGCACTAATTCTGCGCTCGTGCTTTCATTTGATAGCGACCAACAACTAGGTGCTCTTCAAATTAAGTGGTATGACAGCGAAGCTCGCGCTTATCGCTTTTCTATTGAAACCTCACTAGATGGTGAAAGCTGGGATACACAGCGATCAAATATCAACTCAAATACACAGCTTGCGGGTTTCGAGCTTTATTCATTACCAGCGCTTGTAACGTCTCGCTATATACGTGTTACCCCGTTTGGAAACTCTGTTAATGACGATAACGCAATAGTTGAGCTTCAGGTATTCAACTGCACTGAAGGCGACGGTGAAATTTCATCTGCACTTACTTCAACTACGGGTATCGATTTACAAGACTGGTATTTAAGCGTTCCAACAGACAATGATGACTCAGGTACGGCTGATAACATAGGCGAAACTAGGCTTCAGCAGGGGTACACCAACTCCGAATATTTCTATGTAGGTAACGATGGCGCGTTAGTGATGCGCTCTCCTACACGCGGTTTTAAAACCTCTGTAAACACCAATTATGTTCGCGTTGAGTTACGTGAAATGTTGCGACGCGGAGATACCAGTATTAAAACCCAAGGCGTTAATAAAAACAACTGGGTACTCTCCTCTGCCTCTCAGGCAAATCAAGATGCTGCAGGTGGCGTGAATGGTCGTTTACGGGTTGAGATGGCGGTAAACGAAGTTACCACTACAGGCGAGAATTTCCAAATAGGCCGCGTGATCATAGGTCAAATACATGCTAACGATGACGAGCCAATACGCCTGTACTACCGCAAGTTGCCTAGTAATAACTTAGGCGCTATTTACTTTGCCCACGAGCGCAGAGCAGTAGCAACAGCGAATGGTGAGAAAGAAGAAATATGGGTAGAAATGATCGGCTCGCGAGACAGTGATGCAAACAACCCCACTGATGGCATAGCACTTAATGAGCGTTTCACCTACGTTATTGACGTTGAAGGTGACACGCTCACCGCAACGATTTCAAGAGAAGGAAAGTCTGACGTCACCCGTTCTTTAAATATTGGAAATAGTGGTTACGATGAAGATGATCAATATCTGTATTTCAAGGTAGGTGTATATCACGTAAACAATTCTGCAAATGAAGCAGAACGTGCAGTTGCCAGCTTTTATTCAATTGAGAATGAACATGGTAGCTAGCAACCACCGATATGAGGTGGAACGGAGAAGTCCGTTCCCAAATAGCATATTTTGTACGCCTATGGCTTTGTTCGTGCGCTAATGGCTTATTTTGTGCGCTGATGGCTCATTTTGCGTGCTAATGGCTTATTTTGTGCGCTGATGGCTTAGTTAGTACGCAAATGGCTTAATGAATAAAGATCGCGAGTTTGACTGCTTTTCTTTCTCACTTCTTCTAGCGCCTGCGCCTCGCTCGCCGCAAACAGCGCGTCGATTAAGCGATTGAAGTGAGCATGCATAGCAGCTCTCGCGGCCTGTGAATTTCTAGCCTTTAAGCTTTCGAAGATTTCATAGTGCTCTTCCAGTCTATCTTGGTCAGACTGACTACAAACCGTGCTGTAAGCTTGAATGATTTGAGGCTGTGAGTCTCGTAACGACCAGAACTTATTTACTGCCAACAGTATGGCTTTATTGCGCGTGGCACGTGAGATAATGATATGAAAATCACGGTCAGCTTCTTCCGCATTTACCCCGGTTTTCATTGCTTCTAATGTCTTCTCAAGGGCAGAAAGCTCTTCATCAGTAATCGACAATGCAGCTAAAGCAGCCGCTTCACCTTCTACAAGTGCTCTTGCTTGAGTCAGCTCGAATGCACTTATTTGTTCTGTGGTAGCGTCTTCTTTGTCTTTTGGCTTATCGAGTACGTAAACGCCAGACCCCGTCTTCACTTCAACATGCTGAAGAACTTCAAGGGCAATGATAGCCTCTCGGATCGTCGGACGGCTTACATCGAATGTCTCAGCTAACTCACGCTCAGCGGGTAAACGCGTTCCTGGTGGGTAAAGACCTGATGCAATTAACGTCTTTATTTTTTCTGCAATTTGCCAGAACATTCGACGACTTTTCATGTTCGAAACCTTTTCAATTAAACGTAGTGCGCATTACGCGCCCACTGTGCAACTTTCTCTAGCTCTGGCGGTATATTTATTTTTCTGCCGTTGCAGACTACCCGTCGAACTAAATTGCTATTCTTAACTTTATATAGCGTCAATATACACGCAATTGGTAATATTTCAATTCAAGCTCTAAAGCAAACAAAACCAAAACATTAGCATTTATTATCAACAACTTAATTATAATCGCCTTTTGGCGATTGCACAAAATTAAAACAAAAAATCGAAAAAAAAGTGCATCAAACTACAATTTGGTCATACAAGTAGGTTAGTTAATGAGAAGAAGGGGCTGATATACGCCCCTTATAAGCAACAAATTATGCGTTTGCCTCTTGGCAAGACTGCGTTATTGCTTCCCAATTTTCTTCGCTTACCCACTCATTTTTCGCGACCCACGTTCCACCCACTGCAAATACGTTTGGTAGCGAAAGGTAATCAGTTTTGTTCAATTGATTCACGCCCCCTGTAGGGCAAAACGTAACATCACGAAATACCGATGACACAGCTTTCAAAAAAGGCGCTCCACCTGATAAAGATGCTGGAAAAAGCTTTTGCTCTGTAAAACCAGCTTCAAGGGTCATAAGAATATCTGCGGTATTCGACACTCCAGGCAATACCGGTATCTGACATGCCTCTAACGCATTTAACAGTGAATTAGATACCGCAGGCGTCACGATAAAGTCACTGCCCACTTCAATAGCGGCAGATAATACCTCTTCGTTTATCACTGTGCCTGCCCCCACAATGAGTGAAGGTACTTCTGACTTAATGGCGCTAAGTGCTTCAAGTGAGGCCTCTGTTCTAAGCACAACCTCCACAAGGTTTAAGCCTGCCTTCGACATTGCTTTCGCAATCTTCACACCTTGTTCAGGGGAATCTGCCTGAATAATTGGCAACAGGGTTTGGCCTGACATAAGTTCAGAAAAGCGTGTCATAAAATGGTCTCTCTATTTGTTGAATGTTAATAGGCCTTAACCTGAAAGGTGTTTTGCCAATAGTGTGATGGATGTGTCACCGTTTACACCTAACTAAAAATAAGCATCGGTTGCTCAGTCATTATTTAGCGTTGTTCAGCTAATGCCGTTTCAACGATTCCTCGTGGGATGATTGCTCCGCGATGCTGAATCACAGTGCCTGCTGCTTTTGCTGCAAGTTCAACCGAACGAGAAATAGGCACATCATTAAGCCTGCTGCCTAAATACACACCGTTAAATGCATCGCCGGCCGATGTGGTATCGACTACGTTGGCAACTGGCACAATAGCGTGCTCCAAACGCTCACTGTCTAACACGGTGAGCACTGATAAAGGTCCATTCTTGATAACGATTTCACTGACGCCAAATGATTCGCAAAGGGCTAAGGCATCGTTTGCACTTTCAATATCAAAAAGCTCAATAATGTCTTCCACGCCAACGAGTGCTACATCACAAAGCGAAAGTGCCTGCTTGAAGTTCTTACTTGCTTCATCAGGTGTTTTCCAAAGTCGTGCACGATAGTTAGGGTCGAACACAATTTTTACGCCACTCTCTTTTAACGCCTCAATAAAACGGAAGAACGACGGCCGTTCGTCGCGTGGGATAATGGCGATGGAAATACCAGAGAACATAAACATATCGTTTTCAGACAATGTGCTTAACGCTTCTGGTTTAAGGAATGACATGATGGTTTTAGCGGCAGATTGTGATCGCCAATAGGTAAAGCTGCGCTCTCCCGAAGCATCAGTATCAATTAAATAAAGACCTGCAGAGCGATTTTCATTTGAAAACACGAATGAGGTGTCTAGCCCTTCCACTTCAAAGTTGTCCTTCATGCGAGAGCTAAAGGTGTCGTTTCCGACGACAGTAACAAACCCAACCTGTATATCAGAAAAACATCGCTTTAAGTAAACGGCAGAATTGTACACATCGCCTGCGAACGATTGATGTAGCGATGTATCAGAGCCTTCATTTGAGCGCAGTTCAACCATGCATTCGCCCATAAAGCTTAGCTTTTTCATTTGGTACGCCTTGTTTGGTAATTCATAGAGACTGTGGGCTGATAAAATCGAGCCCACAGTAAAAACACTATTGCTTTATTGGTTCGATTTTAGGAATGAGAAGCCACACCGCAGCAGCGGCAATAATGGCAAGCGATGCACCAATAATAAAAGCAGGAGTATAGTTGCCATCGGTGGTTAACATGGGTACCAATGAAGTTAACCCCACAGCGCCTAATTTCGCGGCCATTCCGGAAAACCCAGACAAGGTTCCCACCGACTTTTTCCCCAGCAAGTCGCTGGGTAGTGTTTGAACATTTCCGATAGCCGTTTGAAAACCAAATAAAATGACAGCCATAATCAACACCGCTGTAATTGCAGACCCCGGATTTGCCATCGCCAGTAGCGAAGGAAGCATAATCACACAGCCCAGCGTGATAACGAGTTTTCGGGTTTTATCGGTATTCCATCCTGCCTTTATGCGGTTCTGCGCGAGTAAGCCGCCGAACCATGCGCCCAGCATGGCGCCAACATACGGAACCCATCCATACAGACCAATAGACTTAACATCCATCCCATACACTTCGTTCAGGTAAATTGGGATCCAGAATACAAATAGCCACCAAATAGGGTCGATAGCAGCGGAAGCGATAATTACGCCCCAACTTTGCTTTTTCGACAGTAGCTCCTTTGTGGAGGGATTGTATTCGCTCTCACAATCAGCGGCGTCATCACTCGAAACCATGCGCTGGCCAGTGAGTATGTACTGCTTTTCTTCATCAGTTATCCACGGGTGTGAGCCAGGCGGAGCTTTAACAAGAACAAGCCACGGCACCAGCCACAAAAAGCCCAAAGACCCCACAACAATAAAAATAAGCTGCCAACTAAAGTAAATGGTCATCATAGCGATAGCTGGGATAGCAATTATTCCACCTATCGCAGCGCCAGAATTAAAAATACCCTGTGCCAACGCACGCTCTTTAGTTGGAAACCACTCGGCATTGCCTTTCGCTGCGCCTGGCCAGTTACCCGCTTCTGCTACACCAAGAATGGCGCGAAAAATAGCAAAACTTAGAAAGCCTTGTGCAAATGCGTGAAGCAAGGTAGCAAGAGACCACACGCCTATTGATAATACAAACCCAATACGGGTACCTATCCAATCGAAGATTTTTCCGAAAATAGCTTGCCCAAAGGCGTAAGCGAAAACGAAGACAATAGAAATATTCGCATAAATTTGTTTGCGCTCTAATGCAGATTCGTCGGGAAATAGATCTTCAACAATGTCTGGCCAAAGCACACTGAGTGCCTGTCTATCGATGTAGTTAATTATGGTTGCTAGCGCGATAAGGGCAATTACCCACCATCGCAAGCCATTAATTTTCATTATTATTCTCCCACAAAATCTTCGCGAGCTGGGCTAAAAGTATCTATTAGAATGCCGCCTGTAGGGCAAACTGCACCATGCTCTACGTGAGGTGGGATAAGACAGCTATCCCCTTTCCTCAAAATCTTCATTTCACCACCAATGCTGAAATGAAACTCACCTTCTTCAACATAAGTCACCTGAGAATGGCGATGTGCATGGGTATACCCTTCTGCACCTTTATCAAAAAATACCTTTACTGCCATAAGTTCATGATTAAACCCCAACATTTGACGCTTTAAGCCATTGCCTAAGTCTTCAATCTCTGTCTCGTTGCCAAATAAAAAATGTTCGCTTTGCTTATTCATAACGTAAATCCTAAAAAATTACAGCGCATACACAGCGAAACGGCTTGAAAGCGTGTAACGGTTTTTATCAAAATCAAAAGAAACAGACTCGGTCGACTCGCTACCGTCTGTGGTATTTATGGCTATTAGAAACTGCTGTTCAGCTGCTTTTATTACAAGTAAAAGCAATGTGTCGTTTTTTACTGTCTGAACTGATGTAATAATGCTTTCTGCACCCAAGGTATATTCCTTACTAGGGTTGTATTCACCGTGAGGCTCTAGAACGGAAACGAATTGGTGATGCGCCTTACCTTCTACCCTGCGTATCACGCTGCTCTCGTTGCGAAGATTGAAATTTGGGTCACCGGCACCTAGCTGGGTAAATAGAAAGGTTTCGTTGCCTTTTGCAACGCTGTGTTGTGAATAGAAACGGCCATTACTATTTAGCCAAGTCACTCTAGCCATATCAGCTTTCGGAATACCCTTCGCCCTTAGCCACAAGTGCTGATATCCACTTACGCTTCCTAGTGCAGATAACGTATTGGTATAACCCTGATATTCAAAGTTAGTATCAATTAAATGGCCGCTATAATGCAGTGGTAAATCGTAGGTGTGCGGCTTGTCACTAGATACATCAAATACATCAACAACAATGCGCTTGTTTAAAGTAGGCAAGGAAAGTAATGCTATGGTTCTATCAAGTACAACGTCATTATAGGCAGTGTCGATGCTTGCGCGAGCAACTGTGCCGTGCTCGTTGCTTTCAAAGAAATGTAACGTAGGCGCATTTGCATTTGCTTTATCTAGGTTAAAAGAAAAATGACTTTGCTCATCAACCACTACCGTATTGTGCGCAACAGTTTGTTTAGCATAACTATTATTTTCTGGAAGGTAACGACCACCAAATTTGGCTTCTACATTTAAGAATCGTGCCGCACCATAGTCGGTTACAATCTCACTGCCTTTATCGTAAAGCTGCCATGTTAGTTTATCGAAATGCCCATGTCCTAAACCTTGGGCTGCAGGTTTAAATAACACTGTTTCACCCTGAGGTTCTTCAGTGCGCATAATTACTAATGCACCTTCATCGCCATCTTTACCGTCACCCAAGGCCATCGATTCGAAAATATAAGGCGTTGCTTTGTTCTCATCCAGCGCCTTCGCTACGTCAACACCATCGCCTGTGAGTACAATTCGCCCTTGCTGCTTGGCAATATCCAGTAAGCCTTTATCTTTTGTTTGCTGATACGCCACAGCAACACCATACACTAACTCAATAGTATCTATGCCTTTGCTTTTAATTGCGTCATTGATTGGGAAGAACAATCCATTGTAGCTAAGCTGAATGGTGGTATTTATTGCTTTAAGCAAAACCTTATCGCGGTAGTCGAAAATATTGCGTTGAGGCTCATTATTTTCAATTGCTTTAGCGAACGTAACGAACGGCATTAGCGCGTAGCGTTGGTAGTACGGCCCTTCCTTATAGTAGCCTTGAGGGGAAAATAGCGTATCGAGCTGTTTTAAAAAGCCACCTTTGCCCGACTTTTCAAGGTCGTAAAGTGCTTTTTCAACCCATTCTGGTTCGTTTAACACATACCCTGCCATACCTACGCCAGCGGTAGCCCACGTTCCGTGGTTGTGTACTTTATTAAACGTAGACGGTTGACCCTCAGACAAGAACAACGCGACAGGACGCAACAGTTGGTTCTCAATTAAGCTTCGCTCTTCTTCATCAAGCGCGTTGTATATCAAGTCGTAAGCTTGAATAGTATTCACAAGCCATACGGCTTCATTTAGGCTTTGCCAGAAGAAAACACCAGGGTTTTGGGCGTTCACTTTACGCTGTGGGTGTAACCCTAATGTAGGATAAAGTGCGGCATAATCTAACAAGAGACTTTTTACATAATCCGCATACTTTTCGTTATCACTAATTTGGTACACCACGCCAGCGTTATACATAAGCTGATAGTTCTTTTTATGACGTTCGTGAGTGTAACCACCGCCGCCGTCTTTTGGCACAGGAACAACGTTTGGCATTGCTAAATGCAAATCTACCTCTTGCTTAACTTGCAAATAAGCATCTTGGAAACGCCCTTCTTGCATTATGGCGTTGCGCATTTTTACAACGTCGTCTTGCGTGATCACCAAGTTAGGGTGAGCGGCTAGAGAAGAAAAAGAAAGCGAACAAAAAATGAAAAGTAAAAGCGCAGATTTTTGTTGTAGGGAACAGAGGTTTTTAATCATTGCCCATTACCTCTTGTTCGCTTTCGTGGAAACATTGTCATTCAAGACCGCAGTATGCGGACCAGGTGCAAACAGCTCTTTAATCATTGGCATAGGTGTATTTAGGAATGTATTGTTTGTTATTGCGGTAATTGGCTCACCAACGGTGTGATTAACCACAACAGGCTCAGACTCATTAAAGTTGTTATTTTTTAGCGTTGAAACTTGCACGCCATGAAGATAAACACTGGCACTTTGCTTGTTGCGTTTACCACTGCCTACGTTAGTTAGCACGTTGCCCTGCATGTCTAAGTGCGGTCCAAAGGTACTTTCATCGGTACCGCCTCGGTAGAGATTTACAACGCTACCACTTATGTTGCTAAACGTGTTGTTGGTTATGCTGACATACTCAGCGTTATAAATACCGTAGTCCTCTATCTCTTTATCAAGACTTAAAACATGGCCCGTAATGCCGTTAAAACTATTTTTCGAGAGTGATATGTCATCGGCAAACGCGCCTTTGCCAGACGTAAAGAAGTTAAAAGAGTGGTTGATATCGAGACGTTCGATATCACAGTTTTCTACGTTCAAAACATAGTTGTGAAGCATGCCCCACTTTTTCGTTCTTACAACGCTATTGCCAAAAGCGTCTGGGCTGTCTTTCCCTGAAAGCACCAAACCTTCAAGCTTCAAATTTCCATTGTCATGTATTTCGAACAAGGCGGAGCGTTCGAACGACAGTGTTGTAGCTTTGGGAGTCTGTGCAGTTACCGTTACTGTCTTATCGATAATAAGAACACTGGGCACAACGATAGTGCCAGGTGCGATTGTAATAACATCTCCGTCACTGGCATTTTCAAGTGCTGTCATAAGTTCAGCAGCATCGGCACTTATGCTAATTGTTTTACCTGCAGCGAAGTTCACTTCAGGTACTATTTTGGGGTACCAGCTTACGCCGACGTCACTTTTTGATACGACGTTCATGTTAGAAGCAACACCAACATCTTTTGTTTCTGCGCCTTTTACCTCAGGCTCGTTTAGCTTAGCGACGTTAAGCCCATTCTCACCCTTAACAAGGGGTAGCGATGCAGTAGTAAAGCCTTCGCTAAGTTCTTTTATCATTTTGGTATTAGCGACATTGTTAGCGAATTTAATGCCGCTCACATCATCAAATGATGTAAAAGGTTGGTTTAGCGAAGCATTGTAAATAAGGTTATTGGCAAACAATGAATTTATAGGTGTCGCGCTTCTCTCTTCATCGCTTCCAGCACCAAGTTGGATATGTGACACGTTAATGAATGAGTTATTTGTGATTTGCGCGTTATTAACCTGATGATAACGATTGATAGGCGAGTCAGGCACACCATTCATAACCGTAAAGCCACTACCAAAGCGATAGCCCGTTAGCCCCTCCAAGTAGTTATTGGTTATCACTTGGCCTTCATTGATAACGCGAATTCCACCGGTATGGTCCACGCCATTGCCTAAAAACACATTATCTTCAACGCGATTATTATTACCGTGTCTAAGGGTTAGGGTGCCTTTAGCGGATAGAAAAACGTTTCCTTTCAGCAGGTTTTCACCAGACTTAACAGAAATAATTTCAACTTCGCCATTAGTTTGTTCGAATATGTTATTGATAACCTGAGTATTCGAATTACTCAGTGAGTAATGACTTGTACCTATCCTTAACGTCTCTCCTCCATTTGAACCGAATACAGGGCGATAACCGAAGTAGTTGTGATCGATACTGTGATGGTTCTCTTGATGTGCCTCGCCGTTAAGCCGAACAGCGACAGTAACCCCCTTGTTACGCTTACCCGTCAGGTGGTTATGGTCAAACCGGTTGTGCTTACCATAAAGTGCAACCCAATAATCTGATTCTTGGCGGTCCGGATTACTGTACTCATCAATGACTACTTCACTTACTCGTGAATAATTAGCTGGCGTTTGTGCATCTTTCCTAAACGCGATAACAGCGCTGCTAGGGGTATATCCGTCTTTGAATACCAAACCCGATACTTCTAAATACTGCCCAGCTAACTTTAAGTTAGAACGACCAGACAGAATAACCTTACCTTTAGTTTGCGCAGTCAGCGTAATAGGCTTTTCAGCGCTACCCTGCCCTACTAGTAAAATTTCAAAGTCTCGATAAACACCGTTTTGTAAAATTACGTCGTCACCCGCCTTAAGAGACGATGCTATTGCGTTGTATTCATCTGGTGAGCTAACGGTATATTGTTTAGCGCCCGCGTTTGACGACATAGCGCTAATAACAATAAACACAACTAACCACTTAATAAATTGCACTTGCATAAAATACCTGCCTTTTGATCACTTTAAGGGCGATGACGACGTAGTCGATACGTTACTTAGTCAGCGTTTTAAAGTACTCGAAAATCTCAGGTACATTACCTTGGCTTAAACCCGCATCAACCGCAGCGTTCAAATTAGCAGACGAGCCTTCCGCTATTTTTGATTCGGTACCTAGGTCTTCAACCATCTTCAAAAAGTAGCCCAGGTCTTTGTTAGCGTTAGCAATTGAAAAGCCTAAATCACTAACGTTATCAACCGCATAATTTTTACAGAATTGCATGAAAGGGGAACTTGAAGGCCCTGTAGACATAATGTCGAACAGCTGCTGCTTATCTACACCTGCCTTCTCTGCTACAGCGAAGGCTTGTGACATGGCACAGACTGTGGTCATTCCCATGAAGTTGTTAATTAGCTTAGTTGTGTGGCCGGAACCTAAAGCGCCTAAATAAAAGACATTTTCACCTTGGTCTTCCAGCACACCTTTTACCTTGTTAAAGGTATCGATATCACCTGCTGCCATAATGTTTAACAGGCCATCTTTTGCGTGTGCAGGTGTTCTTCCAAGAGGCGCGTCAATCATACCTACGCCCTTCTTCGCCAAGTCTGCGCCAATTTTCTTAGTAGATGCTGGGATTGATGTACCAAAATCTACTAATACAGACCCCTCCTGCAAACCTTCTAACACGCCATTTTCAGCATAGATAACTTTTTCTACTATTTCTGAGGTGGTTAGACACAACATCACGATGTCTGAAGCTTCAGCAAGTGCCTTACCAGTTTTCGCTGTTTTTGCGCCGCGTTCTACACATTTATCCACAGCAGCTTTATTTAAGTCCATTACGGTAACGGCGTAACCTTTGTTCTGAAGGTTTTCTACCATATTGCCGCCCATAAGGCCTAAACCGATAAAACCAATGGTTGGTTTGGACATGACTGTCTCCTAATGACGATATTCGTTGCATTGTCCGAAGTTGCTTTTCGAACTAAAAATAAAATGAATAGTGCTTTGTAATGGCATTTCGCTTTCAGATCTTGCCAATTCAAGCCTACCCTTACGTTATTATTTACTTACCAATTTGTCAACCAATTTATAGAAATAAATAAAACCTGTAATACCAATAACAATAAAAGTTAAACCGTATAGATTCAGGAAACTTCGCCCACTAATTTGAGCGGTCTGAATGTGGTACATGTGACGACTGTGGTTTACCCAAATAGCTATCAGATTTGACTTAATATCTTGATTGGCAAAACCAAATTGATTGGCCGTGAGAGCATCTGAAAAATTAACGTCCAGACACCTCACCACCATATTGCGATGTTAGAAGCGATAGTTCGCACCAAGAGTGATTCTTCGGTCAGTCAGACCTTGGAAGCACAGAAGCGCACCTTCGTTAACACAGTACTGCTCTACCTCAGACTCAGTGATGTTTACGGCCTCTACACCAATATTAAGGTTTTCGTTAACATCGTAAGTCACACTTGCATTCAACTGACCACGGTCAGCCTGAACCGCTGGAAAGCCCCACGGGAAACTAGAAGTACTTCCGAAGTCATCGGTACGGTAGGCTTCACGCCACGTGTAGCGCATGCGAGCAGATAGACCAAACTTCTCGTAATAAAGCGTAATGTTGTAGGCATTTTCAGAAAGATTTAACAGACCCTGAACCGCACTAACCTCTTGATCGCTTCCTGTGGTTGCTGCGAAAACTTGGCCAGCTCGGCTTGTCGCGATGTTTTCAGCTTCACCACCGTCGAACTCCTGAATAGTATAGTTAGCAAGCACGCCAAAACCTGAAGCCCAACCTAGCTCGCTTTCAAAACCAGATAGGTCATATTGAACAGCAAATTCAATACCTTTCTGGGTTGTTTCACCTGTATCGTTAATTTTAGTTTCTGTGCCCACACAAACGCCTGTGCCAAGATTTGGACCAAACACGTTGATATCTGCTATTGGATTGAAGATACCACCACCTTCACAAGGGTCTGTTAGGTCTCGATACCCTGTTACTGGATCTTCTGCTGCACTCACAATTTGATCTACGAATAGATCTTTTCGAGTTTTGTGGAAAATCCCTACACTAATAACGCTGGCTTCAGCAAAGTACCACTCAGCTGCTAGGTCATAAGAAATTACTTCTTCAGGCGTTAGGTTAGGGTTTCCAATAGCCACATTTGGGTTAGGACTTGTGCTGAAGGTTACCGACGTCGAAAGGTCGTTAAAATTAGGGCGACGAATGTCTTTGCCAGCACCAAACCTTAGTACAATGTCATCCGTAACATCTGCAACTAGATTGAAACGAGGAAGGATAAAGTCGTAATCGCCGTTGTTAGTAACGCGTGAAACAAGCTCATCACCATTTTCATCAACCGTTACTGAGTTGCCTACAGAGGTTACGTCTGTTTGTAAGTAGCGAACACCGAAGTTACCGCGGAACATTTCGTATTCAAAATTTGCTTGTGCGTATAAAGCGTGAGTTTCCTCTTCAATATCAAAGAAGCCCGTTGAACTTGATGTTGGTTCATCTAATGTTTCGCCAGAACCATGAGTTTCTAGCGCTTGTTGAAGTGCAGCTAAAACAGCATCGGGGTTAGACGATACTTGTTCGGGGTCTATCAGGAGAAAGTCAGCCACATAGAGCTCACGCCCATCAGCATCGTTAAAGTTGTCAGGACCAGCGACTAATAGCTCGCTAAATAAACTACCTCTCGGGCTATCTTCCATAGACCAAAGATTTACATTATTTCCTATCTCTTCACGCTTACTACCTGATTTGTTGTAGCGATAACCAAAATCAACGGACGTAATCATAGTGTCGACGTAATACGTGAAATCGACGCGGAAAGCATCTTCGAAGTTTTCAGTAGTGTCACGACCAATGTTTACATCACGCAGTACAACGTTGTTTGGGTCAAGTAATTGCTCTGCCGTTGGCGCGTATTCTGCCCCATCAGCAATACCGAACGTTAATGCACCACCAGATAAGTCATATGCGAAAGGCACTGCATTATCGTTTGCGCCACCAGCATCTAAAGGCGCATTTGGGTTGATAAAGTTAAGTGTTGTATTAAAACTCGGTGTGGTAGTATCTGATGATGTTGAGGCAACCTCCGCAAACACGCTCCACTTTTCGCCCTGCCACTCTCCCCCTAAGCGGAAAATCTCGCTTTTCGTTACACGAGAGTTAGTATCACTAGAAAAGCGTAAGTTAGGATCGTCATCGTCATTTTCCAGATCAACTGGAATAACTCCACGAAGCGCCGCTTGAATTGAGCCCAAGTTTGTACCACCCAATGAACCAAAGTTAATGGTTTCAAATTCATCAGGCACTGACACATCGTTAAGCGCACTCACCCCAGACGCTTGCACCCGCGAACTTTCTTGTAAACGCTCTTGGTCGTTAATGATTGCGTCAAAAAAGAACTTAGTATTATCGTTCGGGGCCCACTCTATAGTGCCCACTAGATTTTTAGTTTCGTACTCGAAGTTGTCGTAGTCTTGAACAAAAAACTGAATTGGCAAAAAGTCAAAAGACTGAGCGCTCGCTACGCCACTATCCGACGTAATGATATTATCTCTATCAGCACGAGGTCGAAACGCGGTTACGTCTTGTTCAGCATAGCTTCCGCTTATAACAATACCAATGGTGCCGTGATCGGTATCCCAGTTATCACCAAACGTACCCGAGATACGAGGTTGAAAGTTGCTATCAGTGGTTAAACTACTGTTCTCGCCTTGCACACGAAACGCTGCTAACTGCTCATTAAGCTGTAAAGGACGAATAGTTTTAAGGTTAATCGTACCGCCTACAGAGCCTTCAATCGTTTTCGCGTCTGGCGATTTAGTCACTTCTAAGCCAGCAATAATAGCCGCTGAAACATCTTCAAAATCGATACCGCTTCGACCTGCGCCTGAACCGACAGTTGAAACCCCGTTTATTTCGGTGCGGTTGGCATCAGTACCACGAATCTGCACGCCTGTCCCCACGCCAGCTTCACGGGTAATCTGGATACCAGTAATATTTTCCAATACTTCCGCTAAGTTTTGGTCAGGTAGCTTACCAATATCTTCAGCTTCGATAACTTCAACAAGATTATTCTTGAAGCGTTTTTCATTCATCGCGCTAGCGAGTGACGCTCGAATACCAGATACCTCAATTACCTCTACATCTTCATTTAACTCTTGCTGAGATTCCTGCGCGTTTGTAGTTGCGGTAAGGCTTAGTGTCGTAGCCGAAAGTACCGCAAGCGTTATTTTAGATAATTTGTGTGCCATGTGTGTTTTCCTCTTAAGGATTGAGGAATGTCTAATCACTCATTCCTTACCGCTTAATTGATCTGCAACTTACCTGCCTTGTAAATTTACCTCACACCTACTTTACAAGGATGTTACAAACAGTAGATCAATTTCACACATTGGTCAACAACAAAAACAACAATTGGTCTTAACATTTCCACTATAACACCTTACCAATATAAAATTAATTTTTAATAATTTGATATTTAAAAGGTTAAAAAATTAAGTAAATCATTATTTAACAGAGACTTGAGGATTTATCACTGATATGAAAATTGGTAATTAAAATTTTTCACCTTCACCTTTACGCATAAAAAAATTGGTAATATAAATCATCATAAAATGAGTAATCGCTAAAGCCTCACACTTGCTAAACAAAAAGCAATACCAGCTTTTAAAGCGCCTATATGGCACTTATAACCGTTTCTTGATACGGTTATTCAATAATCAAAAATTTGTGCAGATAAGTGATGACAGCAGAGAAACCTTCTTCTCGATCTCAGGCAGGCTTTTTTAGCGAATCGGGAGAGTTAGGCGGAAGCCACCCTCAATTCAATGAAATATGTACTGCTCTGTATGAAAGAGAAATCGTCTCTCTAGCTCATAGCGAGATAAAAAACCTATCGCTGCTAAAGCGTCGAATGGGCGGGCTTCCTTATCACGTGAAAGCTATTGCTCGATATATGATTAGTAATGGCATCGCAAACAATCCATCCCCGCTAAAAACAGATACCCATAATGGAAGTTGGTATGCCAAGCAATCTGCAAAGTGCCCCGGCATTAATCATTTAGACGATTTAGAAAAGCGAGAAGCGTGGTATAGAAAAAACGCTAGGTATGGTCTTGTTGTACCTGTTTTAATTTTAAATATGGAAGGCTCTCACATTGAGCTTGATTCCATCGATATGGTAAACCAAGATAATACCCAGCTCCATCTGAACAAAAATGGATGGTTTGCCAATTCAGGGGAGTGCATTTCTTCAACTCCACTACACGATGAAAAGGAAGCGGCCACGGCACTTTCAGTTCAAAACAAAATACTGCTGCGGCCTTCAAAGGCGATAATGACCACTGCATGCTGTGGCCATGCATGGAGCTTTAAATCCAAGCGTTCACCACGTGCCTTATCCCTTCGCGAAATGCGCTTATCTACTCAAATCAACTGGAAGAACTTTACGCTGCTTAATAGATAACAAAGCCTCATCAAGAATAAAAACCCAGTATATTCGCATAAAAAACCACAATATCTTTTGCACCTCCACCGCCAAATTTAGTACAAACATCCTAACCAACATCATATATAGTAAATCAAACCCCTCATAAATGACTGTAGTTACTGGTCACGTTGCTCTCAGACCAAGATCGTTAGGACACATATCCTAAATAATTAAAAGAAAGTATTTATACACGAAAAATATACTCATTATTGTAAACAATGGTTGACCTCTTCATGCCACATGGGTACATTGTCGCTATCAACTTGGTCAGCAAAGAAACAACAAATGCGTATTCGTTTCCTTCTTCTATCTCTACTCCTTATGGCAGCCAGACTGCACGGGTAGATTGCGACCAGCGATTTAATTTCACAAAAACCCGTGCCAAGCACGGGTTTTTTTTAACTATTCAACTGAGAGAGCGTCATGACAAATCAAGTGAAGATCTTTGATACCACATTGCGAGACGGCGAGCAGGCCTTACCTGCAAGCCTAAGTGCCAAAGAGAAATTGCAGATCGCGCTGGCGCTCGAACGGTTAGGCGTTGACATCATTGAGGCAGGCTTTCCTGTCTCTTCACCCGGCGATTTTCGCTCTGTACAAATGATTGCCAAAGAAGTTAAGAACTCTATCGTTTGTGGCCTATCTCGCGCATTGCCGGGTGATATTGATGCATGCGGACAAGCATTAAGCGTTGCTGAGCAATTCAGAATTCACACCTTTATCGCAACGTCAGAGATTCACGTAGGTGCCAAGCTTCGCAAATCACAAGATGAAATTGTAGATATGGCCGTAGCCGCGGTGAAACATGCACGTAAGTATACTGACGATGTAGAGTTTTCCTGTGAAGATGCGGGGCGTACCCATATTGATTACCTATGCCGAATGGTTGAAGCCGCTATTAGCGCTGGCGCGACGACGGTGAATATTCCGGACACCGTAGGCTACACAACACCTACAGAGTTTGGCGGTATTATTCAGCAATTGTTTAATCGCGTTCCAAATATCGATAAAGCAACCATTTCAGTGCATTGTCACAACGATTTGGGCTTAGCGGTAGCAAATTCATTAGCAGCTGTTGAGCAAGGTGCCAGACAGGTTGAATGTACGATAAACGGTATTGGCGAGCGTGCTGGTAATGCATCACTTGAAGAAATTGCTATGATCTTGCAAACCCGTAAGAACATGTTGGGCTTTGAAACTAACATTAATTCTACCGAAATATCGCGCACATCTAAGCTAGTCAGCCAGCTTTGTAACATGCCAGTTCAATCAAACAAGGCCATTGTTGGCGCGAATGCGTTTAGCCATTCATCTGGTATTCACCAAGACGGTGTCTTAAAAGCGCAAAATACCTATGAAATTATGACCCCAGAAAGTGTGGGTATTAATAAGAACAACCTAAACTTAACGTCACGTTCTGGCCGTCATGTGATTAAGCATCGCTTAACCGAACTTGGCTATAAAACCGAAGACTATGACTTAGAAGCGGTGTATGACGCATTCTTAAAGTTAGCGGATAAAAAAGGCCAAGTATACGATTACGACCTTGAAGCCTTGTTGTTCTTCGATAAGCAAAAGCACGACCAAGCACACTTCCAGTTGCTTTATCTTCAAGCTAATTCAGGGCGTGAAATTATTCCAAGCGCCACCGTTAAGATGAAAGTGGGCACTGAAGAAATTACCCAGTCTAGCATTGGAAACGGCCCGGTAGATGCGGCTTATAAGGCCATCATGTCTATACTAGGTCACGAAGATCTAGAAGTTGTCGACTTTAAACTAGATTCAAAAGGTGAAGGTGCCGACGCTTTGGCGCAAGTGAGCGTTATCGCTACATATAAAGGCCGTCGTTTCCATGGAATCGGCTTGGCTACAGATATTGTGGAAGCCGGCGTTAAAGCCCTTATCTTTGTATTAAACAACACATATTTAGCCGATCAAATTGATCAGCAAAAAAATCAACAAGAACGCGTTGCAGGAGTATAAATGAGCCAGTATTCAATTGCCGTATTAGCCGGAGACGGTATCGGCCCAGAAGTTATGCAGGAAGCCAATAAGGTTTTAGATGCTGTTGAAAAGAAGTTTAACGTCACCCTCAACCGTACTGCATATCCTGTAGGTGGCTACGCCATTGATACTGAAGGCGAAGCGCTACCCTCAAAAACGCTTTTGGGCTGTGAGCAAGCCGATGCGATCTTGTTTGGCAGTATCGGTGGCCCTAAGTGGGACACCTTGCCGTTAGAGCAACGTCCTGAGCGTGCCGCACTACTTACCCTTCGCAGTCATTTTGACCTGTTCAGCAACTTGCGCCCAGCTCGCATTTATCCGGGCCTTGAAAGCCTGTCTCCCCTTCGTGAAGACATTGCTAAATCAGGCGTAGATGTTTTGGTAGTGCGCGAGTTAACCAGCGGTATCTACTTTGGTCAGCCGAAGGGCCGAGAAGGTGAAGGCGAAGAAGAATTCGCGTATGACACTATGCGCTACAGTAAACGTGAAATTCGCCGTATTGCTATTGCAGCGTTTGAAGCAGCACAGAAGCGTCGCGGCAAAGTGACTTCAGTAGACAAAGCTAACGTACTGGTAACCAGTCGTTTATGGCGTGAAATTGCTGAAGAAGTCGCAAAAGACTATCCAAATGTAGAACTTGACCATATCTACATCGACAATGCCACTATGCAAATAATGAAGAACCCAGCGCAGTTCGATGTGATGCTGTGTTCAAACCTTTTTGGCGATATCGTTTCTGATGAATGCGCTATGATGACGGGCTCTATGGGCTTGTTGCCATCGGCAAGCATGAACGAGGAAGGCTTTGGCCTTTATGAGCCAGCAGGCGGTTCGGCCCCAGATATTGCAGGCCAAGGCATTGCTAACCCTATCGCACAAATTTTATCGGCCGCCATGATGCTGCGTTTCAGCATGAACTTGAATGATGCTGCCGACGCAATTGAAAAAGCAGTAGTGGCAACGCTAGAAGCAGGAGTACTTACGGGCGAGTTATTACCTGCAGATAAACGCAGCCAAGCGGCAAGCACGTCGCAAGTAGGCGATGAAATCGTTAAACAATTAATGGCGCAGGAGTAAAACAACCTCATGGCCAAGACCTTATATGACAAAGTGTGGCAAGCCCACATTATTGACCAAATCGGTGAAGACAGCTTAATTTATATCGACCGTCACCTAATTCACGAAGTGACGTCACCTCAGGCATTCGCTGGCCTTAATGAAAAAGGCCGTAAAGTACGACGCCCTGATCGCACGGTTGGCACCATGGATCACAGCATTTCAACCCGTTCACTGGCAATTGATGCCTGTGGTCCGGCAAATGCGCTTCAGCTACAAACCTTGGCAAAAAACTGTGAAGAACACGGCATTCAGCTATTTCCAGTGGGCCACCAAAAGCAAGGTATCGTGCACGTTATGGGCCCTGAATTAGGTTTAATTCAGCCTGGTATGACGGTGGTGTGTGGTGACTCACACACTGCAACCCACGGTGCATTTGGTGCGCTGGCATTTGGTATTGGTACCTCTCAGGTAGAGCATGTATTGGCAACGCAAACGTTGAAACAAAGCCGCGCGAAAAGCATGCTTATCAACGTAAATGGCAAGCTTCCTGTTGGTATTACCGCAAAAGACATTATTCTTGCCATTATCGGCAAAATTGGCCACGCTGGCGCTACTGGCCATGTTATCGAATACGCAGGTGAAGCTATCCGCGGTTTGAGCATGGAAGAGCGCATGACGGTGTGCAACATGAGTATTGAAGCTGGCGCGAAAGCTGGCCTTGTTGCACCAGACGAGAAAACCTTCGCCTACCTTGAAGGCCGCGAATACGCACCTAAGGGTCAAGACTGGGAAGACGCTGTCGCTTATTGGAAAACCCTTTATACCGAAGAGGGCGCAACCTTTGACACTGTGGTTGAACTTGAAGCGGCAGATATCGCTCCTCAGGTTACGTGGGGCACTAACCCAGGCCAGGTTATTGGCGTAAATACACCGGTACCTGCCCCTGAAGACTTCAGTGACCCGATTGAAAAAGAGAGCGCAGTAAAAGCGCTTGAGTATATGGGGTTAAAACCCGGTGAAAAGCTTGCTGACGTTGCAGTAAACCACGTATTTATCGGCTCATGTACCAACGGTCGTATTGAAGATATGCGCGCAGCGGCACAAATCGCCAAGCGCGGTAAAGTCGCCGATTCAGTGACTGCGATTGTCGTTCCAGGGTCGGGTAACGTTAAACGCCAAGCTGAAGCAGAAGGCTTAGATAAAATCTTTATCGATGCTGGCTTTGAGTGGCGGTTGCCAGGTTGCTCTATGTGCCTTGGTATGAATGACGACAAGCTAGTGGCAGGCGATAGATGTGCCTCTACCAGTAACCGTAACTTTGAAGGCCGTCAAGGCCGTGGTGCGCGCACTCACTTGGTAAGCCCAGCAATGGCTGCCGCTGCTGCAATTACCGGTCGCTTTGCTGACGTTAGAGATTATCAGGAGTAACTTATGTCTGAACAAGGTTTTACACAACACACAGGCATTGCTGCGCCGCTTGATCAGGCCAATGTCGATACCGACCAAATTATTCCAAAACAGTTTCTAACTGGCGTAACGCGTGCTGGCTACGGCAAACATTTGTTTCACGACTGGCGTTATTTGGATTTAGAAGAGAAAGAGCCAAACCCAGCGTTCGCGCTGAATAAGCCTGAGCACAAAGGTGCGAGTCTGTTGCTAGCTCGCGAAAACTTTGGTTGTGGATCAAGCCGAGAACACGCGCCGTGGGCACTTGCCGACTTTGGATTTAAAACGGTTATTGCCACCAGCTTTGCTGATATTTTTTACGGCAACTGCATTAATAATCAGCTAGTGCCTGTGGCATTATCAAGCGAGCAAATGGACGCTTTGTTTGCTGCAGTGAAGGCAGACCCAGCAACTAAGATCACCGTTGATCTTCCAGCGCAAACAGTAAGTTTTAACGATACAAGCTTCAGCTTCGATATTGCTGAGCATCACAAAAACAACCTTATTAAAGGCTTAGATGCTATCGGTCAAACGCTTGAACTCACAAGTGCTATAGAAGCCTTCGAAGATAAACAGCCCGCGTGGTTGTAAAAGCGTGGGGCTTTAGCGCTTAACAACGCCCTAGCATGACACATGGGTGCTGTCGAGAGATGGCACCCTGTTTATTTCTCTCATCTATGCCTCTATCTTAACTTCGCATCAAGACGCCTAATACCAATCCGCAATAAAAATATCAGTTCACCTGATTTGAGCCATAAGCAACTTCTCGGCACATTTACACGTCACGCGTTTTCTCACGAATTCGGTAATCCTACATTCGCCGACTCTAGCTATACTAAAGACTAATAAACTCCTCACTTTTTTCACTGGAATATCGTACTATTCGTTTCTATTGTAATTGAAGGCTATGGCAACGTTGTGCCTCACAGGAGAGATAATGCTAGAACAGGTACCCATTGATGATTTGCAGCCAGGAATGTACGTCAATCAAGTACTTGAACAAACAGGTTCACTTAAAATGCGCTCTAAAGGCATTGTGAAAACCCAAGCCATTATTGATAGTCTAAAATCGAAAGGTATTTTAAGCGTCGAAGTAGATCTTGCGAAATCTAAGCTGCCCGAGCCAGCTGTGCCACCCGAGCCAGCTAAAGAAAAAGAGCCTGAAGTGACTAAACCGGTTGTTAAGCCAGTGGGTCGTGATTCAATTAACGAAGCCAACGAGCTTTACAGCAGCGCAATTGCCATTCAAAGCAGCTTTTTAAAGTCGCTTAAAAATGGGGCGGTAAAAGATTTGTCTCCCATGGAGTCGCTATCGCAAAGCCTGATCGAAAGTGTATTTGATAATAAAGATGCGCTGAGCTGCCTGACTATGATCAAGGATACCGACCAGTACCTTCTTGAGCACAGTATTAATTGCAGTGTACTAAGCGGCATTTTCTGTGAGTTTCTTGGCTATGACAGAGATACCACAGAGCAAGTGAGTTTAGGTGCCCTATTGATGGATATCGGCATGTCTTCCCTGCCAGATGAAATTCGCAATAATACAGGCGAATTTTCCAGTGATGATTGGGAAGTGATGAAAACTCACGTTGAAATTGGTGCTGACCTAGTTGAACAGTGTGGCGATATTTCTGACCTATCGCTACGCATCATTGAAGAGCACCACGAGCGCGTCGATGGAAGCGGCTACCCGAGAGGATTGGTTGGTGACGAAATCTCAGAGTTCGCGCGTATTGCTGCCATTGTGGATGCATACGATGCCATGACATCTAATCGTACGCACAAAAACAGTATCACGCCTACTCAGGCGCTAAAGCGACTAACTGCGACAGAGAACTTAGACCAAGAATTGGTAAAACAATTTATCCAGTGTATTGGCGTGCACCCTGTTGGCTCCTTGGTGAGGTTAAAGAGCGGTAAATTAGGTATTGTTAGCAAAATCAACCCTAAAGACCCCGTAAGCCCTCACGTTATGACCTTTTACAGCGTGACGTCGCAGCATTTCAATGAAGTGAAACGCGTTGATTTAAGTCAGTACGACGATGAGATTGTGTCAGGCGTTCGCCCCGAAGAGTTTAGTTTGAACTTACCAAAATTCTTTAAAGATGTTTTCATCAATCAGATGCCGCTGTAGAACACAAAGTATAACCAGCGAAAAGGCCCTTTTTTCAAAGGGCCTTTTTAGTGCTTTTTTAACTAACAGATAGTAATTACCAATCGGTTAATGCTGCCATAGTAAAAATCTCATCTTCGAAAGCAAGCACCACACGTTGCGCTTCAATATTGACGATTTGCACTCTATCAGCAATCCAGTCGCCCTCACCTATTTGACGGCCATTGACTCTCACCCACCTATCGGCAGGACGAGACGCATACATATGCGCGCTAAAGTTCATGGTTGGAAGTCGTGTTAACAAGCGAACGGGTAACTGATCTACACGGGGTAGTTCGTCTTTAACCGTCACCCTTGTTTGCTCTTCAGCGGGTGTATTATCTTGTGCCTTTGAGTCTAGCGCTTCAACGGCAGCATTAAAACGCGCCATGAGTTCTGGTGACACGGATACGTCAGATTGAGACGTAGCTTCATTTAATACTCTCCCTTCATAATTCCCTGAAGTCTCAGTTTGTCTTGAATCTGTTGAGGAGCTACGCTCATACCCACTACTTGGCTCGGCGCCAGAACGTTGGGAGACGTCGTTATTGTAGCGATTCTGAGTACCTGTTGTGTTTGGGTTTGTATTTGTGATTGGGTTTGTATTTGGAACTGCACCTAAATCAGTATTTTGCGTTGCAGCTAAGTTGCCAACAGACTGGTTATTTACCATAGCGTTCGCTTGCGTGCCTTGCTGAGCTGCAACGCCGTTACTAACGTTGGCATTTAACGCTGTGTTAGCAGTTTCATTTAAACCTTCGCTTTGCCCACTTCCCTGAATGTTAGAAGATACCTGTTCACTTTTGTTGCTTGAAGTGCCTGGTGCTTCATTACTACTTTGCGTGGTCGTAAGCGCTGAAGCGCCTCCGCTTGCTTCAACCTGTGAAACTGAGCTTTCAGAGTCTGCCACCGGTACAGAAGCGGGTGCAGTTAGCATTGGCCACCAGCGTTTTGCCGTAGCGGCGGAAAAGCCAATGCATAAACCACCAAGAATAACGACGGCAAAAAGCGCAACTTGCTTGGTGTAAAGCTTCCATGCTGACGGAAGCCCTTCCACTGTGGGTAAGAACAAGCTTCGATTAAACTGCTCGTTTAGGGATTTATCAAATTTGGCGGTAGTGTCGTGCTCGCCCCGAAGCAAGGCTTGGGTCTGAGTTCTATGATGAACAGTCGGCGCTATTTCCACGGTTTGCTCAGGGTCTATTTCGACCTCTTGCACGCCCATTTCTGACAAGCCCTGCACCATAGCATCGCTTGTCACTAAACCCGACTTTCTAATTTTAACTGGCCCATTTTGCTTGGTAATTTGAACAATCACCATACCGGGTTTTAAATGGTCAATGGCAACGATATTAGACATACAAACTCCCTAACCCGTAGCCGAATATGATGGCCAAAACAAACGCCGATGCGAGATACCATTTACGCTGACTTTGCACGCGCTGGCTGACAACATCTTCACCTAGAATTTGCTCTGCCGCGGCCAAGAATATAGGCTTTTGCACAACCGCATGCTGCTTAGTAAAAGATAAGGTTAACGCTCGGTCGCACAGCAAATTAATTACCCTTGGAATCCCACCAGTAATTTGATGCACCGCACGCAATGTAGACTTACTGAAAATACTGATATCACCTTCAGCCACGCTTAAGCGGTGTGCTATGTAAGCACTAACTTCAGGCGCAGTTAAGGGCAGCAGATGATAACGAGCGGTAATGCGTTGAGCCAGCTGACGTAATTCGTTACGCTTTAACAACTGCTGTAATTCAGGCTGACCTATCAATACCACCTTTAACAGCTTTTCACGATTCGTTTCTAGGTTGGTCAATAAACGAAGTTGTTCTAGTACTTCGGGCAACAGATGCTGCGCTTCATCAACCATTAGTACCGTATTCATGCCTGACTGATGATTCTCTGCTAACTTAGACAAAATCAAATCGGTGAAGTACTTAAGGCTTGCTTTTTCAGGTGTATAAGCCAAGCCTAGCTCATCACAAACCGTTGCTAATAGCTCAAGGGCGGATAAGGTAGGATTCAAAATCATGGCTACCTGCGTATTATCGGGTAGCTGCTGCAACAGTTTTCTCGATACCGTTGTTTTTCCCGTGCCCACTTCTCCGGTGAGCATTACAAAACCACCGCTTTCTCTGAGGCCAAAGGTCAAATGGGCCAAAGCCTCTTTGTGCCTAGGGCTCATATACAAATAATCGGGGTTAGGCGCAATCGAAAAAGGATTGTCATTTAACCCGAAGTAGTTCAAATACATGGTTGCTGAAGCGCCTATCTGTTTTAATTTTTAACGACGAATAAACTACCAGACGCAACCTTGAAGTGAAAGCGCATAACGATGTGGCTACGAATTTTAATTGTAACATTGCTATACTGCGCCACTAAGACGTGGGGAGTGTTGAGTTTTGCGACACGCCAAAAGTCGGCACATCCCTAATCTAAAAAGTATTACTGACTAAAAAATCGATGGAAGAGCATGCAAGTATATCTCGTTGGTGGCGCAGTACGTGACGCACTGTTAAACAGAAAAGTTGTTGAACGCGACTATGTCGTGGTGGGCGCCACGCCAGAAGAAATGCTCAGCCAGGGTTTTACCCAAGTAGGCAAAGACTTCCCTGTTTTTTTACACCCTAAAACACAGGAAGAATACGCACTTGCACGTACAGAACGTAAGTCAGGAAAAGGTTACACCGGTTTTGTATGCGATGCGTCAAGCTCGGTGACGTTAGAAGAAGATTTGTTACGCCGGGACCTTACCGTTAACGCGATAGCGCAAGACAACCTTGGAAACCTTATCGACCCCTATGGTGGTAAAAAAGATTTAGAAAACCGCCTACTTCGCCACGTATCTGAAGCCTTTAGTGAAGACCCTTTACGCGTATTTCGCGTTGCTCGGTTTGCCACCCGCTATGCTTATTTGGGGTTTACTATCGCCACTGAAACCATGGCTCTTATGCAGTCTATGGCGCAAAGCGGCGAGCTAAGCACGCTAAGTGCAGAGCGGGTATGGCAAGAAACAAAGCGTAGTCTTTTAGAGAAAACACCGCATGTTTTTTTCACTGTATTAAACCAAGCCCACGGTCTTAATGACTGGTTTACTGAGCTTGAAAGTAACTTAGATACTGCTTTGGCAACATTAAAAACGGCGGTAGATCTAGAAAAGGCTAAAAATGAGAGCTTTGTTAAAGACACGGGTTCAGAAACCCCATTACCTGACAGCAGCAATTCAGAAACCTCTAGGCTGATAACAAGATTTACTGCTCTGCTCTCTCACCTTGGTGAGGAGGATGCGAAGCACTTATGTAGCCGACTGAAAGTGCAGAACCAAGTTAGTGAGATTGTCATCCTTGCCTGCAAATTCAAAGATTTTCTATTGACTATGCAGAACTCTCCCGCCGACCTCCTCGCCTTATTCAATGGCTGTGATGCATGGAGAAGAGAGGAGCGTTTTACATTATTGCTTAGCGCTTTTGCGCCTTATGCTCATAGCAAAGGCGTAGATTGGCAAGAACAACAAAAGCGCATCGAAAATGCATTAGCTGCCGCCAAACAAGTGAACGTGCAAGACATCATTGCCACCGGCGTTAAAGGCCCCGAAATAAAAGACGCGCTTAACCGGGCAAAGCTATCCGCTATTGCCTGTATTAATACATAATTGTGCTAAAGCAATGATCGAAAGAAAAACGAACGGACGCTTTCTCTCACCTTTAGCGTCACCACTTTTTTATTTACTTTTCACCGTTCTCCTTGCGCTTTCTGGTTGCACTGAAGAGACGCGCGTATTACCTGTTCACGAGTTTCGCTTTACCCAAGAGCCAGTGAGGAAAGCTGCGCTTTCAGAGGACGCCCGTCTTGCGGCATTCATTTTTGACGACTCCTCGGTGTCTGTTTGGGATGTAGATGAAAAACGAGAGCGCTACAAATGGCACAGTGACGTGCTTGATGAAGAGTCACTGCACCTAATTACGTTTTCCAAAGACAAGGCATGGTTAGCGCTCACAGGCTATTGGAGCACTACACTGATTAACTTGCACTCAGGTGATGTGGTAGGTAGTTGGCATTTTAGTGGTAAAGATCCCGGCGCCACAGCGTCATCAACTTCCCTATCTCACCATGGTGACAGCGCACTAGTTGGTATGACCGACGGTACCGTATTGCTACTAAATTTTGATAACGGTACTGCATTGCAATACCAGCACAATACAATGAAAGTGCTTCATGTAGGCTATTTTTCTAATGACTATGCGTTTTCTGGAGGGATAGATAAGCGCTGGTTTCTATGGGATTTAGACAAAAACGATGTGTTGCTGGAAAGGCAATATCGCAGTCGAGTTACCGCTTTAGTGCTAGACAATAGAGCTCAGCGAGCTTTTATATCCGATGCGCTGAACAGCCACGAAATTATTGATCTCGCCACCCATGAAGTGATGTCTGAACTACAATTTATGGAACGTTTCCGCTTTTTCCGAAAAGGGTTATTTTTAGAAAACGGTGACTACCTAATGACAACATCACCCAAATCAGTAGTGACGCTATGGCATGCTATCTCTGGCGAAGAGATAGCCTCATGGGAAATTAAACGCTACTCAAGCGAAGCCACCACTCACGCTATTACACTTAACGAGGATGGTGATGTTGTTACCCTCTCCTCTGATGGCGTGCTTCAAAGCTGGGATTACCGCGCACTGGTTACATCACTGTGATATACCTAATGCTTATACCATCCCTCACAGCCTTTGCCCCACCTTCTTGCTAACAAGTTTTCGTTTACACCGCTGGAACATGTCGCTATTATCGAGTTTAGATTACAAATGTAATCATTAACTATATTTGTGTGTTCTTGTGCAACAGTTGCTCGCTAGTTATTCGTTGCTTGTTCGCAGCTAGTTAAATAACAACTTCAAAGCGCGCTTCGCTTTAAACAAACAATTCGCCCTTTTAAATGAAAAAATCTGGCATCGGCTTGGAGATTCTTAAGTGAAAAAAACAATAATAACGTACCTTATAACTTTAGCTTTTCCCCTTATAGTTAGTGGATGTGCAAGCCCCCCAACCGTCTACCTTTATGGCAAATATCTTGAGCCGTCCAAAGTTCAAGCCTTATCTGAACAGTTAACGGACCAAGGCTTGAATGTTGAAGTAAACGACTTTGATTTTCCTACATCCGTGTCTACAAATACGTTGCTCTATTCATTGCTGCTACAATCACCAGAAGCAATCGACAATACCACTAGCATCGCAGAGCATGCGGGTTACTCTATAAACCGTGTCCAATCGCTCACTCAAGGCAATCATTGGTATACTAAAAACTCTTTGGCGCTGTTCGTGTTCCCTGACGGCAATCGCCCCCACGGAACCCTCCTTGCCCAAGATCTTATCCATAGCTATATCGCCAATCGATGTGGTAACGGCGAGCGCCTCACACTGTATAAAGACGGTACGTATACCCTCACACTTCAAACGCCCACATCTTCAGAAGACGTAAAGGGTAAATGGAAGTATCGCCAGTTTCCTTACCTAGAGCTTCAAGAACCAAATTCACCGTACGCCAACTACTACTTCGAAATTTCACGGGTTGAAAGTGAGGATAAAGTGAGTAAGCTCGATTTGACGCACTTGCACTTACTTAACGCCAACAGTACCAACCCGTTAGCATCAGAATGTGTATTTACCTACGGTGTGCGAATTTAACGCCAGTTTTTCTCAATGTTTTGGTATAGCAATGCTACAATACGCCCCATTCATTTAGAGCGTTTTTTATACTATGACTTTCGAAGAACTCGAATTAGACGAAGCACTGTGTCACGCAGCTGCCGATATGGGGTTTGAAACCCCAACTAGCATTCAAGAACTGGTTATCCCGCATGCGTTGGATGGACGAGATATCTTGGCCTCTGCTCCTACAGGTACTGGTAAAACAGCCGCTTTCTTATTGCCTGCGTGCCAGTTTTTACTAGATTATCCGCGCAGACAGCCTGGTGCTACACGTATTTTGATCCTAACGCCTACCCGCGAGTTAGCGCTACAGGTTTACGAGCAAGCCCTAGCCATAACAAAGCATACACAAATTGTGTGCGGGGTAATAACCGGTGGTATTAACTACGGTACCGATAAAGAAACCTTAAGCAAGAATCTCGATATTCTTGTGGCCACGCCAGGTCGTTTGCTTGAGCATATCGAAAAAGAAACTGCAGATTGCCGTGATATCGAGTGTTTGATCCTTGACGAAGCTGACCGCATGTTGGATATGGGTTTCTCAACGGTAGTTAACCAAATTGCTGCCGAAGCGCGCTGGCGCAAGCAAAACCTATTGTTCTCTGCCACGCTTGAAGGCAAAGGCGTTAAGACTTTCGCTCATGACATTCTTAACAATCCTGAAGTGATTGAAGCGAACCCATCGCGCAAAGAGAAGAACAAAATTCACCAGTGGTATCACCTTGCTGATGACATGAATCACAAGCAAGCTTTGCTAGTGAATATTTTGAAGCAAGAAACAACGACATCAGCGGTTGTGTTTGTGAAAACCCGCGAACGCCTGCAAATGCTAAAGGACTTCTTAGCCTCTAAAGACATTCCGGTGTGCTGGCTACAGGGCGAAATGCCACAAGACAAACGTATTGCAGCGCTAGCCCGTTTCAAAAGTGGTGAAGTACCTATCTTGCTGGCAACAGATGTTGCTGCCCGTGGTATTGATGTGCCTAACGTAAGCCATGTTATTAACTTCGACATGCCGCGCAAAGCCGACGTTTACGTGCATCGCATTGGCAGAACCGGCCGCGCTGGTGCCAAAGGTACTGCAATATCGTTGGTAGAAGCCCACGATTTTGACATGGTAGCCAAAATCGCACGTTACATGGGCGAACCACTTAAAGCTCGCGTTATTGACGAGCTACGCCCTAAAAACAAAACGCCTAAGATTGGCCCCAAAAAGAAAAAAGTGAAGGCCAAAGACAAAGCCAAGGCAAAAGCTAAGCCTAAAAAGAAAAATAAAACTCGAGCACGTAGAGGGTGAGCGATGCGATGGCCGAAGGTTGGGAGTGGCTTTCGCAAACACGCGGTAAACACATCCATGTGCGCTCCGCTGCCGCATCCCTGCGGCAGAGGGTTTGCTCAAACCACTCCCAACCTCCGTCCTGAATAACCTTGTGTACTCGATGAATGTGCTCGAGCTTATTTCAGGAGAAAAGAAAAAACGAGGAGTCTGGCACGATGAAATTCCCAGAAAAAATTGTTTTAGCCACAGGTAATCAAGGCAAGGTGCGTGAGTTTGCATCCTTGTTCGCAGATTACGGTGTAGACGTTGTGGCGCAAAAAGAATTAGGTGTATCTGATGTGCCTGAAACAGGCACAACATTCGTTGAAAATGCCATTATTAAAGCGCGTCATGCGGCACAAGTAACAGGCCTTCCTGCTATTGCTGACGACTCTGGCTTAGTGGTTGACGCCCTTGGCGGTGCACCCGGTATCTATTCAGCCCGCTATGCTGGCGCTGATGCAACTGATGACACCAATATCGACAAGCTATTAGCTGCCCTAGATGGCGAAACCCAGCGTAAAGCGCATTTCTTCTGTACATTAGTGTTTATGCGCCATGCTGACGACCCAGTACCATTAGTTGGTCAAGGCAAGTGGCAAGGTGAAATTTTAACTGCTCGCTCTGGTAACGACGGTTTTGGTTACGACCCGGTATTTCACGTGCCAACTCATGGCTGCACTGCGGCAGAATTGGAGAAAGCCGAAAAAAACCGTATTAGCCATCGCGGCAACGCCCTAGCGATTTTGCTTGATAATATGAGAGCGACTTTTGCGTAATCCACCGCTTAGCCTTTATATTCATATTCCTTGGTGTGTTCAAAAGTGTCCGTACTGTGACTTTAACTCTCACGGGCTTAAATCTGATTTACCCGAGAAAGAATATGTGGCGCACCTGCTGGACGATTTAGCCATTGATGCCAAACGCATTGGCGACCGCCCTGTCGAGACAATCTTTATAGGCGGTGGCACGCCCAGTTTGTTTTCAAGCGAGGCCATGGCTGACATCTTAAACGGCGTCAAACAGCGGGTTAACTTAAGCGACACTGCTGAAATAACCATGGAGGCCAACCCAGGCACCGTCGAGGCAGGTAAGTTTGCGGGCTTTTATCAGGCAGGCGTAAACCGAATATCGGTGGGCATTCAGAGTTTCCAGCCTAAGCATTTAAAAGTGCTAGGCCGTATTCACAATGAAAGCCAAGCTGAAAATGCGGTAAAACAAGCACACAGCGCAGGGCTACCTACGTTTAATTTAGATCTCATGCATGGTCTACCTGAACAAAGCGTAGAGAATGCTATGGCAGATTTGAAGCAAGGCATTGAGCTCGATCCTTACCACTTGTCGTGGTACCAGCTTACCATCGAGCCAAACACGCCTTTCTATTCCAAGCCGCCAGAACTGCCAGACGACGAAATCCTGTGGGAAATACAGGAAAAAGGCCACTGCCTCTTAGAGCGTGCAGGCTATCACCAGTACGAAATTTCAGGCTACGCCAAAGCCGGGCACCAATGCCGCCATAACCTGAATTACTGGCGTTTTGGCGATTACTTAGGTATTGGATGCGGTGCGCACGGGAAGATTACCGATGCCGCTAACGGCACAATTCATCGTACCGTTAAAGTGAAGCATCCAAGAGGCTACATGGAAATGAGCCGACCGTATTTAGATACGCAAACGCTGGTTAGTGCAGACGACCTGCCGTTTGAGTTTTTTATGAATAGGTTTCGTTTAGTTGAGCCTTGCCCGATGAGTGATTTTAGTGACTTCACAGGTACTGAGTTAACGGATGACGTTAAACGCGCACTGTCTGATGCTCATCACCAAGGGCTGCTGTCTATTTCAGATAGTCACTGGCAGGTAACCGCTAAAGGACGTAGATATCTTAACTCTCTACTGTCGTGTTTCGTGTAATCTTGCCCTTTTGAGTCAACCAAAAAGTTAGATCAAAAAAGCCTGCTCACGCAGGCTTTTCTGTCTTAATCAGTCTTTAACCAGAATTAGTACACGTATTACTTATTTCAACTAGTTTTCACTCTTATCATGTCGTGTAATGATATTGTAAGGCTTGAAAGCAGGCACGCTTGCTCGAAGGTTTTCTTCCGCTATATCTAGGCGCTTAAGCTTTTCACAGAACCACTCGGCTTTTTTACGTAAAGTGGTGGCTTTATCACCCACATCAAGATGCTCGCCCACATTGTTAAGCTGACGAGTAATTTCCGCTACTTTCTCTTGGTTAACCTCGCCGCTTCCAGTGTTGATACCACTGATCGCCGATAATATACCGCCTACTGAGGTAGAAATTGCTTCCTCAAGCTGTGCTTCAATTTCACTATCCACGAATTCATCAACGCTTTCCAGTGATCCAGGGCCGATAAAATAATGATTACTCGCATGCCTGAATTTATCTTTCACGCGGTTTTGAACACGCTTCATAGCAGCATTCAAACGCTCATAGCTGTCGTGATCACTGCCTACTAAGCCTAAGTAAACATGCTCAATGGTATCAATAGCTAAATCTACACCTTCGGTGGCCAAAATAATCATTTTTGGTACTACATAGTGTAACCCTGAAGAATACTCTTCTAGCCACTGCCGTTCTTGCTCATTCAAGGTTTGCCAACGTCCACCTACAAATAGCTGGTTTTGGTCATTAATCTGAACTACGGTGCGGGTTTTATCCATTACGCGAAGCTGTTCGTTATTAACGGCAATACCGTAAGCAAAATCGATATTACAGGTATATTCAGCCTGCGCCGATGTACTAAGTCCAGCGAATAAACAAATTGTAAAAAGGGCAGCCTTAAGGCTCGATATCATTTTCATACCAACATTGTGGCTAGCTTACTGGGAAATAAAAAGCCATCATGAGTCTAACGTGCTAAAAATCAGGTTGAACATGTCGATATTATCAATCTACTCAAAACGCAGCTTGATAGTAGGGCCTGTAGACTTTTGTTATTCACCAAAGGTCAACAGGCTCTAAACAAGAGTGTCGATTTTCTTTAAAATTGACGTTCAAACCAAAAAACAAAGCACGCATTATAGAGCGTGCTTTGTTGATAAAAAGTCTAAGGGTCAGATACTAGACGAAAGACTAATACGAAGCGGTGTAGATCTTTATCTACACCTATTCGTTGGTGTAGGTGCGCACCAGTCGTACGTAAATGAAACGGTCTTTCTCTTTAATCGAATGGCTCGCATTAAAGAATGCAACAACCCAAGCTCTGTCTGGATCATCTGCCGAAGGGGTAGAAGTCCAAAAATCATCCGGAGGCGTTGCAGGAAAAAGCGAGCTATTAATCGCCGGGCGTACGCAGTCGCGTTCCGTTAAGGTGGCCAACTCTTTAACGTTGGGCAAGCGCCATCCTAGCAGGTCTTCGTTACTCGCCTGCTGCGCAAGTTGTAGCGCCTGCTGCCACGTATACTTCACCGCTTCACCACTGCATGTTGAGCCGTCCCAAGTTTGCCCTTCGGAACATCGTCTCCATACTAAATCTGTGGTGGTATCCAACAAAGTACTGGTAGTCACTGCTTCAAAATTATCGTTGGGCGTGGTTTCTAGTCCATCAGACAAGCACTCTTGAGCGAAAGCTGAAAGCGATGCACTAGCAAGCAACGTCGAGGCCGCAACCATTTTGAGTGTAGTTAGCACTGCGCTTTTCAGTACGCGTTGAGCGGATTTATTAACTTTATTGCTCATGACTATCTCCCTGCTCTTACAAGACGAACACGCGCCGCTGATGACTTATTAAGAAAGTTATCGACACCTGAATCGAAATCCAATGCCCATGCATTTTGTGCATCATCACTGTTTACCCCATCAGCACTTGGCACTGAGGTCCAATACCATAGGGGCTCGGAAGAGACTGCACCGGTGTTAGGGAAGTAATCTTCATCAATGGCCACGTCGTCGGCAATGCCTAAATGCATTAACGAAAAGAGTTCATGGTGAGTAGGTAGCCGCCAGTCGTAAAAACCACACAGCCCTTGTGCGTTAACCGCCTGTACATATGCAGAGGTATTACAGCTGGTTAATAAGCACGTTGCATTCGCGCCTGTCTGGTCGCCCTCAAAACCGCCATTTACCTCTTCGCTGTACCAAGAATAGGTGTAGTCTTTATCTTGAAATGCTCCATCGTCAGTTTTAACTTCCCACACCAATCCGGTGACATTGTCACGAACGCACGACCACGTATCTGCACTGGCGTCTTGTTCGTCGCCATTGGCATTTAAACGGGTAAAGTCGAAGCCGGCTTTGCCACGCCCAGCTTTTTCAATTAAGCCGTTCTGTTCAATAATATCAGCTCCGCGTTGTCCGTCTTGGCCAGGAAAATCATTTTGCTGCGCCTCGGTTAACGCGTTGTTGGTAGCTTGTTGTAAAAAGCCGGTATCATTCAACAGCGGCGTGGGCATTGGACGTATTCGTACATTAATTGTGTCTTCAACACTGTTGCCGTTGGCGTCAGTCACAGTAAGCGTATAGGCCACCACAGTTGCGGTAGACACAGAAGGTGCAATAGCAAATGTAGATAGCGCATCGCTGTCATCTACTGGGCGAACTGCGGCTCCTGTGTTTGCCCCACTATTAGACGTAACGTTGTTACTGCGCTCCCAAGAGTAAGCAAGTGGTAGAGCACTGGGAATACTGGTGCTTGCTTCACCATCCAAAATAACCACCTCACCACTGAAAACGCCTTGCGAGAAGCCTGCATCAACCACAGGCAGTGTCTCGGTTTCAGACTGCACTGAGATTGTCACTGTGTCTACGTCTGTTGCACCTTCGCTATCAGTTACTTCAAGTTGAAAAGTGAGTTCCTGAGACTCGTTAGCGATAGGCGTAGTAATTGTTAAGGTAGAAAGGTTCGTTTCCACCCCCGTAATAACGTTAGTGCCGCTGGTTTGAGACCAAACATAATCGGCAATTTCGCCATCGGACGTAGATGAGTCAGTATCGCTGCTTCCCGTGCCATCAAAAATAATTTCAACACCGCCTGGAAAAGTATTCGCTGGAAGGCCTTCCCACGCAGGCACATCAATACTTGCTTCCGGCGCTATGTTTACCGGCGCAACAGTAATTACCGTGAAGTCACTAGCCGTATTACCGCTTTGATCGTTTACCGAGACGGTAAGCGTGTATTCAGTGGCGCTATTAACTAACGGCGCGACGAAGCTCGCTGCAGAAGCGCTGGTGTCTTCATGTGTAATGGTCAGCGATGGAGACGCGCTCCAGTTGTACGTGTACGTGCCATCACCACCACTCACTTGTGCACTTAGTGAATAGGTCACGCCTTCCGTTACGGTAGCGTTAGCGCCTGCATTAACAACTAAGTTGCCATTGACAGATCCCCCACCACTAGAGTCACCATCTCCGCCTCCGCCACCACCGCAGGCTGCTAGAATGAAAGCACCACCAATAACTGCAAGCCCGCGTATTACGGTGCGAGGAAGGTAGCTTGAAAATGAAGACGAACTTGATTGCATACGTACTCCCATCGCACTCTGTGCCGCTGTTCTATGCTCAGTGCGAGTAAAAACTTGATGTAGATAGAACCGCAAGATAAACAATATACTCTCACGGGTTACACGTAGCGGTTATAAGAAGGTTTTCTTTGCTCTATCTGATTGTGAGCTTGCTTCTTGCGCTTCAGACACTGTTACTTGTAGCGCTTCTAGCTGCTTTTTACCTACCGCTACATCAGTCATGTCGTAAATCATCATACTGATAAAATCCACCTTACCCGTCGCAGAAGTAAGAGGAGAAAGTGTAATGTTTTGGTACATGAATGACTCACTACCTGTAATCGGCCGGTAGTTTGGAAACTTGAACAAATAAGGGCGTTGTTCCCATGTCATAAAGGCACGGGTTTTTAGGTCGAAAACTGGCTTAGCTTTCTTAATAAACCAGTCTTGTTTGATTGCGGGAAATAACGAAAATAACGTTTTGTCTCTTACTTCACTCGGCAAAAGCCCACTGTGACTTTCCATAAAACCGTTCCACACTTGCACGGTGAAGTTGCGGTCTAGTACGACAATGCCAACGTCTACCGTTTGTAGCATGTCCATCATCCAGTGAAATTCTTGTAACTCATCTAAATGCTGGCTCATTAAAAATCCTCCAACAAGTGGGCGAGTTTAGAATTCATCATTTTCATAGACTCTTCCGTGAACAACAAAATCAAATCACACTGAACATTGTAGCCTTCCAAGCCATAGCTAAGCTCAATCGCCAACGTTCGCTTCCATTTTATTTGGTTCATGCTGATAATTTCAGTGATGGCACGATGTTGACCAAGTACAATGGGGTGACCTTGGCTGAAGTTAATGTCCATTTGATGGGCCAGCCCTGTTAAACAGGTGCCAATCAAAATACTCGCAGCATCCATAAGCAGCTCTAATTGAAGCTGGTCGTCAACTTCGCCTTCTACATTGAGTATTTTAGCCACGTCGTCAAAGCTAGAGTCGCTCAAAATACACAACGCCTCACCACTAACACCTGGCCCTAAGAAGCCTTGGCATACGGCGGTAACTTGCTCATGGCTCTCAATATCAGAAAGCATCATGTGAAGTTCAGATACTTCAATTAAATTAACGTTGGGAATAGGCAGTTCAACAAACACGTTCATGGTGCGGGCTAAATGATCCCCCGCTTGCCCCATGGCTATGTTAGTGATTTCTTGGTAACAATCGCGAATTTCAGGGTCTAGCGGTGAAACTTCTTCCGGCTCTTCCTCTTCAACATGAAGAATGTTGAATTTATCTAGTACCTCGGCCAGCTTCTTAGGATCCACCGGCTTTCTAATAAAGTCCAAAGCGCCAAGCGATGTCACTCTTTCATGAGCTTCAGGCTGAATATCACCAGACACAACAATAACTTTGGTTTTAAGACCTTGTTTCTGAATTGCTTCTAATGTGCCGTACCCATCTAAAACGGGCATATTAAGGTCGAGCAATAGAAGATCGCCCTTTCCTTCAGCGAGAGCCGATAGAGCATCTTGACCATTCTTCGCAAAATGTACGGCCACTTCCCAATCTTGAGGAAGGCATTTAGCCACTTGCTTGCGCGCAACTAACGAGTCGTCACATACGAGTACAGAAAACATTAAGTTCTTTTACCACCTAGCTTTTGAAACCAGCTACCGCCGGTATTTTCTAGCAATTTCAATTGTATCGGCACAACTACTGTGAACTGAAGTAACGATTTGAGTTAACTTACACTTCGCTGTAACCCGGTTACTTTTTGTTTGAATAGATACCATGTATATAGTGATACGAAACACCTCACTAAGAAATAGCACTTTTGGGGAATATTGCCAGCACGTTTTTACTTACAAACATCACGGCGCTTTGATTCTTTGCTACGCGTTTTTACAGCAGCTTGTGCACCTTTTAGTCAAGGCGGGTGATTGCAGGTCTGGTCAGGCTAAATCACAACCAATAGATAGAACGCCAAGTTTCGAAAAAAGCTCTCAAACAAAGAAACCAAAAATGACAGGTAGTGCCAACGCAGTAAATATACCATTTACACAAAGGCCCAGAGTCGCCATCGCCGCCACGTCTTCCCCCATTTGAATAGCTTTGGCTGTACCAATTGCGTGGGCCACCGTGCCCATAGCAATACCTTGCGCCTGTCGATTTTGTACATTGAGGACCGCAAACACACCAGTAGCCACAATGGCTCCAACTACACCCGTCACAATGACAAAAACGGCAGCCAATGCGGGAATGCCGCCAACCTGCGCACTCGACTCCATAGCAAGGGGCGTGGTGATTGATTTAGCTAACATGGTAATTTGTATTGCACGCGGTGCATCAAGTGCAAACAAAGTAAGCCACGCGGTGAAAGGCGCGAGTATGCCACCAAAAGCAATACTCGCCATTAACCGCCAGCCGTAGTGCTTTAGCTTTTGCCATTGTCTGTAAATGGGTAGTGCTAATGCCACAGTGATAGGCCCTAGCAACCAATGCAACAAAGAAGCCGCCTGTTGATACTCAGTAACCCCTGTTTCAGTTAAATAAAGGCCAGCTGACACAATCAGCGCGGTAACGACAATGGGATGCGCTAGCGGGTGACCTTTGCATTTTTTGTTCACCCAAAGGGCAATAATGTAGCCAATTATTGAAACGCTAAGCCACAATAACCCCGTTAAGCTAAATGCTTGATGTAGAGCCTCCTTCATTCTTGCTTTCCACCCTTGCTTGCCACATCTGAGCCGCTGCCGCTTTTGCTATTAAACAATTGCTGCGAAAACCAAGCGGTTATCCCTAAACTTATCGAGGTCGTTACAATAATCGCGATAGCAATGGCAAGTGCATTGGACTGAATGTCAGCCCAATAAATAGATACGCCAAGTACGGCTGGAATAAACAGTAAGGACATATGCTTCAAAGGAAAAGTAACAAAGCGCGCCGTGTGAACCTCAAGCTGAGGAAAAAGAAAAAGCATCGCGAGTAAAAAGAATAAGCCCATTAATGGCCCTGGTATAGGAAGGGCGCTCACATTAACGACAACAAGCCCAAGATAATAAGCAGCAAACACTAAAACTGCGCCCACTATCATGTTTCTTACATCTCGCACTATCGCTCCTTATTAGGCCTTGCAGGTCCTGGTACTTGTTCCCAAAATTCAGTGAGTAAGTGTAACGATAAGCGAGTTAGACCACCAGCAGTACCATGGTCGTATAGTAGAATGTTGCACTGAAATGCGCTTTGACGTTCAGTCTGTCAGCCAAAACTGATAGTAATACTTGTGAGTAATCTTGAACGCTTCGCCACCTTGCATGACAACTCGCTGCTGATTGAGTTTTTGCTCCAGGTGCGCGATATGTTTTGCGTTGACCGCCACAGAGCGGTTACAGCGTTTAAAATTCTGCTCTCCCAAACGCTTAAGTAATTCACACAAGGTGGTGCGGACAACGTAGCTTTCTGAGAGCGTTTGAACACACATGTAGTCACCTGCAGCTTCAATCCATTTAATCTCTGCTGGATTTAAACAACACCACCCGTTTTCAGCGCGTATCCCTAAAACATTTGGCTGAACACTTTTGTTCAATTGCTGGCGCAATGTAGCTAAAAGCGCAGGTTCAGACACCCCATATTGTTCACAAAGTCCCTTTACCAGCATATTGAATTGAAAGTCCCGTTCATAAAAATGGTACTTGGTTTTGACATGCTCTATAGCGTTTAATACTTGGGGTTCTTCAAGTGGTGATTTAACAAATCCTGACGCGTTATGAGAAAAGGCTAACAGCGCTTCTTCGTCTTTATTTCCTACTGCAAGCCAATACCGTGATGCAAGGTTTCGACTTGACTGAGAGACTGAATAGAAACCGATGGACTGAGGATATTTCTCTGCTAAGGCAAGACAATGGCCTACCGATTGCGCGCCATAAACGTGACTGAATACGTCTAGCTTTTCTAGCATTTCGCAAAGTGAGTTTTGCATAGAAACAGAGTGTAAAAAAACCAGTGCGATCATCTGCGATCCCTTGCAAGTGCAAGCAGTAATAGCTGTCAGCGTTATTTATCCCAGTCTTAATAAGTGATGGGATGTAGACAGCGAAAAGTAAAAATAAGCGAAAAAGGGGCTATAAGCTGCATAGCCCAATCGCCAGGGTAGAAAACTCTTCATTAGCGTTTTGCTGTTAATACACTAGGGCTAGCATTAATGCGACGAGCAATCAGCTGTGCGTTTTTAGATGCATTATGAGTAAGTGCAAAAGTAAGCATGTCTTGCCCGTTGCACACTAATCCTTCATGGATATATCGCATTTTAAAACCCGTCGCTTTCACGGCGCGATGCAATCGCAAACGGCTATCGCTTTTTACCGCTTCACACACTGCAATTAAGTTTTTTTCTACATGCTTGGGGTACGGGGCGGCATTCGTTACTGTTGCAGTAAGCGACAAGGTTATTCCTAGTAAAGCAAGTTGGGTAACACGGCGTGACATAAACATAACAAGTTCCTCTGATAATATTCGGCAACGCGGTGACTACCTCTTTTGTCCCCGCACCATTAAATTAGTGAAACTTTGTAAAATTCACGCTATAAAAACGTTAAAGCACCGCTATTTGAGACGTTGCGACAAGTACACAAAAGCTAAGGTTTAATAATCGGTCTAAACTGTTATTAGTCGTACTTAACACACACTTTGCAACATTCTTATAAATGCATACGTTGCAAAGTGGAAAATCATAAGCAAATACTCTTGCCCGCCTAGCGGTGCAGACAATAATCTAATTTCTTAACACGTATTCAAGGAAGAGCCATGTTAGAGCAGCAACAATACCACCTTATTAGAGAGCATATGCAGCCTGGTGACATCATCGCATTTGGCGGCAATAGCTTATTTTCTCGTTGGACTAAACTCACGACACGCTCTGCGGTAACGCATGTGGCAATTGTTATGCAAACGAAGATGCGCGATGAAGATTCTAATCGATATTTTAATCAAGTCATGGAAGCAACATCGTATAAGGGAAAGCGAGGGGTAATGACCAATAGACTAAGCGAGCGTGTAGCATCTTACGACGGTGATATTTGGTGGCTGCCACTGTCTAGTGCGTCAAGAAGCATCTTTGAGCAAAATAAGCGAGACTTCTTTAACTTCATGTTTGAACAAGACGGGAAACCTTACGACGTGCTACAGCTATTCGGCTCAGCAGTGGACGCGATTGATGAACATCCCCTGTTCGGCAGCATAAGCTACAATCAAGAAGACTTTAATAGCTGGTTCTGTTCAGAGTTAATTGCTGAGGGGTTGGAGACTGCAGGTGTTGTAAGTGGCGTAAATGCATCGGAAGTCACGCCAGTGGACATCTGCCGGTTTAACATTTTCAAAAAGCGTTACGTACAGCTTAAAGGAAAAGGAAGGGTAATTGGAGGGTTCAATTCACTCAAGGCAGATAACTGGGGCCAGATTGCCTAACCCCATTAATTAAAAACACATCTACCCCAATATGGGGTAAGGTGAGTTTTAGAAAATACTGTCTTGGTGAATCTTAATAAACATGCTCGTCCCAATTTTAGAGTAATCGACTTTATACTCTTTCCCATTTAGGGTTTGTACGAACAATAATGTTTTTTCGTCGCCAAACACATCGCTAGTAGTTACATCTACTAGTTCCATGTCCATCATCTTAGCATCGCGCTTGTTTTCAGGCACTTTGCCTTCGTACTGCTTAATACCTTTATAAGTAACAAGAATTGGCGGATGTTCATCACCATTGATCACCAATAGATCTAATTTTCTTATTTTATGAATGATGGTATTTCGACCACTTGTAATGAAGGGTTTTTCAGTCATTCTCATCTCCGCGACCGCTCACCTGCTTTATAGTTATTAACAAAGAATGTAAGTGATTGAGTTTATCACGATGTTAACAATCAGCACATAAGCATTTGGTTGATATATGTGTGCAAAGTATAAACATAAATTACACAAAATGAGCAATAAATCGCTAATTTTTGCGTGTAGTGTGTGTTTTTACAAATTGCTCGTCGGTTAAACTGCGCAAAAATGCAACCAACGCCGCCTTTTCATCTTCAGAAATCGTAAAGCCTTTTATGAACGGACTGCGGTAAGGGTTAGGGCTTTCAGCCAGATTTCCCCCACGAGCATAAAACTCAATGACTTCATCAAGGGTGGCAATACTGCCATCATGCATGTAGGGCGCAGTAAGGGCTATATTGCGCAAAGTAGGAGCTCTAAACTTCCCCATGTCTTGTTTATTGTGAGTAACGCTGTAAAGCCCCATGTCCGATTCCGGATAACTGCCCTTCCCATCTTCGTTATACAGGCCAGTGTTGTGGAAAGGCTGAGCCGCAAAAGGTTGAAAACTATGCTTAGACGATTGAGTGAAGTTCAGACCTCCGTGGCAGTGAAAGCACTCAGTGCGCTCTGAAAAAAACAGATTCAAACCTTCAAGCTGCTGGGCGGTTAGTGCATCGTCATCTTGAGCGTAAGCATAGTTATCGAAAGCACTATTAAACGACACTAAACTTCTCACGTAGCTAGCAAGCGCCTTTACGATATTATTTAAATTGGGTGTATCATCACCATAAGCCGCTTCAAACAGCGCTCGATATTCGCTGCCCTCAAAGCGCTTTAATATACGCTTTTCATTTCCCGTAACGCCCATTTCCACAGGATGTTCATTAAAAAGCGGGATCATCAGCTGCTTTTCTATACTTTCTAAATTGTTATGCGCCCAAGTGAAGGATGCATTATAAGCCACGTTTACTAGCGCTAATGCGTTACGATTTAGCGCGTCTCCGTTCGCGCCTACTGAAACTGTCTTAGGTTCAGAGAAAGCATGCTCTGGTTCATGGCAGCTGCTGCATGAAACCGCCTTGTTAGCACTTAAGCCCTTATCAAAGAAAAGCTTCTCTCCCAAAATTACGCTTTCTTCGGTCACAGGATTGTCTGCGGGAACGGGAGGCGGTGGAATATTGTGAGGCAAATTCCAAATGTAAGGCGTGGGCGATTTACTGCACGCGCCTAAAATCATTGCAACAAGAGCGATAATTGCCGCCTTGAAAGCGAGCTGAGCTCGCCTTCTAGTGCAAATTAAACGTGCCGCTACTGCCACTTAATCCAAGGCCTGTGCACTAAATTCTGAATAAGCTTTTTACAGGGCTCAGTTTCAGGAGACTCGAACATACAACTTGGCGCTTCGTTTATATCAACTTGCGCGACAATGTTAGACACCGATACTTCCAAATCTAAATCAGTATCAAGCTGGGTCATCGGCAGAATAAACTCCACCCGGTTTGTGAAAGCACACGATTTTTCAGGTGGCCTGACTGCTGATTCAGAATCGCAACCCACGCTACCTAAATGATAAGACCATTTGCGTGTTTCCTCTGAGCCTTTAGACACATCCAGTCGCAAAAACTTATGACCGTTTTGCCAGCTCCAAAACATTGTACTGTCATTCAATGGCGAAGGCTGTGTAAGCGGGTTAGCGTGATTATCGTCGAAGGGAAGACCCATAGTGAAGCGCAAGTTTGTGGACAGCTTTAAAAGCTCTTCCGATACATCTAATACAATTTTGCTATTGGCATCATCAGGGTTGTTGCACTTATTGTGAAACTTTAGCAATGCTATATTCGGCGTCTGCCATTGGGTTTGTTTAAACTTAACTCGCTGCCACTTACCATCAATGCGCACTTCTGGCTTGCTAAGGTAAAAACCGAAGTAGTCTATATTCCATCGCTGTTGTCCAATACTCATGATCATTGGACATGCCCCCGTATCGACTCCCACCAACTTAAACGGGATTTCACCAGGCTCTCTTCCTTTGAGGTTAATGACATCACAGCCGGTTAACGACACTAGCGCCGCAAAGAGTAACGAAGGCATGACACTCATGCGAAAAGGCATTTTCATTTACGTATGTACTTCCTTTGGATATCTGGTAGTTTTTTATACAAACTACCTTTTTCTAATTACACACTTGCGCGGACGACAAGATGAATGCATTCCCATTAACGCTAATAGTGCTGCTTTTAGCATTTGTGAGTCAAGGTGCACAAGCACACACAGACCATGACAAAGCGCGTTTTGTTGCCGAAGACGGCGTGGACGCGGGCAAGTGTGACAACCGTTTCAGGCCCTGTAAAACGTTGAGCTATGCCGCGCGACAGGCCAATAAAGGCGACAAAATTCTCGTTGCTGAAGGCCAATATTATTTCGACAACGCTCAGCATGCACAAGTTCTAAACGACAGTCTTTTACCCGTATTAGGAGGCTTTTCTCGTGAAGATCATTACCAGGCACAGAAGCCTGCCTTGCACAAAACTACACTAGTTAATGTGCCTACCTATTTATCAGAAGCCCTTTATGAAAAAGGGTTCGACAGTATAACTGACGGAAAGGCCGCGTCTTCCCTTCAAGCACAGGCATCATCGCACATGGTCCTTAGTACCGAAGTCAGTGCAAATGAAGCTTGCACAGATGGAACGGCTGCCGACTTCCCATGCAGCAATATCGATCTACTCTCTAACGTACCTGTTAACGTATTGTCGTCGGTATCAAATAGTACCAACGATATTTGGGGGCACGTCGATTTAAACAACCGTAGAGAATATGCCATTGTTGGCATGCAGGCCAGCATTGCCGTTGTAGATGTAACCGAGCCAACAGCGCCGGTAGTAGTAGGTGAAATTACCGGTCAAAGTACGACATGGCGCGACATTAAGGTCTATCAGTATTTCGATAGCGCTGCGGGGCGTTTTAAAGCATATGCCTACGCCAGTGCCGATAGCGTAACAGAAGGTTTTACCATCATTGACCTTAACGACCTCCCTAATGGTATTAGCTTAACGAAGCGGATTAACGACGATAACCGTGCACACAATATCTACATCTCAAACGTAGATTACACGCTAAACACACCGTTAAATGACGCTGCGCCTCAGCTACATTTGGTTGGCCAAGATAGTAACGGCGGAGCCTTTCGTTCATATACGCTAACCTCACCTCAAACACCAACCGCGTCTTACATACCTAGCGGTCTTACACGTGCCGACTATACGCATGATGCGTCATCTATGCGCGTTACCGACGCAAGAGCGCAAACTGACTGTGTGAATGCTACGGCTGATGGATGTACGGTTATGCTTGACTTCAATGAAGATGCAATGCGCCTTTGGGATCACACGAACACAAATAGTACCTCTGAACTAAGTAGTACTAGTTATAACGAGGTTGCCTACACCCATAGCGGTTGGTTTAGTGAAGACAAGCAATATGCCTTTGTTCACGATGAGTTGGACGAGCGAAACTTCAGCTTAAATACCCGGGTTATGATTTTTGATATTTCATCACTTACAACACCTGTGCTCGCCAGCATTTGGACCAGTGACAACGGCACTATCGATCACAACGGCTACGTAAGAGGTAACCGCTACTATATGTCTAACTATGAGCGTGGCTTAACGGTACTAGACATTTCAGATCCTACCGCGCCTGTAGAAGCAGGCTTTTTCGACACCTACCCTGCTTTTAACAGCACCAACTTTAATGGTGCGTGGGGCGTATACCCGTTTCTACCTAGCGGTAATATTTTGGTTAGTGATATTCAGCGCGGTTTGTTTGTATTAAAAGACAATACGTTAAGCGCAACAACAGTTGCGGCCTTCTCTCAGGCTAATTATGAAACGGATGCTGATACAACCTTAAGCCTTCCTGTTAATAAGACAGGAACCGGGGCTATGACAGTTGAGTATGAAGTAATAGCGGGTTCAGCCACCAGCAGCGATGTAATGTTAGCGTCTGGAGAACTCAGTTGGGGTGCGGATGAATCACAGACTAAAAACATCACGTTAAGCATCGATGCTAATGAAAATACTGAAAGCAATGAGGTATTTTTCGTCAGACTATTTAACCCGCAAGGAGGAGGTATCGCCTCTGGTAGCGGCTATGCTCAAGTCACCATTAACGGTACTGCCCAGCAAGGGAAAGTTGAATTAAGCGCTGGCGAACGCACTATTTTAGAGACCGACTCTGAACTTGCGTTAAACATTGTTCGCCAAGGCGGAAGTGAAGGCGAAGTAAGTGTGAACTATTCACTGGAAAGCGGTACAGCAGTGAGCGATGAAGACTTTGTCAGCCAAAGCGGCACGGTAACTTGGAGCGACGGCGAAACTAATTCGAAGACCGTCAATATTGCGCTTATTAACGATAGTATCGAAGAAGACAACGAACAATTTCGTTTAGTGCTTGCTGCACAAGACACCAATCTTCTGAGTGGTGTGGTAGAAACGCTGATTACGATAAAGGACGATGAGAGCAATCAAGCCCCTGTGGTAAACGCAGGAACAGATGTTGAAACCGATGTAAGAGCCAGCGTTGAATTAACGGGAAGCGCCCAAGACCCCGAAGGCGCGTTAACAAGCGTAGAATGGACGCAAACCGCCGGCGACACGGTTACCATCAGAAATGCAGATACATTAACCATGTCTTTTACCGCCCCATCATCTCAAAGCAATTTAACCTTTTCGTTAACTGCAACGGATGAGTTTGGAGTTAGCACCAGCGACACCGTTACTGTTACCGTGAACGAAAGTGTAGTGAGCTTGCCAACGGATACTAATTCAAATAGCTCTGGTGGAGGCGGTTCTACGACTCTGTTTAGCATGTTAGGCTTGGCATTAGCTCTTGGGTGGCGACGTGTAAAATTGCCAAACAAGGCACATAAACTACAGCTTAGTGAACAAAAATAAAGCAAACAAATCACAAAGCTACCAGCGAGGCGTGACAAGGCAAATAAAACTGCTTATACTTGCGCTCGCTTGTGGTTGTCATGCATAGCAAATTGCATTGAAAACTGCACAGCACATCTCAAAATGGCCCCATAGCTCAGTTGGTTAGAGCATCCGACTCATAATCGGCAGGTCCCCTGTTCAAGTCAGGGTGGGGCCACCATTCTTCCTAGGCTTCAGGCTCTACCCCATAAACGGGGGATCAGCATTCACCTTACACGATTGATAACACCATCCCATCCACAATGGGTCATCACTCTTATTCGATAGTTTTCAAAGTTTCTAAAACCATACGCTCTTCTTGATATCATTTCCATTTTGTTGTGGAAGCCTTCAGTGATCCCGTTGTTTCGTGTAAAGCGCCACATGGCGATGATAGGTTGCAACCACGAAGTTAAGGTTTTGGCCAGTGCACGAAGTGGACTGTGATGTAACTGTTCAAGCAAGTCTAAGAACCTCGGTAATGTCTTCTCCATTCGTTTTTCATTCATAGTCTTTAATAGCATATACCTGATGAGCTTCTGTTTGACCTCATACAGTGTTTTTAACACAGGATAGTCAGCTAAGTAGCGTTGTAAGTTGCTGTTATTGTCTTCGCTTAAATGCCATTGATGTCGTCGCATCAAACTAAGTAAACCCCGATTCTTACGTCCTTCAGGGTGGTGTTGCTGCCACGCTTTTAAGAAGTGATGGTTTATCAAGCGCACTACATGAAAACGGTCAGCGACTATCGTAGCATTAGGGAAATAGCGTTTGGCAATACCACGATAGGTTTCCGATAAGTCCATCGCGATGAGCTTAACGTTCTCTTTATTGGGAAGGTGGCGCAAGTACGAGCGTAAACTTAATTCAGAACGTCCCAGTTTTACGTCAAACACACTACGGTGTCGTAAATCTACAAACGTCGTCGCATAACCCTTCTTACGGGTAAAAAAGTGTTCATCTATTCCTAGCATCTCTGGGCAGGGGCGACTGATAATCTCTTTATATTTTTGGCTGATGTGTGATTGGTACCAACGCTCTACCGTAGTGGGACTAATGCGATGTGTGCGTGAGATACCACGCTGCGTCACACCACCGTGATGCGCCTCAAAGACTTCTAAGCGAAAGCACTCCGACGCCCGATAGCGTGGCCGGATCCCAACAAAAGGGTGCCTGAAATAACGCCCACAGCATCGACAATGATACTTAGGTACCTTTAAATGTAGCGTTAGCACCTGATTCCCTTGGCGCGTGTGCTTCACAGTACGCTTATGTGTGGCTTTTATGCGTAACTGTCGACTCTCACAATGCTTGCACAGCGGCTTTTTAGTGGGCTTTGCCCACACTTCAATAAAATCATGTCGATGAACACGTTCTATTTCTAACTCACTTATGCCTAAAATAGTACCTGCGTGGGACATCTGTACTCTCCATTAAATGATTCTTCGCAAAATCAGTTTAATGAATGCGGATGTCCCCCGTTAATGATGAAGAGCCAGGCTTCAACGATAGTTATTACTAACCTGGTTTGGTCGGTGCTACCTCTGTGCTGATATTTTCCCTAGCACGCAAAATAAGACAAAAACCAAAACACTTTGAATCAATTCTTTCAATAATTGTTCATCGCAAATTGCCATCTGCCTCTGAGCATTTTCATAGTAGTGAGCGTTTCTTGCCATATAGTAATAGCCGGAGTAGCCACCACTCTATATTACACGTATCATCACAAAGGCGCGGCTGGCGCTTACAAGTAGTTACTTGCAAATAGTGAATAAAAGCGTATGTATCGCGCGTTTCTTCCGTAAAGAATTTGAAATGGATTTTAGAAAAAACCTGAACTAAGCGTTATTAAGGAGTTATTTTTCATAAGTCAATTTGCAAATCACGTAGCACAGAGTTTGTGAATAATACCAACGCATCAAGAATAGTAGTATAGAGGGACTGTAGTCTCAGGGCATAACTGGGACTTTAAATATTCTCCTTTACATTTAATCTAAGGAACCAAGGATGAAGATTGAATTTTTTGACATTCAAAATTATCGAAAATTAAAAAGGACACGAATTTACCTCAGTCAAGATGAAACATTATTTGTAGGAGCGAATAATAGCGGTAAAACTTCTGCCATTGATGCTTTAATTACTTTTTTAGACCAAAGAGTAAGAACTGGGGAAACTGATGACTCGAGCGGGCAAAGACGCTTCTATACAACAGATTTCACGCTAACGAATTGGTCACACCTCAATCATTTTGCTGAGTCTTGGCTTACTCCAGAGAATATGAAGGGTAATACACTCAGAGAATGGCAGCCATATTGTCCTTCGCTAGATATCTGGCTGAAAGTAGATGCCAGTGAAGTTCACCGAGTAAGTCACCTCGTACCAACCTTAAAATGGAGAGGGGGGCTTCTGGGTGTCAGATTAATATACCAACCGAAGTCTGTAGAAAACTTGATACAGGAGTTTTTACAAGAGTATGACGCAGCAAAGTTAGCGACGAAATTACTCCCTGAGGAAGCAGAAATTAGTGATCTTAAGCTTTTAGACAAAGACCTGCGTGAGTTTCTTGGTACAAAGTTTGGAGCAGAATCATTAGAAGAAATAATTAAGGACTTCTTTCAAAAAAGGGATATGGAGAAGCCACCCGAAGAACATTCCTCAGAAAAAAGTCACAATAAAAAACTTGAGCTTTGGCCAAAGGATCTACGGGAATTTCTCGATAAGAGACTTGGAACACATTTTGATTTGAACGCCTATCTTCTAGACCCCACAGAAGTTGAAAAAAGTTCACTACCCCAAACTCTTCCAGTAAATCAGTTACCATTGAAATTCTATCCATTTAGGAACTTATTTAAAGTTGATGTAATTGAGGCTCAACGAGGCTTTTCAGACCCACACTCGAACAAACAGTCGAAAGGACAAAGCAGCTTATCGTCTCAATTAAATCAATATTATACTCGCCATTTAAATCCTTCAGATTTCCCAGAGAAGGAGGATGTTGAAGCCTTAGCTGCTATAAATCTTGCAAAAAAACATTTTTGATGAACGATTAAATGATGCATTTTGTGATTCACTTGGTGAACTGAAGGGGCTTGGTTATCCGGGTTTTAACGATCCTGATATTTTACTTTCCAGTAATACGGAGCCAGTCGAAAACCTCGCTCACGATGCAACAGTAATTTTCGACGTACAAAGGCCACAAATTGGTAGAAGCCAGCTCCTAGCATTACCTGAAAATTACAATGGCCTTGGTTATAAAAATCTTATTTACATGATTTTTAAGCTAATAAGCTTTAGAGATAATTGGATGAGGAAAGGTAAAGCAGAGAAGCGCCGAACAGAAGATGATATAGCGAAAGAACCATTACATCTTGTGCTAATTGAAGAACCTGAAGCTCATTTACATGCTCAAGTACAGCAAGTCTTCATTCGTAAAGCATTTGAAGTTCTAAAAAAGAATGTCCCTAAAACTTTTAGTACTCAAATGATAGTTAGTAGTCATTCTAGTTATATAGCCCATGAGGTTGGATTTGAGAAACTCAGATACTTCAAGCGCCATCCGTCTACCGATTTTTTTGAAGCGCCGAGGGCAGAAGTAATTGGACTGTCTGATGTATTTAAGATCTCAGGTAAATCTAGCAATGATATTGAGGATACGGCAAAGTTTGTTACGCGCTACCTGAAAACCACACACTGTGATCTATTTTTTGCGAACGGTGTTATTTTGGTAGAAGGCGCAGCCGAGAGAATGTTACTCCCACATTTCATCCGTCATAAATTTGATAGTCAATTCGGGTTAAATAGAAGTTATATTTCAATTCTTGAAGTAGGTGGTGCCCACGCACAGCGATTGAAACCTTTGATTGACGCACTGGGTTTACCAACACTTGTAATAACAGACACTGATGCAACGGGCAAGAAAAAAGTCAAAAAGATAGACAAGAATATAATAGTTAGCGGATCGGTGCGTCCACAAAGAAACGAAAACCAAAGTTCAGGAAGTAATACACTTAAGCAATGGTTTAAATTTGACACTACATCTTTAGATAATGTGTTAGACAAAAAGCCAGAAAGTAAGGTTTTAGAAAATGCAAGGGCAGCTTACCAGTATGATATAAATGTTGAATACAATGGTGTTGCTGGTGGGAAAGTGATTCCGTACACGTTTGAAGATGCTTTGGCTTTAACAAATATAACTTTAATTAAAAATTTACAGAAGCCCACTGGCATGATGAAAAAAATGAAGGACGCTTGTGAAGAACCTTCATTGGATGAATGTGCTATAGCTATGTATGAAGCCTTGGAAAATAGTGGCAAAGCAAAGATGGCATTGGATATCATTTTTGATATCGATCCTGAAAAACTACAAGTTCCCGAATATATTAACGAGGGGCTGCAATGGCTTGAGAGAGAACTACGCGAGGCAAGTAAAGACTTTTTGACACATCAGTCACCAACTGACGGAGGTGTTATCGATGATTGAGTTAATATCAGATAATTTCCCTTCACACTTCGATGAAGTTGATAGAGAGATTTATCAATATTTAAATTTAGATTCACCTTCAAGCTTTTTATTATTTGCTGGAGCAGGTTCTGGTAAAACTAGAACTCTTGTGAATGTTCTTGAACATGTAAAAAGAAACGATCTGAATCGTATGATTGACGCAGGCTCAAGAATCGCCGTCATCACATACACCAACGCCGCATGTGAAGAAATTAGACACCGTCTTCAATTTGATCCAGCATTCAGAGTATCAACAATTCACAGTTTTGCTTGGAGCTTAATAAAGCCGTTTACAGAAGATATAAGGGAGTTTCTACGTAAGAGTTTGGTTCAGAAAATAGCCCAGTTACAGGTAAAAATTGATAAAGCTCGTGACATAAACGGAGTTACAGCACTCAAGAACGCCAGAAGTAGAGATAGCAAAAAAAGACGTCTAGAACATATCGATAGAGTTACTGAGTTTAGTTATAGCCCTTCATCTAATAGGCCAGAAAAAGACTCACTAAATCACGCTGAAGTGATTGCCATAGCGTCTGCATTCATTGCTGACTCTGAATTAATGCAAACGTTGTTAATCAACAAGTTTCCTATATTACTAATTGATGAGAGTCAGGATACCGAAAAGAACTTAATGAATGCGCTCATTTCGGCTCAAAAGAATAACAAGAATAAGTTTGTGCTCGGGTTATTTGGCGACATGATGCAACGAATTTATGGTGGAGGGAAGGAGGATTTGGATTCTGGATTACCAAGTGATTGGAAGAAGCCAGCCAAATTGATCAACTATAGATGCCCAAAACGAATTGTAACCCTTATAAACGACATTCGTAATGATATTGATGGGCTACAACAAAGTGCGTGCAAGGACGCTCCAGAAGGTACTGTCAGACTTTTTATAGTAAATTCAAGCCAGGGCGATAAATACCAGGTTGAAGCTTCTATAAGAGCAAAGATGTGTGAAGTTACGCAAGATAAAATGTGGGCAGAAGCTGAAAAGGTTAAATGTCTAACTTTAGAACATGCGATGGCCGCTGATCGGGGGGGATTCGCCGAATTTTATGGGCCGTTAGCGGCTAACGCAGATCTTCGGGATTCAGTACTCAATGGAACGAGTCAAGAACTTAAGTTTATTACTCAACTTGTTTTGCCTTTGGTTGAAGCAATCATGAATGATGAACTTTTTGAAATTACAAGACTTATTAAGGTTGGCTCAGCAATTATTAGTAACTCAAACACAGACTTCGTTAAAGAACCCTTTGAGTCTTTATCGAAAGCAGACATTAGTATTGAAAAGCTGAAACCTAAACTAGTTAACGAAGAGTTGAATTTACGTGAAGTCATTGAATACTTTTCTACAAATGGGCTACTTGAAGTTCCCGATAGTCTCAAGACACACCTAGACTTAGGCATAGTCAGTTGTTCTGAAGAAGAGGAAAAGGAACTAGAAAAGGACTATATAGCCTGGGAACGCGCTCTCCAAGCAAAAATCCAATCGGTCAAAAATTACTCAAGCTATATAAATGAAAGCTCTGTTTTTGCAACTCATCAAGGTGTGAAAGGCTTAGAATTTGAAAGAGTTATGGCAGTTTTGGATGATGAAAGTGCAGGCGGCTTTCTCTTTAACTATGAGAAGTTGCTTGGCGCAGAGCCATTGAGTGACACAGATAAGAAAAATGAAGCTGACGGGAAAGATTCCACCCCTCTAAGAACGAGAAGATTGTTTTATGTAATCTGCAGTCGGGCAGAAAGAAGTCTGGCTATAGTCGCTTATACGAAAAAACCATACGCAGTAAAGACTAAAGCCATTCAATCTTGGTTTAAAGAAGATGAGGTTGTGCTATTGAAGTGAATAGTTGAAAGGACTTATGCAAAGGATAAATCACACAATTATAGCTGTGTTATCTTAGTGAAGACTAGAAAAGTTCATTGCTACATCAGATAAACTTCGGTTATCTCTGGTTTAGAACAACTCATTTCTTGTGAAACGGTTTTAAGCGCCTATTGACGCTTGAAACCAATTTCCCTTAGCTTACGCATCCGTTCTTGTAATAGCTACGTGAGCTCCTGTAGAAAAAAACAGAGTGCGTTTTGATGCTTTGCTGAAGGAATCTGCCCATCGCTTCCCTGCACCAATATCGTAACGCAGAAGATAGTTAATTTCCCGATCTTTGATGATCACTGGGTTATTAAATCGACTCTGTTCGAGCCTCTCAATCAGGTAGTCAGGAATTAGTACGTGACATATCAACCTGCCTTTCCCCTGAGCCGTGTACAGTTTACCGTAACACCTCAACGAACTAGACAGCGTTGAACCTTTGCCTAGTTTTTATTTATTTATCTATTACTGAACGTTACTGTACGTATATAAATATCAGCAGTATCGGTTGCAAACTCAAGATGACTGAAGACGAAAAGCGTATTGAACAAGAAGCGATTAAGTTTGCTAAGAAGAACCGTACTGCCATTGCAAACGAGCTGACTGACAGAAAAAAATTCCCTCCTGAAGATGAACCTGTAGCGGTCTTTATAGCCGGCTCCCCTGGCGCTGGGAAAACCGAAACCTCCAGAGAGTTTCTGCAAGAAGTTGAGGCTACTAATGTTATTCGATTAGATCCCGACGAGTTGCGTCACTATTTCGAACAATATACGGGAGACAATTCATTCCTATTTCAAAGAGCTGTCTCCTCTATTGTAGAACGAACTCTGGACAATGCGTTTAAGCGTAAGCAATCACTTTTACTTGATGGAACGCTATCAAATTACGCTATAGCAGAGAAAAACATTAAACGGGCTATTGATCGAGGTCGCGCAGTTCTCGTATTGTTCGTATACCAGTCACCAGAGTTAGCATGGAAGTTTGTTCAATCTAGAGAGCGAGTCGAAGGTAGACGGATTAACCCTGATATATTTGTAGAGCAATTTTTAGAATCTCAAGCGGTAGTACGGAAACTAAAGCAACAATTTGGTGGTCAGATAAAAATAGATCTACTGTTAAAGGACAACGAGGGGGGCACTCGCATGTATCACGCCAACATTCAGGCTGTAGAAAATCATGTTAAGCATAAATTTACTCGCGAGACGCTTACTACCCTGATACAATCGCTGCCCGCTCATTAATTGGGCAATAAAATGGGAGAATAATGATGTTTGCCAGATTAAAAAACGGCCAGACAACAAAGTACAACTCCAGCCTGTCTGAGTTCGTTCGCAACGCCGACTCGTCTAAAAAGAAAAAGGTATACAGCCGTGTTATTGATAGAGCTGTAGAATCTCAGAATTCAGTTGTGAAGCAGGCTGAGCTGCTACAAACTCGCTGATACTCGAGGGAGTGAGAAACTCCCTCTATTGTTTTATCTCTTTTATGCTATTAAAGCTGCCCCCTGTTCAAGTCAGGGTGGGGCCACCATTTTTTCTAGAATTGCCAATCACCACTCGCTTATATCATCACGTTATCAGTTTTCTCAAACTTAACCTTTATTAAAACTGTAACACCAAATCTGTAGCCTAACTGCACTGTCTCTTTACCCATAGTTTGGTTCCCCTTAGATGAAGCACACCATGTCACGCCATACGTTTTATTCGCTGACGGTAACCTTCACCATTTTGTCTATTCTTGGCCAACTCTCTACCAGCATTTATAGCCCCTTCTTTTTTGATTTGGCTGCTATATACGACAGCTATGTGGGAATAATTGAAAAAAGCGTGGCCGTGTTTCTTATCGCGTTCTCACTTTCTCAGTTAGTGTCTGGTGTCGCCTGCGACTACCTAAACAAACAAAAGTTTCTACTGTATGGAGTCTTGGTATTCATCGCAGGTACGCTTATGGTGGCACTTGCCACCGAAGAAAATACCTTTCTTTTAGGAAGAGTCATTCAAGGCTTAGGCGGTGGGGTTGGCGTTTCAGTATCGCGCGGACTGTCACGTCAGATATTTAGCGAAAAGCAGCTGAATGTTTCACTTTCGCTTATCAACATTGCATTCGCTATCGCGCCAGCAATAGCGCCACTAGTAGGTACACTAATAGGCGAGTCCTTCGGAGTTTCATCTATCTTTTATTTTGTACTAGTAATGGGAGTATTCGCCTTACTTTTACTGCTTTCAGTTTCCACCCCCCTCAAACAGTATATGCCGACAACCTCAGAGAACGTCTTTAGCGATACTTTAGCGCTTATTAAAAGCACAATGATGAAAATCGTCTCAGTGGGTATGGCCAGCGGACTACTTTATGGCATTGTGTTTAGCTTCATTACCATCTCGCCGTCAATGATAATGCAGCAATTCGGACTCACCAAAACTGTGTTCTCGATATATTCGCTTCTAGCCACGCTGTCTTTTGTGATGGGAAGCATAATCAATATTCGACTAGCCTCTGTTTCACCATTGTTTAAATTCAAGTATTCAAGCTTGTTTATCGCTGTGCTTTCAGTGCTTTTTTGGTTACTTATTTCCCCCTTCGCAATAAAAGGGTTAATGGGTATTTTGACTTATTGCTATATCACCTTCTTTTTTATTGGCATCGCAATGCCCTGCAGCGTAACTATCATGCTTGGCTACTCTGATAAATCCGCAGGTTTTTTAGCGGCACTAACCGGCTTTTTTCACCTAACAGGGGCAGCAATAGGCGCTTACGCGGTGACCTTAATTACCCTAGAACCTATCATTTCTTTTTGTTTGTCCTCTTGCGGCTTAAGCGTTGCAAGTATCCTCATCTGTACAACACTGAAGAGGAATTAACTCAGCTCTTGTACGGCAATACCGTTGTAATGATAAAACGTACACCATTTAAGGTGTTTAATAGTGAAAATCGAGTCGTGTTGCCCATTTGATTTCTAAAATCCATCCCCATAATGATGAGGCTCCCGAAGTGGTTGGGAGTAATTATTGTTAAAAGGATATTAGAAACAATGAAACGTACTATTCTCGCCAGTATCTTTGGCGCGCTTTCTTTAAATGCTTTCGCAACTTCGCCTTCATATGACTTCGTTAAAGCTGGATACGTACAAGCAGATATTGAAGACGCAGGCGACTTCGAGCCAACCGGTTTTCAAATTCAAGGCTTCAAATCACTTAACGAAAATGTATACCTGACAGGTCGTTATGGTCAGTTGAGTGAAGACGAATATGGTGTTGACGGTGAACTTGACTATATCTCTGCAGGGGTTGGTTACCGCTATGGTTTAACTACAACAACTGACTTTTTTGGTGAGTTGACGTATGAGTATGTGGATGTTGATCTAGATTCAAGCTTCGCTTCTGCTGAAGCTGACGACAATGGCTATGGCATTACTGCCGGTATTCGTTCAATGCTGTCAGAGCAATTTGAGCTTCGCGGTGCTATCCGCTATATCGACATTGAAGACGACGAAACAGCTTTTGAAATTGGCGCAGACTATTTCTTTACACCACAATTCTCTTTCGGTGCTACTTACGTTATAGCTGATGATGTTGACCTACTAGGCGTATCTGCACGTTACACCTTCTAACACCTTTGATGGGTTAACGTACTCGCAACAAAGCCACGTTACACAACGTGGCTTTTTTATTGAGCTACGCAAACCAGTCTATTTAGCCTCTTGGCCTAATGTGTTCGGGCGCTGTCGGCAGGCTAGCTGCACCTTCCTGCTCTAGGTTAAGCGCAGTAATTGGAAATGGAATGACAATCCCTTCTTCATCAAAACGCTTTTTAAGCATTTTTATAAAGGCGCTCTTTATGAAGAAGCGGTTAAAGTATTCACGGGTTCTCAGCATCACTGTTAAGTTGATACTAGAATTGTCGAAAGTGTGAAACAGAACAAAAGGTTGATAAGTTTCAACACCAAACTCGTGCTGCTCTAGAATAGTATTGGCAACCTCTAAACATACGTTTTCAACATGCTCTAAATCAGAGCTATAATGCACGCCAACTTCAACAGGCACCGACAGTTCGCGTTCAGGGTAGTAGTAGTTAATCAACTTTGAATTAGACAACTTACTGTTAGGCATGATCACGATGTTGTTAGGTAGCATTCTAACCCACGTGGAGCGCCATCCTATTTTCTCTACAAAACCTTGTTCTCCGGAATCCAGCTCGATGAAGTCGCCTATACGAATGGGCTTATCCATTACCAACTGAATACCCGAGAAGAAGTTTTCAAGCGTTGGCTGTAGCGCTAGTGCTACTGCGAGCGAAGTAATGCCTAACGATGCAACAATGGGTGTTACCGACACCCCCATGGTGCTTAATATAATCAAAATTGCTAATACAGCGAAAAGCGCTCTAACTGCTCCACCGGCAATTGCGCTGGTATTTTTAACTATAGTTGACTGGTCGCGATAACGACTTAACGAGTAAGTGACAAAACGCTCGAAGAAGAGAAATAAGGTAATGATGAGGCCAGCTTCGATAACAATGGTTAGCGCTTTAATCGCCCCTTCATCTTCTATCTGAAATACTGAAACAATACTTTTAACCAACAGCAGGAAAATCACCCAGATAAGCAAATTAAGTGGGGCATTTAACGACAACACAAGCACGCGATAGATATCAGACATACTGCTGTTTTCTGAACGCGCTTTAGCTTTCAAACGCACCAAAATAAGTCGTTTAACAATGAAGAGCACAATAACAACGCCTACTAATCCGGCTATTGCTATTGCCTGCTGGTTTTCAAGAAGTTGAGTGCTGTCCACGGCTGACGGGGCTCCTGCATATGTGAGTAGGCACTTTTTATTTTTAGCTACACCTTAGTACGTGAAAGAAGAGGCAAAAGGTACACCAATTGTTTGCTCGTATTACAAAGTCCATTGTAAAAACCAACAACTTAGCGTGATAAAAAAGCGGTATTGCTTCGCAACATATTTTATTTTTCACTAGAGTTAACTGCACCAACCAGATGTGGGAAATGAGAAAGTTAACTGTGCTATTAACTTATTACAGGCTAATTAGGAATCAGAGAGCAGAGATAGTTTGCGTTCATATTCGCGAGACAACCACGAAGAAGCTTCGTCAATATCTGTGAAAAAAAGATAATCCATACTTTTGAGCTCGGGAATCCTCTGAAACATTATTCCGCGTATAACAGGTCCTTTATAAACATAAGCTTTCGCGATTAATCCCATATCAGGGAGCCGTTTTATAATACGCTTGAGTATGTCGAAGGCCTCAGGAGTTGCACCTTCAACTTGGCTAATATCTGCCAGAAGGGAAAAGGGTCGTTGATTCAGTCCTATGACTAGTTTAAAAAGACGATCGCTGTAGTCTTCCGCACTTTTTTCATTAAACGCGCCATATAGTCGAGTGGTGACTACTCCGTTCTCGTACGAAATTGTTGATGAGCTCAGTATTTTTGGCATAGCCTACTTTCACAATTACTTCCTAGGTTAATAGTAGACGATAAGTTTTCGTAAATGCGAATACTCTTAAAGTTTAGGTTTATTTCTCAGCCAATGTTAACAGCGGTTTGTTATTGGGAAAGCGTTCAAGCCCCTGTTTTAGAATTGTATTTGCCTTCTCGGGCATGTTGTTTTCGCGCAAAGCTAATACGTAGTTGTGAACATAAACATGTTGGTGCTGCCCCACTTCATAGCCTTTCTCAAACCAAACCACTGCTTGGTTGTCGTTTTGCTCTAAGTAATAATTGGCAATCAGGAAATAACTTAACCAGTACGTTGGCCATGTATGCGACGCGGTTTCCAAAAACGCCAATGAACGCGCTTTATCTCCCACTTTAAGCATGTCGTAAGCCGCACTTACATAAGTGAACGGTGTCATCTCAGGCGAGGTTACATTAGGAGGAACTGGTGCCAAATACCAGTAATTTCCTCTTCCCCACGTTCTTTCAAAAAGCTCAAGCGACATTTCGTGATTAGGCGTAAGGCCGGTATGTAAAGTAACCGTCCCCTTATCACTATCGAACCCAATAACAACAGCGTAGTGCCATTGGGGTAATAACTGGATGGACAAATTTTGAAAAACAATCACTGGGATATCGTCTTTAACTAACGACATAATTGACGATAAAGTCCCTCGGTCAGAATATGGCAAAAAACCAAATTGTCGGGTAGCGCTCACCATTTCTAGTTGTAAACTCCCTTCTTTATTGGGAATGAACAACTTAGGCGCAATATCATTTGGAGAGGTGCTTTCACCATAATAACCAAACACTTCAGATAGTGTGGTAGGCCCGCAATAAAACTGTTCTTGGGGAAAAAACGGAACAGATTGAATAGTGTGAGATTCAGGTAAAGAGGAAAGTCCCTCCTGCCGCAGCTTGTCAGCTTGAGGTGTGGACTGACAGCCTGAAAGCAAAAATAGAAGCGAAAGGCCTGCTAACGCGCAGGCCTTTTTAACTGAATTGATCATTCAATTAGCTGTTCACTGGACGAATAAATGGGTAAACGTCAGTTACACCAATTAGGTCCAAAATTGCGATAATAGCAAGTACGGTAAGCACTGCGCCCACAACGCCACCCGCTGGAGCTTGATTAATTTCATCATTTAATTGGGCAATTTCGCTGTCGGTCATACCGTTGATTCTGGCGATAGCTTGGTTGCTATCTACACCTAAGCTAACCAATTTACTCTGCACGTCTGCACGATTAACCATGTCAATTAGCTGCTGCTTATTGTAGTGAGCGGCTTGAGTTTGCATTACGGAATCTGAGCTAATTGCTTCTGCATGCACGCTGCCTGACATTAAAACCGTTGCCGAAAAGCAACCAATCGCAATTTTTTTCAAAAATTTCATGATGTTTCCCTCTTTAAAATGCCCAGTTTTATTCTTCTTTTGCGTTACCTAACTCACGATAAACTAGAGTGAAATAAAACTTCGCACTGATTCAGCAGACGCATTTGCGCTCTGCGGTTTATTTTCAGTAGATAAGCACAGCAAGATTAAGACCAACTAAAATGGCCTTTTTTTCATAATAGACAAGGTTCCATTTTTTCTCTTTAAAATAACGATTTAAGTGAGCTTTATACGAAGAATGCTGCTCAAAGCTTTGTTCGTTAATTCTGCATTGATGCATCACCGCGCGCTGACTTTTATGTAATATTTTCTTTATGCTGGAATTATTTGCTTGCCACTAATATAAAAGAAGCAACAAACCATAAGGGGCAATCTGTAGAATGAGCGGGGGATTCGAAACGCTTGTTTCACGCCTCATACCGTACGGAGTTAAGTTTGAGGTGCAATTTTTGACAAAAACACGCTATAAAAGGTTAATACTTTTTTTAGCGTTTGGGTGAAATGCGCATCAAGCAGAATCTCATTTATTGGGTATTGGTAGCGACTGTCTGCTGTATTAGTGCATGCAGTTCAGATAAGTTTATGCGTAAAAAAGTATCCCCTTTGTCTTTGGCCGGTGCATACGGATATGGCTATTTGCCCGACTTAAGCCACTTCGACAACATACAACTGGCTGCTCGGTGCACGTCGTACGAGCAAAGTACTACATTAGATATCGCGCTTGCGCTCGATTGCTACATTACCTTGTTAAAAAGAGACAGTCTTTCCGATGCGCATCGTGCTATAGGGATCGACGGGTATAACCTCGCAGTAAACAAGTTATTCCGTCTTAGACATACAACTGACAACTTAATTCAGGTTAACTACTCGGGCCCAAGCGAGCTCGTTTTAGTTTCAGAAATAGAAGCCTTAGACGCTCGCCTCTCTCCTAAGGTATTTGGTGAGCTTGGCGGTGCTGCAGTGGCTCGAATTAGCAACCAAGCACAGAATGGCCGTAGCCTTGACCTAAACTATCCACTAGAAGGTATCTACTCGCCTTACTCCCTTCAAGTTGAGTCGGTTGCATTGAAAGGGCTTAGAATTCACATATCCTTGCAAGCCCAACACGTCGATGTGCCTACCGAAATACTGGTTGGAAACAACACATACACGCAACGGTACTCACCTGCTGCCGCTTACCTTTCCCTATTACAAAATGCCGACATCCACAATTTCAGCTGGCTAGGATTTATTAATGCACAAGACGCTGAAAAGAGAATGGGAGTCTTTAGTATTGGAGAGCTTTCTTCAGTCAAAACCCCGATTATTATGATTCATGGCCTCAATTCAGACCCGCTAATTTGGCGGTATCTCACAATGGCTATTTTCAATGACGAAGAATTATCTCAACACTATCAGATATTGCACGTGTACTACCCGTCAGGCCCTCCTCCTTTCTATAACGCCATGCGAGTTCGCAATTTACTGTACAAGCTAAACCAGCGGATAGCATCATCGGAAGGCGCTTCTTCATCTGCGGTATTGATAGGGCATAGTATGGGGGGCGTAATCGCAAAGCTGATTTCAACGCATTCAGATAACACGTTATGGGATACTACTTTCACAGAGCCTCCAGAAGCGCTACTTGCTGAAGGCGATGAAATGTTGCGAGATATATTTATATTTAATCCTGTGTATAAAGAGAATACGGTGTTTTTTCTCGACACGCCACACCGAGGCTCAGAAATAGCTAGTAGCCTTATAGGATCGTTAGGCTCCTCACTCATCACACTCCCTTTTGGTTTTAAAGCGCTATTTAAAAACTTTATCGAAAAAGTAGGCGTGAGCAGATTAACCGCTGCTATGCTTCCTTTCTTGCAAAACTACGGGCCAGATAGCGTCCAAGTGTTGCGCCCCAATCACCCGCTGATGACAGCGTTAGCCGACATTCCTGTAGAAGGCGAGAGCTATTCTATTATTGGCTCAACCAGTACCTTGTATTGCCAGTCAGAAACAGAATGCGCTGCTATAACTGATTCTGTCGTCAGTTATAGCAGCGCATATTTGCCTGAAGCAAAAGACACAACAATTGTTAACTCGTCACATAACTCATTCAAAAGCAGTCGGGCAATCGAGTTTATACTTGATAAGCTTCGCCAAAAGCACATCAGCGCAAAAACTGTTCAAAATTCCCTCGACATGTAGCCCTCAATTCCTTATAGTGCGCGCGCTTTTATATATTAGTGAAGTGACAACCGCTTTCACTACTATCTCTTCTCATCGTTTTACCCCTGGATACCTGTTTTGATTACCACCGCAAATATCACAATGCAGTTTGGCTCTAAGCCATTATTTGAAAATATTTCCGCAAAATTCGGCAACGGCAACCGATACGGCCTAATTGGCGCAAACGGTTGTGGCAAGTCTACCTTTATGAAAATTCTAAGCGGTAAACTTACTCCATCGTCGGGCAACGTTTCTATGGCGCCAGGTACAAAGCTAGGTATCTTGAGTCAGGACCAATTCGCGTTTGAAGAGTTTAGCGTAGTCGATACCGTTATCATGGGTGACCGTGAACTATGGGAAGTTAAGCAAGAGCGCGACGCCATTTACAGCAAGGCTGAAATGAGCGAAGAAGATGGCATGCGCGTGGCGGACTTGGAAACCCAATTTGCCGAGATGGATGGTTACACCGCCGAAGCGCGCGCTGGCGATATCTTAAACTCTGCTGGCATCGACGAAAGCTATCATTTTGGTTTAATGAAAGAAGTCGCACCTGGTAAAAAAGTACGTGTGCTTTTGGCGCAGGCATTATTTGCCGAGCCAGACATTCTGCTTCTAGACGAACCAACCAACAACTTGGATATCTACACCATCAGTTGGCTAGCTGAAGAGCTGAACAAACGTAAATCTACCATGCTTATTATTTCGCACGACAGACACTTTCTAAACTCTGTATGCACGCACATGGCCGATATCGACTACGGTGAGCTGCGCGTTTATCCGGGTAACTACGACGACTACATTCAAGCTGCCATGCTCGTTCAAGAACAGCTTCATGCAGAGAATGCTAAGAAGTCAGCGGAAATTGAAGAGCTACAGAGCTTCGTAGCGCGATTCTCTGCCAACGCATCGAAAGCGAAACAAGCCACCTCGCGTGCCCGCCGTCTTGAGAAAATTGAATTAGCTGAGGTAAAAGCGTCTAGCCGTCGTAAGCCTTATATTGTGTTTAACCAACATAAGAAACTTCACCGCCTTGCAATCACACTTGAAGACTTAGGCCATAGCTACCCAGATCTTCCGTTATTCGATAACGCGAACTTGCTATTAGAAGCTGGTCAGCGCTTGGCGATTATTGGTGAGAACGGGGCCGGCAAAACCACGCTTTTGAAGTGTTTGGTTAATGACATTGAACCTACCGCAGGTAGCTATAAGTGGGCTGAAAACGCTGCGATTGGTTACATTCCGCAGGATAACGCTAAATACTTTGCCGAAGATATCACTATGTTTGAGTGGATGAGCCAATGGCGTAGCCCCAAACACGATGACCTGCAAATAAAAGGTATGTTAGGACGTTTGCTATTTACGTCTGACGACTTCAACAAACGCGTGCAGGTATGTTCTGGTGGTGAGAAAAACCGTTTGCTGTTCGGAAAGCTAATGCTTCAAGACATCAACGTTTTAGTAATGGATGAACCCACTAACCACATGGACATGGAGTCGATTGAAGCCTTGAACAATGCGCTATACAAGTTTGATGGCACTGTCATTTTTGTTAGTCACGACCGTGAATTCGTTTCGTCACTGGCGACGCAAATCATCGAAATTAAAGACAAGAAACTGAATCACTTCGATGGAAACTACGAAGAGTTTTTGGCGCATAAAGAAAACGCGTAATTATATATCGATGCCTTCATCAATAGATGAAGTGAGCCACATAACAAAACGGGCACTTATTTAAGTGCCCGTTTTTTGTTTCAGTATATTAAAAGCTTACTGACCAGATAAATACTTGCCAACCGCTGTCGCTAAGCGGTCAAAGTAGTTAACAATCGTATTTTTAATTGGCGCTAACTCTTGTTCTGTTATTTCATCAAAGTTATCTGGCGGTGTGAAATCTTCGACACGCTCATTTTTTAGCGCATCATCTTGAAATTCGGTAAACACTGGCAGCGTTAAGATATCAACTGGCTTGTCTAAACGCTCAATACTAACGTTAAAGCTTGCCGAAGCAATATAGTGATCGGTACCCAAAAAACTACGCGTAAACAGTCCGAACCCTTTGCTTTGATGCTCTGAACATCCATAAGTACCGCACTCGGTAATAGCCACCGTCGGCGCTTCTTCAACGATAATCACAGTGGCAATGCCTTTGTCTAACAACGATTTTCTTAACGTGTTTTGTTTGTCATTGAACGCCCCGTTATTTCCTTCACCCATCACAAAATCTAGGGCGCCTGCATCGTCAACCATAGAAGAGATATCCACTGCAGTGAAACGACTGTTTTGCTCAATGGCTTTTTTGAATGTGCTATACAGCGTGTTGTTCAATTGCCAGTCGTAGCTATATTCTTTCGTAAAATTGTTAAATTTAGTGGTACCGATATGCGTGTGAGTGGGAAACTTTTTAGCGCTAACCCACACCCCAACTTTTTGTTTTGGTGGAGCAACTGGCTTGCTAACTGGCTCTTTAGTCGATTCGCCTTTCGTGGTTCCATCATTTACGCTGTCGCCATCTTGCACCACATCTTCTTGCTCTGTGCTTTCAGTTGGCGTGGCTTCCTCGCTATTAGGTTGAGAAGGAACGCTTTCGCCAGAATCCATACCTCGTTGCGTAACACACCCTGCAGCCAACATTAATACGGCTAACAGAACAGTAAACTTTGTCACAAACTTCATAACACTTCCTTATTTCAAAGCCATTTAAGTTAATACTAAATTTCTACCTAAAAGACCATTCTCATATTACTGAAAACGTGGGTCAGTGCATTGGCGGAATTAAGCAGTAAAAAGTCTGCGCGCTGACCTTCGGTAATGCTGCCTATGTCACTATCTAGCCCCATAAATTGAGCCGGCGTGGCACTCGCCATTTTGCTCGCATCTTCTAACGTTACACCGCAATCATTGTGCGTATTCAAAACTGCACTATGCATATCCAAGCACGAGCCAGCCAGTGTTTTGCCGTCTGGCGTAGTAAGTTTATCGCCATGCCTAACGATCTCGGTATTAAAAAAGTGAAGACGCTCGATATCACTGCCCACATGCGCCATGGCATCGGTAACCAACACGGCGCGGTTGGCAGTTTTCACGTTTAATGCCAACTCAGCACTTTTGCGGTGTAAATGGTGATGATCGATAATAAAACCACAATATACTCTGTCATTAAGCAACGCGGCACCAACGGCACCAGGCTCCCGGGAGGTTAATGCAGACATAGCGTTGTACAAATGCGTAAAGCCTGTAGCTCCCGCGTCGATAGCCGCCTGAACTTGCTCATAGCTGGCATTGGTGTGCCCAATTGCAACCACAACTCCTTCAGCAACCATTTCTTTTATGAAGCTAGTACTCACCGTTTCTGGTGCGACAGTAAGTAAGACTTTACCAATATCTTTGCGACATAAGGTTGCAAGCTCTGCGTCAGAAGGCGTTCTTATAAATTGTGCTTCGTGCACGCCCTTTTTTGCTTTACTCAAAAAGGGCCCCTCAAAGTGAATCCCTTTTATTAACGCTTTAATGCACTCTGGGCCGCCCGCCATTACTTCCGCAATGGCATCCGCCGCCTGAGCCATTGTTGAAGCATTATCGGTAATGATAGTTGGCAACATGGACGTTGTGCCGAAACGAAGATGAGCCAGCGCCATGGTTTCTACTATAGCGGCAGAAGGGCTATGGTTAAAAAGCACACCACCACCGCCGTTCACTTGCGTGTCGAAATAACCGGGAATGAGCTTTCCTTTATAAATACCACTGAGTTCTGATGGGCTAGCATCGCTAATACTGACTATCTTGCCGCTATCAGCAGTAATGGTTTGGTTTTCAAGCCAACCTTTTGGCGTTAAAACCTGCTCGACAGTAATTGATTCTATCATTCGCTTTTTACTCTTTTGGCAAAGCTGATAGCGCCATATTCAGCACTTTTTAGCGGCGCTGTTAAATTAGAAGAGATAGAAGGCGAAAGTAAAGGCGTGTAAACATCAGCGAGACCGCCAACCAAACATAGCGGCAATGTAGAAGCCTGATTAATCAATGCTTCACCCAACTGATTGAGGTAATTTGCTCCCTTTCGAATAAGAGAGATTGCGGCGGCACACTGGTCTCGATAAGCCTGTATAACCACTGGGGCAATATCACCAAAATCTGCAGCGTTGTAATTTGCCACCAAGGTCACTAATTGCTGAGGTGACGCTAAATTAAGGTGTTCACAAATTCGCTTCTTTAGTTCACTAACGGGCTCTACGCCGTCATAAGAAAGCAGTACATGCTTTATAGCTGATAAGCCCAACCACGCACCACTTGCATCATCGCCAACTTGCAGACCGTAACCACCTTTGTCAGTAAATACACCCTTGTCGTAACGGGTTGCCGCTGAACCTGTACCGCAAATAATAAGGGCTCCAGACTGATTTTCGTGCGCGCCCAAACAAGCGGCGTGTAAATCACTTATTACCACGGTATCGGCAAATGGGTTGTCTAACGCCAAAAAAGACTGCTTTGCTTGCGGAATATTCGCCCCTGCCAATCCAGCAGCTAGCAACACTTCTTCGCATGTAATCGGCAACGCAGTACTTTCTATTGCGTCTAACGTTGCGTCTATTACCGACCCCATTGCTTGTTCGGGGTTGGTCATTATATTTGCAGGGCCTGCCGCCCCTTCACCTAATGTATTGCCATCAATATCTTGCAACAATGCACGGCACCGGGTGCCACCACCGTCAATACCCACTACATATTTGTAACTCACGGGTTACCTGCTTCTCTAAACTATTCAATACAACTTGTTGTATGCACTTTACCACACCGATTTCACAGAATAACTTGCTTTCTTGCCAGTAACGCAGCCTTTCACGTTACCTGAAGGCCCTTATACCAATCCGCATAGATAATTGCCCACTCAGAAGCCGCTGTAAAAACGTACAGCTTAGCTCAATAGGCACAAGCGAATATGATCGAAGAACACAGCAGAGCAGTATCTTGATTAAAAAGGAAATTTACCTATGAATTTAAAAACCGTTATTGGCGCAATAACTCTAGCTTGTGTAGGTGTTAGTTCTACTCCTGCTTTTGCACAACAAGCTGGCGCTCAACAGCCTCAGGGTTGGATGTGGGGTTTTGGCGTCGCAGCATCGCAAGATGTATATACCGACTTTGATAATCGCGTTGTTCCTATTCCTATTATCGGCTACACCGGTGAAAAGTTACGCGTTTACGGACCATTTATTGGCTATGAACTTTTTCGCGAAAGTGGCTTTACTCTTGACGCTCAGCTTGTCCCGATATTTGCAGGTTATGAAGAAGATGACAGTGCCGTATTTACAGGTATGGACGACAGAGATTTTAGCTACGCGGCCGGAGTTGGGCTTAACTACAACACGGGTAGCTGGGTTTATTCATTGTCAACCAATGCCGATATTCTTGGTAAGTTTGATGGTTACCAAGCGTCCGCCCGTATCGGGAAAAGGTTTAGAATAAATAACTTCATGATCGAGCCGTCTATAGGCGTAAACTACCAAGACAGCAATTACGTCGACTATTACTACGGCGTACGCCCTGAAGAAGCCACAGCATTTCGAAGTGCATATAACGGCGATAGCGCGCTCAATACGGAAGTACGCGTTGCCATCTCGACCCGACAGTTTCTGGGCGGCATGACCCGTTTAGAAGTTGGCGCCACCTTCTTTGACGATAGCATCAGCGATAGCCCGCTGACAGACGATGATACCGCGCTTAACGCCATGCTGGTTTATACACGCTTTTTCTAGACTATTGCTAATAGCCTACTCTACAACCGCGTGGATAGATTAAATACAAGGTGCTAGCATCAAAAAGCCCTCATGTAAGAGGGCTTTTTAATATTGAGTTGATGCGTTTCGCTACGCGGGCTTTTTGAACGCTAGCGTTTCCCACAGTGGTACCGTAGACAAACTATGTTTATAGCTGCCAGATGTCTCTTTGGTGCTGTAAGACAAATAAATCAGCGTTTTTGAGTCGGCATCGTAAATTCTTCGAAGCTTCATGTTTTTGAAAAACACGCTCTTAGATTTTTTAAAAATTACTTCACCTGAATCTGACTTATCAATGGCGTTTAACATCTCAGCCGTAATAGGGCCGGTTTGTCTGCACGCGATTGAACTGTCTGATGGGTCCGACAAATCAAGGTTCGCTTCAATACTTGAAATATGGCAGGTTACACCTGTCACTATGGGGTCTTGAAGTGCATCAATTTTAATGTCTTTTGTGGTGAAAAGACCAAGAGACACATCGCCCACTTCGCTGTCGCTACAGCCTGCCAACGTAAACACCGACGCGGCGAGCAAACCCAACACAGTGCTTTTCACAAAAGAGCCGCTCTTAAAAGTGCCTTTCATAGAAGTACGAGCCTCGTATGAACTTAACCAATGTCCATTTGTTTTCATATCATTCCCACCTCTACTCTATTTATGATCTTTATTTGTTTACTCGAAATACCGAGCCTGTGATCATTTTAGCCTAACAGGTTTAACTGTGTCTTATCCATAAGGTCGTGCTGCTTAATAAGTTGCTTTGCCTTTTCAATGTCTGGCGCAAAATAGCGGTCTTTGTCGTAAAACGGCACTTGGTCTCTTAGTAGCTGCATCAACACTTGGAGCTTTTCGCTGGTTTTAAACGGCTTCCTAAAATCTAACCCTTGGCAGGCCGCTAACCACTCAATGGCCAATATACCTGCCACGTTATCGAAAATATCTCGTAAACGCCTCGCGGCGAAGGTCGCCATAGACACGTGGTCTTCTTGGTTCGCAGACGTAGGCAATGAATCGATAGATGCGGGGTGCGCCAGGGTTTTGTTTTCACTAGCAAGCGCCGCACAGGTAACCTGCGCAATCATGAAGCCCGAGTTTACCCCACCATTTTCAACTAGAAACGGTGGCAAACCACTTAAATGCGTATCAATCATTAACGACATTCTGCGCTCCGACAGTGCGCCAATTTCAGATAGTGCAATAGCCAGCATATCTGCCGCCATTGCCACGGTTTCCGCATGAAAGTTTCCGCCAGATAGAATATCGCCAGTTGGCGTATCAGCGTCATCATTATTTTCAACAAAAACCAACGGGTTGTCGCTTACCCCATTAGCTTCCACCACCAAAATCTCTTGGGCATAGCGCATTTGCTGTAAACACGCTCCCATCACCTGTGGCTGGCAACGCAGAGAGTATGGGTCTTGTACTTTTTCACACCGTTGATGTGAATGACCAATCTCTGAGGTGTCTAGCAATGTTCTAAACGCAGTCGCCACATCGCTCTGGCTTTTGTGGCCACGCACTTCGTGGATCCGCGCGTCGAACGGCACGCGAGAACCTAACGCGGCCTCAACAGTAAGCGCACCAATACCAATAGCACTATGAAGCGCATTTTCAGTATAAAGCAACCCCTGAAGTGCAAACGCTGTCGAGGCTTGCGTGCCGTTTAACAGTGCTAAGCCTTCTTTGGGTGCCAGCGCAATTGGCTGCATACCCGCAATTTCAAGGGCTTGGGCTGCACTAATTCTCTCTCCTTTATAAAAAGCTTCCCCTTCCCCTAACAGCACCACACTCATGTGTGCTAAAGGCGCTAAGTCGCCGCTGGCACCTACCGAGCCTTTTTCAGGAATGGCGGGATAAACCTGTGCATTAAACAAGGTAATGAGCGCTTCTATTACGCTGAGGCGAATGCCAGAGTAGCCACGGGCCAAGGAGTTAATTTTTAACAGCATGAGCAGGCGCACAGTATCTTCTTGCATAAAGTCGCCCGTACCGGCGGCGTGCGATAACACAATACTGCGCTGTAATAGCTCTAACTCATCAACATTAATACGGGTATTAGCCAACAAACCAAAGCCGGTATTGATGCCATAGACAGTACGGTTCTCTTTAATAACGTTAAGCACCACTTGCTCGGCGGCGTTTATAGCGGGTACTGCGCTTTCATCTAACGATAAATGAACGTGGCTTCGATGTACTTCCCGTAACTGATCTAACGTCAATGTACCTGGCACAAGATTAAGTTGCTTAACACCACCGTTTTCAGTAAAAAAAGACGAATGCGACATGACTATTTCTCCCCGCCAAAGCTTTTGTTCGAGCTTGAATGTGTGCCTGTTCCATCGGGGATTTGGTTATTAGCCGCGCTATTGACCATGGGAAGATCCAAGTTGTGCTTGGCAGCACAGTCTTTTGCAATGTCGTAGCCTGCATCTGCATGACGCATTACGCCCGTGGCAGGGTCGTTATGAAGAACCCGAGCAATACGCTCAGCCGCTTCGTCCGTACCGTCACAAACAATCACTACACCCGAGTGTTGGCTAAAACCCATTCCTACACCGCCACCATGATGAAAACTTACCCAGGTTGCACCACCCGCTGTATTTAATAGGGCGTTCAGCAGCGGCCAGTCTGATACGGCATCTGAACCATCGAGCATGGCCTCTGTTTCTCTATTGGGTGAAGCTACCGAACCAGAGTCGAGATGATCCCGTCCAATCACGACCGGCGCGCTCAACTCGCCACTGCGAACCATTTCATTAAAGGCAAGCCCCAGCTTTTGTCTTTCACCCAATCCCACCCAGCAAATACGCGCGGGCAGGCCTTGGAACTGAATACGTTCTTTGGCCATATCTAGCCAATTATGTAGATGGGGGTTGTCGGGTATAAGCTCTTTAACTTTCGCGTCCGTTTTATAGATATCTTCCGGATCGCCCGACAGCGCAGCCCATCTGAAAGGCCCTATGCCCTGACAAAAAAGCGGTCGTATATAGGCAGGAACGAAACCTGGGAAATCGAACGCATGCTCAATACCCTCTTCTAGCGCCATTTGTCTAATGTTGTTGCCATAATCAAGAGTAGCAGCGCCAGCTTTTTGGAAACCAAGCATTGCTTTAACTTGCAGCGCCATCGACTGTTTTGCACTTTTCACAACACCCGCTTCGTCTTTTTTACGCTGCGCCTCAGCTTGATCTAGCGTCCACCCCACTGGTAGATAGCCATTCAACGGATCGTGCGCACTGGTTTGATCGGTTACAACGTCAGGGATAATCCCTTTTGCCAGCATATCGGGAAATACTTCAGCAGCATTGCCGAGCAAGCCAATTGATACTGGTTTACCTTCTTGCTTGGCTTCCCCAAGTAGTTGCATGGCTTCTTCTAACGAATGCGCTTTTTTGTCCAAATAGCCTGTGCGAATTCTGAAATCTATGCGAGTTTCATCCACCTCCACAGCTACCATTGAAAAGCCAGCCATGGTTGCAGCTAAAGGCTGTGCTCCGCCCATACCGCCCAAGCCACCAGTCAAAATCCAGCGTCCTTCAGCGCTTCCTACAAAATGCGTTTTGGCCACGCTCACAAACGTTTCATAAGTCCCTTGGACAATGCCTTGCGAGCCTATGTATATCCATGACCCTGCGGTCATTTGCCCGTACATCATCAAACCTTCTTTATCCAGAGTGTTAAAGTGCTCCCAGTTTGCCCAATGCGGTACAAGGTTAGAGTTAGCAATTAACACACGAGGTGCATTTTCGTGAGTGGGAAATACCCCAACAGGTTTGCCTGATTGAACCAGCAGCGTCTCATCAGTATTTAAGCGCTTGAGTACTTCTACAATTTTGTCGTAAGACGCCCAGTCACGGGCCGCACGCCCAATACCGCCGTAAACCACCAGATTTTGCGGATGCTCCGCAACGTCTGGATCCAGGTTATTCATTAACATGCGAAGCGGCGCTTCCGTTTGCCAGCTCTTCGCATTTAGCGTACTGCCTCTTGGGGCACGTATTTCTCTTGTAGGGTCGAGGCGTTTCATAAACTTCTCCTAGGCATATCTTACGTTTGCCGATTTGTTTTTTATTAGGAAGTGTCATCTTTTTAGAAAGTAATGAGTTGCTAGCGCCTTTGGCGCAATGAAACTTAGAACTCCAAGTGTCCTCCCAAGCGGTATCGACTGCCTGGGTGATACAGCACCGCGTGGCTAACCACTGCGCTTGAACTCGCTTTTGGACTATTATCTAAGGATGTATCTGACGTAGCCTTTAAACCGTTCTTTAACTTGGCATTCGCCGTCGAGGGCTCGCCAATATTGCTCTCATCACTCGTTATTGCGCTGGGCACTCGAGAGAAGGTTCGTCGCGTAATCTTCAGGCACGGCTCTTTAGGCTTAATCAATAGTGCTTGTGCAATATCTTTTTCAACAATCACAGCTTCTACGCTATGGTCGGCTTGTGAAAGGGGCGCGACCTGATTCAAGTAAAAGTTTGCAGTTTGAGCTTTAAAATCTTTATCTAAATAGTCGTTAATCCACGCTGGGTTAACCCACCTATCTTCATACTGCACGGGTAGATTGTTCTCGCAGTGTACGATAATGCTATGAAATACTGGCTCTCCCACATCGATACCCAGTCGTTGAGCAATAGCATCACTGGCTGGCGAGGTTTCCAACACTAATATCTCGTTAGTGTATCTATGCCCCCGCTGCTCTATTTCATCGCGAATGCTTTTGATCTCAAGCATTGAGCTCATAGGGCGACTATCTGACACAAACGTGCCTATCCCCTGGCTGCGCATCAAAATGCCCTCGTCCACCATTTCACTTAACGCTCTTCTAGCAGTCATTCGGCTTACACCGTGCTGCTGGGCAAGTTGGTTTTCTGAAGGCACTTGGCTACCCGGCTTCATCTCACCACTTTCGATGGCATCCAAAATTGCTGTCTTAATTACTCTGTACCGAGGTTGCATATCGTGGCCATTCACAACTAAATTGTTAATAATATGCTAACAGCATACTTGTATATACAAGTATGCACAAGTACACTGAACTCAAAATTTACACTGCGTTTCAGTAAAGATTCTAGTCAAAGCCAGACAAAGAACAAGACGACCAGTTAGACGAAAAAACCAGACAAGAGGTGGCTTAGAGTGGAGCACGTTATGGGTTATCAGTACGACACGCTTATTTACAATGTTCGCATTGCGTCTATGCAAGACAACAAGTTGCCCTATGGCGAATTACCGCCACACGCCATTGCCATAAAAGACGGCAAAATTGCTGCGTTACTTCCTTGCGATGACTCACTAGACGACGTGTTTGAGCAGGCCAAAAGCGTAATAGATGCCACTACCCTAATTCCCCAACATGAAGGTTCAACGCCCAAACACCCGTGGCTATTACCTGGCTTCATCGATTGTCATACGCATCTAGTGTATGGCGGCAATCGCGCCGAAGAATTCGAAATGCGATTGCAAGGCGCAAGTTATGTAGACATTGCGCAGCGCGGCGGTGGTATTAAAGGGACGGTTGAAAAAACTCGACGCTCTGACGAAAACACCCTGCTTCACACTGCGATAAAACGCGCAAAGCGACTGTGCGAAGAAGGTGTTACCACCATTGAAGTCAAATCAGGTTACGGGCTGGATTTAGACACTGAAGTGCGCATGTTACGCGTGGCTAAATCCCTTGAGCAGCATCTTCCTGTAAGTATTAAGACTACCTATTTAGGCGCTCACGCCCTGCCCAATGAATTTGCTGACGACTCAGAAGGATATATCGATTTCATTTGCAACGAGGCACTTCCTTACATTGCTTCGCAAAACTTGGCTGAAGCCGTTGATGTATTTTGTGAAACTATCGGTTTTTCAACTTCACAAACAGAACGGGTGTTTAGCTGCGCACAGCAGCACGGCTTACCCATTAAAGCTCATGTAGAACAGCTTAGCGACAGCAAAGGCGCAGTGCTAGCAGCTAAGTACGGCGCACTATCGGTAGATCACATTGAATATTTAGCTGACAGCGATATTCCCTTACTTGCCCAAAGTGGCACCGTTGCCGTGCTTTTACCAGGCGCATTTTATTACCTAAGTGAAGTTCAAAAGCCGCCTGTAGACGCCCTAAGGGCGCACAATGTGCCCATGGCCTTAGCGACTGACTTTAATCCAGGTAGTTCGCCGTTAGCCTCAATCCTTACCGCGATAAATATGGGGTGTGTGCTGTTTCAACTTACGCCAGAAGAAGCGCTACGAGGCGCCACTGCACACGCGGCTAGCGCACTTGGGCTGCACGACCGAGGTGTTATTGAAGCAGGTAAGCTTGCTGACTTAACACTGTGGGATATCGAAACGCCTGCAGAGCTCGCTTATTGTATTAATGGCCACCGCCCCGTTGCGGTGTTTAAGGAAGGTAAACATGTTTAAGTGGCAAGGCAGAATAGACAGTGAAGACGGCATTGAGGGCCTACGTTGGCATCAAAAAGTTAACGAACTTGAAGTGGGCGAAGATAATTCACTAGCCAACGCCGTTACCCTTGTTGGTTTTGAAAGTGATTTAGGTGTGGCATTTAACAAAGGCCGCGTAGGTGCAGCGGCTGGTCCAAACGCTATTCGCCAGGCACTGGCAAACTTACCCTGGCACTGGCCAAGCGCAGCATTGGCTGATTTAGGGAATGTTACCGCTAAAGAGAACTTAGCCCAGGCACAAACCCAATATGCCGACGCCATTTGTTATGCGCTCAAGCAAAATGATGGTTTGGTCATCGGTCTGGGAGGGGGACATGAAATTGCATGGGGGAGCTATCAAGGGGTTTTCAATGCTAAGCCCGAAAGCGCCCGCATTGGAATTATTAATTTCGACGCCCATTTTGATTTAAGAAAGCCTTCACCAAACACCAGTTCAGGTACGCCGTTCAGGCAAGTGTATGATCACTGCCAGTTACACGATTCACCGTTTCATTATGCTTGTTTGGGCGTATCGAAAGCGGCCAATACACCAGCGCTGTTTAACTTTGCCAATACGTCCAACACGCGCTATTTAACCGATGTGGCGTTAAATGATGAATCACTGTCTATGCAGCGAATAGATGAGCAACTATCTCCGATGCTAAAAGACATCGATGAGCTTTACGTCACTGTATGTTTAGACGCATTTCCAGCAGCACAAGCACCTGGCGTTAGCGCGCCCAGTGCGTTGGGGATTTCCCCCACACTTGTTATTAACACACTGCACTTTTTAGCACAGCACCAAAATACTTATGGGTATCAATGGAGACTGTGTGACGTTGCGGAAATGAACCCCAATTATGATATTGATAGCCGCACAGCAAAGCTGGCTGCACGGCTAATTTTTGAAGCAGTAGATGCAATAAGCTCGCACACTTAACGAGTTAACGCTTTAACGTTTGACACTTTTATGTTTACTGGCCGCCTGCCCTTTCACACGCAGCGGCGGTAAACAAGACATCAGTGGAACTATTTAATGCTGTTTCAGCAGAGTCTTGCAGTACGCCAACAATAAAGCCCACCGCAACCACCTGCATAGCCACTTCATTGGGTATATTGAACAGGCTACAGGCAAGCGGAATAAGCAGCAGCGAACCACCTGCAACACCTGAACTTCCACATGCTGATACCGCAGGTATAGTGGTTCTACATCAAGGTGACACAACAAAGAGTACGAACATTTTAAACTTGCCAGCGCCTTCTGAGAGGGTAATTATCTATGCGGACTGGTATAGAGTATAACGTTACACAAATGAACCTGTTTGGTCTTAGTTACTCGCAAATAACCGTATGCTTGCCGTTTATAAGGGTTTACATGCCTTCACGCCTGAGGCTGTAGTCGGCGAAGAATAAGCTAATAATCAATCCCATATGTTGGCGGGAAACTGCTTCTTTTAAATGCCCCCCACTTACTTTAGGAAGTTTATGGTTTAGCCTATCGCTTTACCGTCGTGCTTTTGCACGACAACGATCGACGGTCTCGGTGGATTATTTTTATCGTCATCTGGCCAGCGATTAACAGGGTGATGTAGTGAATCCCTGCCACTTTCACTGCTGCCTACCCCAGGGTGCTGTATGGCAACAAACAGTGACGTGCCATCGTCTGAAAACATGGGCCCCGTGGTTTCAGCCCCCTCTGGACAGCGCAAAAACATTTTACCGGTCCCCCGCTCTTCACCTTCTGTTTCCAGCCCCCATAACCCATCATTAGTACCGGTTTCGTACGCAATATCACCTTGGTCCGTGCTTACCCAAAGCCGCCCATTGTGGTCCACAACAGCATTGTCTGGGCATGCGAACCATCCATTGTCACTGGTGTTCTTGTGCCATTTGGCTCCGACATTTTTATCGTTGGGATCTCCTGCGACCACCAGCATTTCCCACTGGCTCTTCGTTGACGCGAAGTCACCTTTGGGCTCCGTAATTTCAACAATCTGGCCGTATTTATTGTGAGCCCTTGGATTGACCCCATCCACGTGCTCTTGTTGTCTTTTCGTGTTATTGGTTAGAAGCACATACACCTTGCCTGTACTGGCATTAGGAACCACATCTTCAGGGCGATCCAGTGGTGTTGCCTTTAATAAATCAGCGGCCATTCTCGCATTGATCACCACATCTGCCTGGCTGAAAAAACCGTGTTTGGCGGTCAGGGGGCCTGTGTTATGGACAAGTGGCATCCAAAGCACGCCCCCTGACTCCCCAAAGCGCGCTACGTACAACGTGCCCTCGTCCAATAAGTTGAGATTGTTCTGTATATTCGTCTTATCTACCGAATCCGTGCTGACAAATTTGTATAGGTATTCGTTGGCAGCATCATCCCCCATGTACACCACTAGCTGACCTGACGGCGCAATGACAGACTCTGCACCCTCGTGCTTAAATCGGCCTAGCGCTGAGCGCTTTTTCGGCTTTTTTTCAGGCGAAAGGGGGTCTATCTCAACTACCCATCCAAATCGGTTTGCTTCGTTTGGCTCCTGCGAAACATTGAACCTGGCGTCATGCTCGCCCCACCCACTTTTCCGATGATTAATGCCGTATCGCTCATAACTTTTTTCTTCTTTGTGGTTAGCTGGCAAACTACCAGTAAACACATTATTGAAGTTTTCTTCACAGGTAAGGTACGTACCCCATGGGGTCATCCCACCTGCACAGTTCATCAAGGTGCCTGTCACTAGGGTACCACTGCTGTCTGCATGGGTTTTCATCCTCGCATGACCTCTGGCCGGCCCCGCAATATCTATTTGAGTAGTTCTGGCAGTAATTCTTCGATTGAACGGGGAATCGAGAACCAGCTTCCATTCGCCATTCATCATGGCTATTTCAACAATACTGTTCCCTACCGACGACTGCTCAATATTGATGTGCTCTAGGGTGAGGTCTTTTTCTGCCGATATATCCGGGAACATCATTTTAGGCAGACTGTACTCGTGATTGATACATAACAGAGCACGTTTCTCTGTATTCTTGGCAGGTAAAGGCAAATAGCCGATGTAATCATTGTTGTAACCAAACTGCCTTTCCTGAGCAAACGGTGTTTGTTTATTGACGTCAAATGCTGGCGCATCAGTAAACAGAGGTTCCCCCCAGCGGATTAGCACATTCGCATCGTAGCCTGGTGCCACCACGAGTTGATCGCTAATACCGTGGGTTATTTCCTGAAAATCGAATGATGATGTCGTATTTGAGCCCATTGTCGATGTCGCAAAAGACGGTAGCGACAGTGACGGAGCAATAGCTACGGTCGAGGCTAACGCTGATTTTTTAAGAAATAATCGGCGATTCATACGGCGATTTAAGATAGTCTGAAAGTGATCTGACATAGAATTTTCCTGAACAATAAAAGGCGCTCAAATGAGCGCCTTACACAGAGGTACAAACAGCTTTAGAAAGTAACGTTAACACCCATAGTGAAACGACGGCCGTAGTGGTCAATTCGACCTCCGCGAACCCGTTGGTCGAAATAAGTGTGAATAGACTCATCGGTTAAATTAACGCCCTCAAATGACAAGCTTACTGAGTCATTCACGTTATAGGACAAACTGGTATCCAGGGTGCCAAAAGCGTCCTGAAATTGATCTGCAACTGCACCCACACCGTTACTTACCAAAAAGTCATCGCGCCAGTTATAAGCTAACCGGGCACCGACATTGCCATATTCCCAAAACACCACCAGGTTTGCGCTGTTTTCCGATAGACCAGCAAGTGGCTGGGCGACTAACGCGTCTCCTTCAGTTACCTCAACTTCACTCTCAACAAACGTGTAATTCGCTTGCACGCCCAGGCCGCTGAACGGAGCAGGTAAACTATCAAATACTTGTTGGTAAGCGATTTCGAGGCCAGAGATGTCGCCACTCCCCGTGTTCGACGGCGCACTGAGTATGACCTCTGTACCTTCTACATCCAGCAACTGCGCTTGCGTTGAAATAAAGGTTGTGATGTCTTTATAGAAATACCCCAGCGAAACATAACCTGAATCGGCAAAATACCACTCTGCAGATACGTCGTATTGCATTGCTTCGTAGGGTTCTAATAGTGGGTTACCTCCTTTCGCTGTGGGAGAATCTGTGCTGAATGTCAACCCAGGGCGTAAATCCGGTAGCGATGGACGCGTCAGTACTTTCGCAAATGCAGTGCGAAGCAAAACGTCATCGGTTAGTTCAACGTTGATATTTGCACTAGGCAACACCTCAACATAGTCCGACTCGAAATCAACGGCCTGGGGGTTGCCATCAATGATACTTGTTCCGGAAGGTGATTGACTTGCGCTTACCACGCGAAGCCCTATATTACCAAACACTGGTAATTCATCTCCTGTAGACAAATTCGCCATAACGTAGCCTGCCGTAATAGTCTCATCCACCTGATAGGAATTACGCTGGTCGCCAGCAGTCAGTGGTTGGCTAGTTAAATCACTGGTAAAGAACGTGCTAAAGAATGCATCTTCATTTGGCACTGCCCACACATCCGGATAATTACCGTCAACGTTCGACGCAAAATCAGATACCGGGAACGCTTCAAAGAACGAAGCATCGAATAACTCACCGCTGATCCCCTCTGAGACACGAATATCGCGACGGTTATAAATACGCTCCCGTTTACGCATGTGTACGCCAAATTCGACCGAGGATATCGCCCCATCGAAAAATCGCTCTGCATCTAACTTCAAGCCATAATCGCTGTCTTCAACTGTGATTGTTCTGTATTCAATTCGACGCCCTGGAAACAAGTTACTGTCAGTGATGTCAACGGGGAAAGTAAAAGAAGGTGCGTGTTTGAAACCCTGGCTATAGTCAAAACCTACTGCTTTGTCGTTTAATCGTATACGTGTGCGGCGAATTGGATCTACGGTTTCACTGTTGGCCTCTGACAAAGAGATATCTGCCGATAGATTCCAGTTATCCAACTTCCACTCATTGTTAATACCTACACTTAAGGTATCGTGCTCCGCCTCGGAACTCTCTCTGGATAACTGTAAATTGGTGTCGAGCGCCGTACCAGAAACGAGTGAACCACTCACAACAACAGGGTCTACAACCTCACCTCCCAACTCAATATCAATACCTATTTCATCAAACGCAACATTGAATTTTGAATAGAGCAAATCGATGTTCATTTCATGGCTATCGTTGCTTTTCCATTGTATTGCCGATGCCAGGGACTGACGCTTCCTTGTTTGCCTTTCGAGTGTTGGACGATTTCGCTGTGGTGCAAAAGCATCATCCAGCGTCCCCTCTCCCTCTTGTGCGCTCAACGCCCCTTTTATCCAATTAAAAGTAAACACGCGATCTTGCCGTAACTCCCGCTCCGAAAATGCTCCGGATACCAAAATACCAAAGTTTTTGTCACCACTGTTCCAGCTGTACAACCCCGATACTTTTGGATCTGTACTATCGGACAATTCGGTATAATTTGCTTTTGCAGCAACAGAACCAAAATTCCCCAGCTCTAGTGGTTTAAACGTCTGTATATTAACCAGACCGCCAATGGCACCTTCCTCCATATTGGCAGAAGGGGACTTTATGACCTCTAAGCCCGAAATAAGCTCTGAAGGTAGTATGTCGTAACGAAACTGACGGCCATTCTGACCGCTGTTTTCGACATTTTCGTTAACGGCAACACCACGGCCATTCAACTGAGTTACCTGAAACGTTGGTCCTAAACCACGGACACTTACTCCCAATCCTTCACCGCGATTGCGATCAATCTGGACACCAGGTACGAGCTGAAGCGCTTCTGCCACGTTTTCTGTTGGAAATTTACCTATATCTTCAGCGGATATGGCGTCGGTGACGGTTTCAGCCGTACGCTTCAGGTCCATGGCGCGCATTAGACTACTCGAGTAGGAACCCAAGACTAATACTTCTTCAATGGCTTGTTCATCTTGTGCCTGTACGGGCGATATCATGGCGGCAGATACTGCCAATGCTAAAGGCGCTAAGTTTTTATGTACTAACATGTCACTCTCCTAGTGATTTTTTAATGTGTTGACTAGAAGACGAAACAAAGGAAAAAATTAGGACAAAAAATACTGTGACAGTTTTGTGAAAGAAGAGTCGCGTTAGAGCGTAACCGCTACAGAGAACGTAAAACTCCTTCCGATATATTCCATTTCTTTCAGAGTGTTACCCTGATTTTGCCGAAAGTAAAACCGCACTGGTTCATCTAATAAGTTACGCCCACTGACGCTTAAAACAATATTGTCTGAAACAGCGTAGTTCACCTGCGCTGATAGAAATGACTGACGCCCGATGTAAGTATCAGGAACGTCTGTGACAGAACGAGTGAACAGGTGACTTTGCTGCACATCGAAAGCCAATCTGGTGGCAAATGCCTCTCTCTCATAAAACAGCTGTACTTTGTAATGCCAGCGTGCGACGGCTTCCAATGCTTGCTGATGATCATCAAGTACGACACCATTGAGCTGCAAACCGCCTCCCGAGGGCCCGAGATATTGAAAGTCTAACTCAACACCATTCAGTGAGAACGTATCGAGATTTTCAGGGCGCGATAGTTGATAGTGCTTTCCGTCGATATGTGCAGTTTGTGGAATAGAGCCTATGTAATCGTGTAATTCACGATGAAAAACACCAACATACATGGCTATATTTTTCGGTGACCACAGCCACCCAGCATCAAACTGTTTTGACGTTGTTGGTGACAGGTTAGGGTTGCCTCCCGTTGCTAATCGAACACCTTCGGTAGTGTTCAGGGAAAGACCTGGCTGAACATCGGCATAACTGGGTAAGGTGATTGATTCACCGTAACTCGCTTTTAGCAGCAGGCGTGGTGAGAAGATTTTTTTGATGCTGAGACTGGGGAGCCATTCGCTCTTGGCGTTATCAAACTGATGCATGGCCAGCGCCGTCATATTGTTGCGTATATTGAGCCCACTCACTTCGTTTTGCCAGTGTTGCCACCGCAGCCCAATATTTCCTGACCACCCATTATCCAATATTACATTCGCTGATATACGTGAACCAAAAACATACTCGTCAACGCCATAACTGCGTGTGCGGTCTTGAAGGGATGGACTACCAAAAACCAGTGACGAGGCAAACGCCTGTTGCGCTGAATAATTAGGTATCAACCAAAGCCTCGGTACATCCCCGGTAATTTGCCGGTTTAAAAAGTTATTTACCGAGATGTCTTCCAAGTACGCCATCGCAGGTGAATGTGATACCAGAACGTCGCCGCTGACTTTCATATCCTGGCGGCTATATCTACGGGATTGTTCCCGCCAATCAAGTCCAAAGGATACTTCATGAATCATCCCTCTCATGGGCTTAGTGAGCGCAAAGCGTAGTGAATGTCCTTCGTCGTTTACTTTAATATTTCTGGCACTAACATGCTCTGGTGAAGAATTTTCAAACACAGGTGATGCGGCGAAATCGATGTAAGGAGTTGCTTTCTTGCCGGCTAATTTTGCAAAAGAAAAGGTGAGCGGTTCGCTCTGAAAACGTGTTCGCCGTATGGGCTGAGAGGTGTAGCTCAGCGCAGAGGTTTTTGCCAAAGACATATCAGCGAACCACCCCTGCGTGTCGACCTGAAGCTCGACTATCGACGTTTGATTTATATGACGTTGTTCAGAACTATCCAACGCAGCCTTAACCACAATGTTGCTAAATTGCCCACCCACTAAGCTGTTGTTTTGTACAACTATGGAGTCGACGGTCGCACCTTTGGTATCAAGCCTCGCCAGCCATCGCTGTTCCACATATTGCGAAGTAAGTGAAGAATAAAAATGATCGGCGCTAAATATCATTGATGTATTTGGACGCCACTGTGTGGAGACAGAAAAACTCTCTGTGTCTCGCTTTTCTCGCTCGACAGTAATCGCCATTCTGTTACTTGGAATGAGTACACCCCCATCGATGCCATCCAGCAAGTAGCTATTACCGTTTGGCTCCCAATTCCAGGTATGAAAATGATCCTGTCGTATTTCCCGAGCGTTGTGATTAGCAGAAAGTAAAACCCCCCAAGATTTGTCGCTACTCAACCAATTTTGCAGCGTGTTAAAGTTTGCGCGAATTTTCTCACTATGTTCTGTTAACGTAGCACCCGCGCTAACTTTAGAAACCCGCTCACCTATAGTGAGTGGTCGTAAGCTTTGTACAAGAATAGTACTTCCTACGCCCCCCTCAACGACAGACGCAGTAGGATTCTTAACAACATCAATGCGCTCAACATGCTGTGCTGGCAAAACATCGAATCGAAAAGACCGCCCTGACTGCCCACTGTCTCTGACATTCTCATTCACTGCGAGAGGGTGACCATTTAATTGTGTTGATTGATAGTCAGGCCCAAGCCCTTTCACACTGACATTCAGCCCTTCACCAAAATCTCTTGCTACGGTAAGTCCCGATAGAAAGCCAAAGGCATCCGCAAGCGTATTTGCAGATGACGCATTTAAGCTTTGAAAGTTTGCTGTACTGAGAAACGAAGGTGTCTGTTTTCGCGACGCCAATTGGGCTTCTAAGGCGTTTTTCATGGCTTGTGTAGGCGTTTTTGTCACCGAAGACAGTCTTTCTCCGACAACCAATACTTTTTCTATTCTACTTTGCTTTTCTGCCGTTTCCTGCTCGGTTTGCGCACTCAACTTTGCTGCGCGTAGTTTTATTACTGCGCCGTCTCCAACAAACCGTACCTCTAGCGGGAGACCATCAACAAGAAGACTCAGTGCCTCAGCAAATGTGTATTCACCATTTAACGGGGCAACATTAAACTGTGAAATTGCCTGGCTATCGGCAATGACGGATTGCCGATATTGTTCCCCCAGGCTGGACAAAGCAGTAACCAGCGTACCTTCAGGAATGGATACAAACTGTTCATCACTCACCGTTTCTGCGTTCGCGCTGCTAGTAAAAAGCAAGATAACTATGGTGATGAGCAGTGCTTTTGCAATAATATGCATGACACCGTTACTGCGGTGTTAGGTAATAACTCTTTTGGCTCTCTTCAATTTCCAAATCGTACAATTCGCTTAGCATAGCCAGACTGTCAGTAGGCTTTAACAGCGAAAATGTGCCGGTCACAGAATATTCAGAGAGGCCAGGCGCGAGGTATACCGGTTTGTTTGTGTGGCGATTTATTCGTTCGACAATCTGTCTCATCGACATACTGTCAGCGTGTAACATGCCTGACATCCAATCCTCTTTCACGACGTGATCAAAACTCGTCACTGAAGACATGTTTCCAAAACGGTCCACACCCACTCGCTGTCCAACGGACAGTGTCACTGCTTGACCATCGGAGGGAGCAACCTTCACCACCCCTTCGAATACCTTTATTTCCATGCCTGTGCTGTCTGTGTCTACATTAAACGACGTGCCCAACACGGTGACTTTGCCAAAATCGGTAGAAATTTCAAACGGCCTTGTAGCATCTTTAGCTACATTGAAATAAGCCTCCCCTTTCTCCATGCTTACTTGCCTAAATTGAGTGGAAAAGACAATGGTTAGAGAGGTTGAGGCATTGGAGTGAATATGGGAACCATCTTCCAGTTCAAATTTTTCCCGCTCAGCAGTACCGGTAGCAAGTACTACCGATGCTGTGGTATCAGACGGTACAACGTTTGTTTGAGATGGCAGAAGAAAAAAAGTTAACGTTACAATCATGAAACATGCTGCTGCAGACCAAGCTACCTGATGCCATTTAGCAACTCTTTTCTTATCTGATATCGTTTCTTCAGGGCTGGACAATGCTTCCAGTAAAGCAGGATCATCCCATATTTGTTTCGCCAGAGCGTCATCCTGGATCGGGCAAGATCTATTTGAGTCATTTCGCGATGTCATTGCTTGCCCTTCTTCTCATTGAGCAACACTGCCATTTCTGCTTTCAGCGTGGTTAATGCCCGGGTAATATGTTTATTAACACTGTCCATTGAGAGGCCCAATTGTTGTGCAATTTCTTGTTTTTCTCTGCCCTTCACCCGGTACAAAATAAACACCTCTCGCCGAATTTTGGGCATACGTAATACTATGCGCTGATAAAATTCAATTCTTTGCGCATGCTCCATCACATCATCTAATTCACTCTTATCACAAGCAGGTTCATCTTCTAATACCTGATGTTGGCGGAACTGCTGACGATGCATGTCATGTACGATATTCTTTGCAACACGATGAGCGTAGTGCACGGGTTCTTCAATAGACTGTTTAACGCCTGCCATCTTTATGTAGGTATCATGGATCACATCGTCGACGTCTGATTCTCTACTCACGAGCTTTCGGATATAGCTGCGAAGAGAATGCGAGTACACGGTAGTGGATAGAATCGTATCCTTCATTATTATTCCGGTGGACGTGTTAAGGCCAAAAAACTTAAATTATTATCCGAATACGTGACATTTTTATGATAAAGCTATTGTGGCCTACAGCGTGACGACAATTTACCGCGTTAAAATCATTCAATGGTCTGACATTGAACGTCTCGGACTTCAAGGTTGCGGTGAGAGTACGGTCGCGTCGGAAAATACGAAAATCTTGCCTCAACGTATTCCAGGCCAATGTGTACCATGTTGGATAACTTTAATAGTGTGGCAGAATGACTCTTTTAATCTGTTCATTTTTCCTGTCTATGCAGTCAATTTCAACGTGCTGAGCAAATAAAAAGGCTTGCTGAAGCACTCACAGAGTGAGGGGGGGCATCTTGTTTACCTTGTTCCTTATGATTCGCATTGTAGACTGCTAAGTACAAATCTCTTGAAATGGCGTTCTAGCTAGCCTTGTTTCAGCCTTTGCGCCCAAGACATATTGCGGGCATGATACGGCTTTTCTGAATCTTTCGGATGTTCTTTTAAACAAGGACTATTCTTACTACGCTTAGATACGGTGACTTCTGCTCTTACATGACTGTTTGGTGCTAATACCCCGTAAAAACGCATGAGATTGAGCCGCGCTGGTGGCACTAGTGCGGCGAGTTTACTCACAAAGTCCAGCTGGCTGAAAAAAACGTGATTCGCGCCATTGCTGTAGGGCGTCTTTAGTTTATATCTCACCTTGCCTGAATTGCTCTGGCCGATGTCGTTTATAATTATGCGTGTGAGTGGTTAACAATGGCGTCCTTACCAGAGATTTGCAGCCCAGTGTACATATGGTTTTGCTGTCAATCTACTGACCTTTGAGATGGAAAATTCATTTTTCCAAGGTCCGCTTTATACCTCACAATAGACTCTCAGGTTTGGTTCCACTTTATCGCTAAAAGTATCAGGTTAAGTGACGACTAATCATCCTCACTTCCTAATACTTCTCTTTTTAACTTAAAACCGCATAAGGCTTTTCAAGTGCGCTTAAGCCTACACCGTTGCGTTTAATCACTTTAAGCTGGGTAGGAATACGCTCTTTCATGGCTTCAATATGGCTTATCACACCAATCATTTTTCCGCTGGCATTTAGGTTGTCTAGTGCATCAAGCGCCACATCCAAAGTTTCAGCATCAAGGGTGCCAAAGCCTTCATCCAAAAACAGTGAATCGATACTAGTTTTGTGACTGACCAAGTCAGATAAAGCTAAAGCCAGCGCTAGGCTCACTAAGAAACTTTCTCCACCAGACAGGGTTTTGGTATCTCGCACTACGTCACCTTGCCAGGTGTCTAATACACTTAAACCCAACCCTTCGTTTTCTTTTCGAATTAACTGATAGCGACCGTGTAATTTATCAAGCTGCTGATTTGCAAGCTGCACTAAGTTGTCCAGAGTAAGCCCTTGTGCAAAACGTCTGAATTTGTCGCCGCTGGCCGAACCAATTAACGAGTGTAGGTAAGTAATATCGTCGTAATAGGCCTCAAACGCAGCCATCTCATCCACAAGCTGTTGCTGCCTTTCGCGGGCTTGATTGTTAGCGCTTAGCTGCTGTTCTATTTGCCCTAAAGACGATAACAGCGTGTCACGCTGCTGAGCTTGCTGGGTAATTTTCGTATCGAGCCACTGTGCACCGTGCTCTTCTAACTCGCTCTGCCACAATGCTGCGTTAGCATGGGCTTTTAGCGATTGTTGGGTAGCTAGCGCGTTTTCTAGCTTTAAGTCCGCTTGTTGTTTTTGCTGAGTTAATCGCTTTTGCAGTTCAAGCAAGGTGTTGCGGGTATCTTCGTCTAAAAGGGCATTGCTAAACGCGTGCTCATCGGCAAATGGGCTGCTCGCCAACTGACGGCTAAAGTGCTCTGTTGCCTCTGTAAGTGCTTGCTCTTTTTCGTTTAGTTGTTCATTAAGCTGGGCAATTTCGGCTTCTAAACGAGACAATATAGTGTCCGTTTGTTGTAGACGAGATTTGCATTCACTCACGTTTCGCTCAGCCATTTCTTGGGCGGCGTTTGCCTTATTCCTTGTTTCAGCAATATTCCCTTCAGGGAATACGGTTGTGCGCGAGTCTCGCAGCGCCTTTAAACTATTATCTAGCTGCACAAGCTCTTCAGATACATCCTTTAGCTGATTCTCGGCACTTTCAATATCCCGATTGTTCACAAGCAGAGTCCTGCCTACCTCTTGCAACTCATCTTTAAGTTTAGCGTGTAGCTGATGATTGTGTTTATAGGTTTTAAGCGCTTCGGCTTTTTCATTTAACCACGAGGCAATTCCATCAATAGCCAAGTTGTGAATATCAGCACCGTGCGCCGTCATAGTTTCGCTGAGCGCTAAAAGACCATCGTTAACCCCTTTTGTTTTATTCTCTAACTCTGTGTTACGTTCGTTAAATTGCTTTTCCAAGGTTTCGCGCTGCTGCAGAGAAACTGCAAGTTCTGACTGCTTGCCTTGTAATGCCTGTTGCGCTTCATTTTTAGCCTGCAGTGCAGCATTTAGAGCTTGCTCGCACTCATCTAAACGGGTTAATTGAGCACTAATATCATCAAGACGAGTTTTAAACTGCTGGGTAAATTGAGCGACGCTTTGCGATGTATTAATGTCGACCTTTTCAAAGCTCGGTATATCAGCGCTAAGTACGCTTGAAATCTGCTGCCACTTTTCTAGCAGAGTATCTCGTTGCCCGCTTGCCTGTTCTAGCTGCTTATTAACCTGAGCAAGAGTGAATTCAGTTTGTGTAACGCTTTCTTTTGCCCGCGCCCCTTGCTGCTCAATATCATCTAGCTGCTGCTTTAAGCTATCTCGCTTTTGGATAGTTTCAGGTACATCAATCGCCACGCTAGACGTGGTGTGCTCGTTTGCCCCACAAACAGGGCATGGCTCGCCACTTTTTAACTGCGCGCGCAGGTGCGCCACTTCAGCATCCAGGGCAATAAGCGCCTCTATGTCTTTTAAATTACTGCGGGTTTGCTTGTAGGCATCAACCAAGGCTTGACGGTCAGATTGCTGCTGAGCTAGTTTCTTCGCTAAGTCTTCCTTTTGCGCACCCAGCGATACTTTCTCTTGTTCTAGTGTCAAATATTGCTGCTGAATATGCCCTATCTGTAACACGTTATCCCAATGATGGAGCTTGGTATCGCGCTCTTGCTGAAGGCTTGCTTTGCTGGCTGCATTAGCACTATTAGTATCACTTGGTTTGCCAGATAGCGCCGCCTGAAGTGCCTTTTCGCACTTTGCAACTTGTGCGTTTTTGTCATCGAAGGTCTGCGTTAACGCGCTTAACGACTCATTTGTTTTTGCAATAGCGTCATCTAGGGATGAAAGCGCCTGACGATGATTATTTACGCTTTGTGTCAGTGTCTCTAACTGCTTTTTATCATGTTCAATATGGCGCGCCGTTTCACTCCAGCCACTTAAAAATTCCGCTATACCGCTAAGTGATTGATGTTCACGTAAGTAGGTTTCCAGTTCACCAAGCTTGGTCTTGTTATCTGCCGAAGCGTTTTCGATTTCTGTGCGCTTTAGCGTTAACGCGTTTATTGACTGCCTTAAACGTGCCGCGTTTTCGTTTGCTTTTTGCTGTTCAGTAGTGAGCTGCGCTATTTGGTTATCTAGCGGAACTACCTGCTCATTTATGCGCTTTTCAAGCTCACTGCTTTGTTGCTTTGTAAGAACTAACGCTTGTTCAGCGTTGATCACTTCCAAACTGAGCTGTGCCTTTTGCGTTTTTAAGTCTGGCAACTGGGCTGCTTTCTCTTCAAGCCTTTCTTTATAACGGGTTACGTCTTGCTGAAGCCCGTTTCTTTGCAAAAATGGCAGGCGAAGCTTTTCAGCTGGCTCACTTTGGGTTAGGAGTTCAAGCTCATGCTTCTCCTCATTGATGGCGTTATTCGCGGTCTGCTGCGCTTCACTGGCTTCTTTTATGGTTAGCTCATTGGCGTTAAACGCTTGTTGCCACTGCTGTTGCTTTTGTAACTGAACAAGTGTTTGGTTAGACGTTGCAACTTGGCTCTTGGTTTGTGCTTGCTCTTCTTCAAGCTGGGTGATTTGCTCGTCGCTAAGCAAGGTTACGCCTTCCAGCTTTATCGCAAACTCTTTTTTCTTTTGTTTAGCGTCACTAAATTGCTGATGTACTGCCTGTGATATCTGCCCGTAAATTTCAGTGCCAGTTAACTCTTCAAGCAGCTCGGCTCGGTCGGCCTCGTTAGCATTTAAAAACGCAGCAAAATCCCCTTGCGACAACATCATAGACTTGGTGAAACGGGCAAAATTAAGGCCAGTCAGCTTTTCAATCTCTTCGCTTTTCGGCCTAACTTGGGTAGCCAATACCTCGCCGCTTTCAACTTCGGCCAGCTCAACATCAGCACTTTGCAGGTTACCGTCAACTTTCCCTCTGGCCCGACGCATACTCCAAAACGCACGGTATGCTTTCCCCTTAATATCAAACTCAACCTCCGCCAAACACTCCGCCGTGCCGCGGGTCATGATGTCGTTGTTAGACGTTGAAATTGGCCCCAAGCGAGGGGTTTGGTGATAAAGCGCTAAACAAATGGCATCAAGTAGGGTGGTTTTACCTGCCCCTGTTGGGCCAGTTATGGCAAACAGGCCATTGTCGATAAACGGCGACTGGGTGAAATCTATCTTCCACTCCCCTTTTAAGGCGTTTAGATTTTTAAGGCGTAAGGTCAATATTCTCATTGTATTACTCGCCTTTGTTGTCTGTCGTGTTTGCCAGTGAGGTCTCTACTGGTACTTCAGCATCTTCATCATTGCTGTGCACTTGCTCTACTGCTTCATTGAACAGCTGCCTTATCCGGTTTATGCGTGGAGCGCTTTTTTCTGAACCTGCTTGTTCCATTGCTCGGGTGCTTTGGTCGTCATCTAGCAAGGTTCCTTGTGCCGACTCAGTTGGTGCCAACTCACTTGTTGGATTGTCTTCTATGCTCTCCAATGCCAAACGCGCTTCAAATACATCGTTTACCGATAGTTCACTAAGCTGAACGTTTTGCTTTTCTGTTAGGCTATTTACCATGCGCTTACGCTTGCGTTTCAACTGTAAAATCTCAGCGTTTTTCCCTTCTAACAAGCCCTGAATACGCTGCTGTAGATCAGTCAGATAGTCTTCTGTTTCAACTTCAATGCATAACCACACTGGGTCTTTAGAGCTAATGGCGTTATCCGTTGCGCTAACGGTTTTATTAAACTCGCTAAGGGCTTTATCCACTTCGCTAACGGCATCATCTGTTTGAGAAGCTAACGTGATGGCATCGCTTTCATTAATGGCCGCCTCAATCGCTTTTAAGTCGCCTTTTATGACTTCCATGGCCTGAAAGCGCGGTACCGGAAGCGTTGAGATAGTTGGCGTTGTGCTTTTTATTTCAAACGTAACCAACACCACTTGCTTTTGTGTGTTTAGTTCATCAAAACTTAGCGGTATGGGCGAGCCTGAGTAGCGAATGTGTTCGGTTTTAGCCACTTTTTGTGGCCTGTGAATATGCCCAAGTGCAATGTAATCGGCGGGCGGAAACCCTTTGGCGTCAAAGCCTTCAAGGGTGCCAATGTAGATATCGCGTACACTTTCTGACTGACTCACGCCTAAAGCGGTTAAGTGCCCTGTAGCAATAATAGGAATGGCAGCGCTATTTTTACTGCCCTCCTCTCCTTGTTTTTCTTCAATTGAAGCGCGCAGTGACAAGGCTTCATTATAAAGCGCCCCATAATGCTGCTTTATCGCATCGCCAAGCGCTTGACGCTTGTCAGTGCCGCTTTGCCCTGCCTCACTGACAAGCACATCACGTGGGCGAATAAAGGGTACGGCACACAGTACAGCACTGGGCTGCCCCTTGCGATCGTTAAGCGTAATGACTTGTTCACTCAATTCGCCGTATGTACTGGCAATTACGTGGCTATTTAAGTATTTCAGTAGCGCCTTACTTTCGTTCAATACCGATACTGAATCGTGATTTCCCCCCAGCACCACCAATGTACACTGCATCCCCTGAAGTTCACCGATAAACGCATGGTAGAGCTCTCTGGCGTAGCTAGGCGGCGTGCCCGTATCAAACACATCACCCGCGACAATAATCGCATCTATTTGATGCACTTCTACTTGTTGAAGAAGCCATTTAAGGAAAGCGGCGTGTTCGTTTTTGCGACTTTTCGTAAAAAAACTCTGACCTAAGTGCCAGTCAGATGTATGCAATATTTTCATGTAGAAGTGAACCAGGCTTGTTGCATTGGAGATAGAGAAACGCATTCGGCGCAATGGCGCTGCTGCTATGGAGTGTCGATGTTGCTCAACGCACCGTACAGCAACTATAGAGATTTTGTGGTTTTATGACAATGGTTTGTCTGTGATGCATGTTCACAGGGAGCAGGTAAAAAAAGAGGCACCACACGCTTTAATAAACGTCTGGTGCTCAGGATATTATTTTGATGAAAACAACCCAAAGCTAAAAGCTGGCAGAGTAATCTGTGTTTCACCGTTGTCAGAAGCGGAAATTTTAGCGGCTCCTGAAACAACTAAGTAGCTTTCATACTGCTGAGAAACCGTTACCGTTTGCTGCTCGGCTGACACGTTAAACACAACTAAAAGTGCTTCGTCATTTTGTTGCACCACGCCCCCGTTTGGCATTGTGTCATTCGCTACGCGGGCGAAGGCAAACACCTGCTTTTTATCATCAAAGAACTTATTTTCTTGCACTCCATATTGAAGTAACGGCTGCTGCTTGCGAATCGCAGCGTACTCTGCAATAGATTTGTACAGCGGGTGCTCAGGGTTGAAGTTGTCATTTTTAGTGGTTTGCTCAGTACCTAACAACGTATTGTCGTTATAGCTAGCTACCTTAGATGGCATCATATCTTCTCTGGCATCCACATCATTACCATCACCGGTAAAGCCTTGCTCATCGCCATAGTAAACGACGGGTACGCCGCGAGAGAAAAACATCATGGCATGTGCCAGCATACTGCGCTGCAGCTTTTCTTCGTTAGACGCATTGGGTAAATGCTTATTTAAGAAGAAGCCCGGGCGACCCATATCGTGATTGCCTAAAAAAGTAAGCAGTTGATTAACGTTGCTGTCTTCGTCATTGTAAAGGTGATCTTGTGCTATCAGAGTTTCAATGGTCGACACTGGCTTGTCTTCAAAGAACACGCCTCCCACCGCACTTTGAAATCCAAAATCAAGCACGGCAGGAAGTTTACCCTCGGTAGTGAATGAACTTAGCGCTTCAGGGTTTGGGTCATACACTTCACCAAATACATGAAAGTTCTTAATTCCCTCAGCTTTAGCGTGCGCCATAATTGCCGGTGAGAATGCTTGCCAAAATGGCAACTGGACGTGCCTTACCGTATCAATTCTAAAGCCGTCAGGTTTAAATTCACTGATAAGCTTGGTGTAAATATCAATCATCCCTTTAACCACTTCAGGGTCTTCAGTATTGATATCATCTAACCCATTAAAATCGCCATATAAACTATTTTCACCTTCAAAAGTTGTATCACCTTGATTGTGGTAAAAGCGCGGGTCGTTTAGCCATTCTGGAAATTTCTCACCCTGCTCTTTTTCTGGAACAAAAGCACGGTAAGTCCCTTGCTCTTTCACTTCCTGCAAGCTGCGATAAGTGCACTGGTCTAGTCCACTTTTAAACGAACCGTCGGCGTTGTGGCACTCTTCATACTTAATCACGTCTGCCGTATGGTTAGTAATGATATCGAAAAATACTTTAATATCTTTTTTATGCGCAGTGTCAATCAAGCGCTTTAAATCGGCGTTACTGCCAAAGTGAGGGTCAATTTCGGTGAAGTCGACTATCCAATATCCATGGTGGGCAAAACCGCCTTTCTGCACAGCTTTATTACGCAAAATAGGTGTCATCCAGATAGCGGTGATCCCCATAGATTTCAGGTAATCCAGTTTTTGTTCGATGCCCGCCATGTCGCCACCATGAAACGCCCATTTAGACGTTGTGTCGAGACCTCCGTGAGAGATCGATCCTTTTGGTGCCCCGCTGTCGTTACTTACATCGCCATTGTTAAATCTGTCTGGCATAACGAAGTAGAAGACGTCTTCGCGCACGTCGCGCTTTAAGTAACTACTTTGTGGCTGTGCCGCATTGTTGCTCTCGCCACTGTTCGTCACACCGCTGTTAGCGGTCTCTATTGTTAAGAGATGGGCTGCAAGCAGTTAACGCAAGCAATATTGCGGTAAAGGCCATTGTCATTTTAGATGTTTTTTGAATCATTAACCTGTTCCTTAGTAGGTTAAAACTGAGCAATAATATTTTGAGCTAGCGCTTCGTCATCAAACTCGGCCATACCGCTAATTCCTATTGCACCCACGACTTTGCCTGCCTTATCTTTTACAGGTACACCACCCGCCATACCTGTGATGCGAGGGTCGGTCCAAAAGTTAATGGTTTTGCTCGTTTCTTTTGCCCACGCAGCAAGCTGACTGGTTTTTTGCCTGTCTCTGGCTGCCGTATAAGCCTTGTTCTGCGCTAGTAGACAGGTTTGCGGGCTAGTTTCATCCATACGAGAGAACGCGATAAGTTCACCCACACTGTCTACAACAGCAACGGCAATGTGTTGATTGTTTTCTTGCGCCCAATGAATGCTGTCTGTAATCATTGATTGAGCTTGCGCTAAAGAAATAGAACCCATCATGGTAACTCCATCCCTTTTGCACTTACGTACAATGCGTACCAGTCTTCCCGAGTAAGCGTCACTGTAACGGCTTCTGCACTTGCTTTAATACGCTTGGGGTTTGCCGAACCAACAATTGGCTGAATGTTGCTGGGGTGGCGCATTAACCAAGCCAACACGATTGCGTCGGGCGATACACCATATTTTTGCGCTAAGGTCGCAACGAGTTTTTTAGTCGCTTCTTCTTGCGCAGTTAGCGTGGCGGGTGCTCCGGTATATTTACCCTGGCTTGCTGGCCCCCACGACTGCATTTGAATGTTGTTTTGCTTTGCGTATTGAAGTGTGCCCGCTGTAAAGTTCACATGCTGCCCATCTGGGTTACCGACATAAATACCTTCATCCACAAAGCCTAAGTTAGTAAGACTCATCTCAACCTGATTTGCAATAAGCGGCTGATTAATATAGTGATAAAGATGCTGCATTTGTACGCCGCTCATATTCGACACGCCAAAGCGCTTAACCTTACCGCTATCAAACAAGGCATCAAATGCAGCGGCAACCTCCTCTTCTTCCATCAATGGGTCTGGGCGGTGCAGCAAAAGCAGGTCGAGATATTCCGTATTTAATCGCGAAAGCGTGTTTTCAACAGAAGTGACAATCCAGTCTTTCGAAAAATCGTAACGTTTGGGCCCGTGTTCATCTTCAAAACGAATCCCGCATTTAGACTGAAGCACTATCTCTTCCCGCAAGTTAGGGCGAGCTTTTAACACTTCACCAAATGCTTGTTCTGCTTTACCCATTCGGTATATATCAGCATGATCGAACACGGTAATACCGGCTTCTAGCGCAGCATCGACCGCCGCAAAAGCATGCTGGGTTTGATCTTTGGTTAATGGGTTAAAGTCCCACTCTCCACCAATAGCCATACAGCCATAAACCAGCTGACTGGCGTGTGAAATGTACTGATTTAGAGGAAGGTTTTTCATATACACCGCTCGCAAAAAAGAATTAATAAAGGCCTTTCGGATAGCTCAAGTTTACGCTTGCCGTTACCACCTTTCAGCGCACAATAGCGAAATCATTATTCTTTATAGCGAATAGCTGTATTCCATATATAATCACTAACTCTACATTTTCTGATGTGACGTTGCTCAAGACGCAGTTTTTCGAGCATGTTGTGAATATTTATCTCCGATTTAATCTCGTGTAAAAAGTAACAAGCCAATGAAACCACATAAAAAAGTCGAGCGATTGATGCTGTTTAGTGCGGTAGCAGAAACCTTAAGCTTTGGTGCTGCGGCAGAGAAAATGCAGATATCGAGGGGCTACCTGTCGGAGCAAATAAGGGAGCTTGAACTTGCGTTAGGCGTAAAGTTGCTGCAGCGCTCAACACGCCAAGTAAGTCTTACCAACGAAGGTAAACAAGTGTACGCCGATACACAGAAGATTAATCGCAGCGTGGTAGAGCTAGAGCAAAATTTAGTACGTGAGCAAACGCAGCTGGAAGGAATAATCGCCATTACGGCGCCGAATATGTTTGCGCACTACTTGTTAAGCGAACTGTGTTTTTCCTTCTCGCAGCAGCATCCTGATGTTTCGTTCCATTTAGATACCAGCTATCAAAGGCACGACTTAAACCGAGGTCATTTCGACTTGGCGTTTCGCTCTACTAACAACCCGCCGCAAGATATGGTGGCCAAGCAATTATTTACTTATAGCCATACCATAGTTGCAGCACCGCAATACCTTAAGCAAGCCGGCACACCCAAAGTGTTGAGCGATTTAGATGCGCACCAGTGCTTTTGCGGCCCCGACCAAGATAACTGGCTCATAAACGGTAAGCGCACAGCGGTTAAAGGCTGGTTAAAACTTAATGATAATCTGGCGCTCATTCAGCATGTGCTGGAAGGCCGCGGCATTGCAAGACTGCCAAGCTATGTGGCGAAAAAGCATAGTAAGGCGGGTGAACTGGTCGCACTTTTTGAAGAAATTAAGCTGGGGTCGACACCGAGTGAGCCTCCAATAAAAAGCACCAGTCAGCTGTTTGTTGTGCACCCACAGCGTCCCCATCAATCGCTAAGAATAAAAGCCTTTTTAGACACAGTTAAACAAGCACAACACGAAGGTTATTTTAGTGGATAAGTACTCAAACTGTCAGCGCTTACCTTCCGCTATTCACGTGCGTAATGAGTAGCAATAAGGCTTGAAAGCTTCGCTTAGGCTTTATTATTCCTTGGCGTACTATTATCGACGTTAAAGGGTCAATCAAACAGGCTGATAAATATTATCCCAGTAGTCATCAAGTATCTTCACAGCATCGTTAAGCGCCCGCGCCATAAAAATATCGCCGTATTGTTCGACTAGTTCCATGTCCACCAGCTTATTAATAGCGTCAGTAACGTCGAAATCGAGCGCACAATCAAGCTCTTCTGAAAAGTAACTTTCTATTACACTATCGAGGGTTGCTAATGTCATTCCACCAGCGGCAATCTCGCGCTCTGCACGCACCGCGCAGAATGCAGCACCACCTTCTACAGACACTTCACTACATTTCAGCAAAAATGTATAAGCCAACAAAGCTTCTTTGCAGTCCTCTTCCTCTGCTGCATCAATTAACGTATGAAACACGCCTGCATTATTGTCTAAATTTTTAAAATAGAGATTGTCAGACAATGCTTTCATAAACCTGATTTTTCTGTTTTTAAACTTTGTCCATTCCTTAAAGATAAAGCTGCCGAATACACCCATGCCAATACCAAAAGTTATTAGGCTTTGCTTAGTCAATTCCACTTCATCGTCTTTAAAGCCAAGCCAAAAGGCCAGAAAAGATGCCATGAGAAGTAGCGATGCGCCTAACTTAGTCACTAGCACCACGGTGCCACCTATTGCCGCCGATGCACTAATGATCAACTTATCTAGCGGACGCATTTTGACTTCGCTATTGGGAAACAGCATCTCCAAGTCTGCTTTAGGTACGTTTTGGAAAAGCTTTATTATGGTGGAACCAGGTTTAAAGGTAACTGGCGTTTGCCCTTTCTCTTTGAAGTAGGCTTCATCTTTAAAAGTGATATAAACAGCCACTTTGTCGTAGTTGGTAAATGACACCTGCTTTTTTCGCAACCCGAAAAAAGTACGCAGCGTTTCAGTTTTTACCGACTCGCCCCGTCGATAAAACACCACATCTTCAAAGTCTTCGAAGCTAACCGCAAGGCGCACTTTAAACAGCGACTCTTCGTTTAATGCTGCTTCTAAATCTTCGTTTGTGACTTTTTCAAAATTGGCTGCGTTTAATAGATTGGCAAACGCACTCGAAAACGCCTTTTGGCTTTGCTTTCTCGTAGCTTCACTTGAAGGTGTAAGATCGCGGGTGTCTTTGTTTGGATCAAAGTCGTTATAGCTATCTTTCAGACCCTCAAGTTGCTCATGATATTGATAGTGTATGCGATTAACGAGCAATGTTGAGAACGTACGAAAAAGAGTCCTCTCTTGCACAATTACGTTTTCACACAATCTACTAACATCATGTTTGCGAAATGGGATAAAGCGTTCTAATGGCATCGAGTGGTCTTATTAGTTCGAATGTTTCTTGTTAGATGGAAATAGTTACCGTTATGTAACAATGAAAACAACCACTTATAGATAAATTAAGCCTAATTGATAATGCCTTAGACATAGGCTTCGCCTAATGTCTAAACGACATAAATGTTAAATATAGTTAACATAGACTACGCTAATTCTTAATTATACTTGTAATTTTCGGAGACGTTATGCTCGTATCAAGTTCTCGATACAATAATGACATTTCGGCTCTTAGGGACGAGAGCCAAGGCTTGCTTGGCACGCTGGATGCGTTCAAAAATACAATGGCCTATGCCATCTATAGTACTGATGGACAGTGCACATTTGCCTCTCCCGTATTACTTTCCATTTTGGATTACCCAAATTCAACCGCAACGTCGTTTTCCCATGCGGCAATGCGCGTTGAAGGTGTTGAACCTGAGTCACAGTACAAATCGTTTTGGCAACACTTAGTCAATGGCGGCAGCTTTAGCGACACGGTTGCAAGAAAATCGGCGTTAGGTGAAACGAAGTGGCTTAAGGCAAGCTATGTAGCGGTGAATAAGCATGGCGTTACAGAAATTCATGCCATTTACCACGATATCACTGAACATGAAAACGCCTATTTTGCCGGTAAAGCAGTGACTGACGCACTAAACAAGTCGATGGCGGTAATTGAGTTTCATCCTGATGGAACAATTATCACGGCAAATGAGAATTTTACTGCAACAGTGAAATACAGTTTGGCCGACATTCAAGGTAAACACCATCGCATGTTCTGTCGCGATAAGTTTTATCAAGAAAATCCTAATTTTTGGGATAACCTTGCCCGCGGTAATTTCTCTTCAGGTCAGTTTGAGCGCGTAGATGCGCACGGTAACGCATTGTGGTTGGAAGCAACGTACAACCCCGTGTTTGACGCTTCGGGCCGAGTAGTAAAAGTTATTAAATTTGCATCTAACATTACCGATGCAATTAACGAAAAGAATGCAATCGCACAGGCGGCGGAACTCGCAGTATCAACGGCAGAAGAGACGTCTCAAATTGCCCATGAAGGAGCCTCGTCACTTCAACGAAGCGTTGAGATTTTCAATACAGCCATGTTAGAAGTTGAGCAAACCAATCAACTTATGCACGAACTGAGTGAGCAATCGCTAAAAATTGAAACCATTGTGACAACAATCAGTGGCATTGCTGAGCAAACCAACCTTTTAGCACTAAATGCTGCTATTGAAGCTGCACGTGCAGGCGATCAAGGTAGAGGATTTGCTGTAGTAGCAGATGAAGTGAGGCAGCTAGCGCAACGTACCAGCGATTCGACTGTGGAGATTGAAAGTGTAGTGGCAGAGAACAGAAAGCTTGCTGACAAATCCACGAAGAAAATGGCAGGCGTTAAAGACAGTGTTGACCAAAATAGTCAACAGATTGCGCAAGTGCAAAGCATTATTGATGAAATTCAAAAAGGCGCATTGAATGTATCTGAAACTGTATCAGGTATTCTACGCTAGCAGTCCTGTTAAATTAGTAAAAAGGGCTGTTGTATCATCAACAGCCCTTTTTTAATCCGCTTTTTCACACAGCCGATTTTTCGCGTACGCATACGTACAAGCCTAGCACCGTTTAATTGTGGGGGTTATTTTGCGTGCACCACGCTAGAACAGTAAATGAAATACGACCTTTCAAAATAATTCGCCAAATAGTAGTATTTTTGACCACTGCGTTCTATCTGAGCCTATCGTCGTCTAAAATTTCGTTTTATTAAGCGATAAAACACACTGCTTACCTTATTTGGCTTAAATAAAAAATTGTCTTAGCTTACAATGCGCTGATGACTTATCCCGTTCCAGCTAAACAGGTTGAAACCCTGTACGAAATTAAGAAAAGCAAATTCATTGCTTGTGCCGGCTTTGCAAATTCTCGTGAAAGTGCAATGGCGCTTTTAGATAGTGTGAAACAACGGTATCCCGACGCCAGACACCATTGCTGGGCTTATGTTTTTGGCAACCCTAACTCGCCAAGTAGCGCGGCGATGGCTGATGACGGCGAGCCTAGCGGCACTGCCGGTAAACCCATATTAAATGTACTCCAACACAAAGATATCGGCGACATCATGATTATTGTCACGCGTTATTTTGGCGGAATTAAATTAGGTGCGGGGGGATTGGTAAGGGCTTACTCGGCTGCAGCACAGCAAGCCGTAGATGCTCTTGAGGTAAGACAAGAGATAAAGCTGGAACCGCTTAGCGTAGACATCGATTTCAAACACGAGCAGTTTGTACGTCACTTGGTAGAGCAAGCTCAAGGTAAAATTGCGAACTGTAACTATGGAAACAGTGTGGTAATAAATGTTGAGCTACCTTTAGATGCACTGGAGGACTTTAAAAAGCAGATGGCCCCCATTGCTTTTTCAGTGTCAGTTGAAAACGAGTAAGCCCTAGAAAACAATAAGCAAGCGATAAAATTAGGGCTAGCTTTTGATGGTTTCTATATGTAAATAAAAAAGGCTCTGAAAACCACCAAAGCCTTACCTTTTTATCTCACATAACTAGGGCCTGTTGACCTTATCCTTTAAAGGTGCCTCGAATGGGGTAGTTGTTATCTGGGTTACGTATAAATTCCAAGCCTGATACGAGTTGCTCTAAGTCAGGGCGCACAAACGGCGCGTTTGCTATTTCAGCAATATGAATGTCGTTTTTTTCATTCACTACAAATAGCGCAGGTTCAGCAAAATTGTGGTCGGTTTCTTTATCTGAGCGCGGCTTGGAGATGTATAACCCAAGTTTTTCCATATCTTCTTGCGAGAGACCGTAAGCGATAGGGAACGTAATCGACAGGTCGTCTAGATGCTCATCGAGCTGTGCTTTGCTGTCACCACTTACAGCCACCAAATCAATATTGAGCTCGCGTAGACGACCTTTATAATCTTCTAATTTGTTCAGGAATTTAGTACATATTGGACAGTGTTTACCGCGATAAACAACCACCATTTTCCAATCACATCCCTCTTCTTTATTGGTAAGCGACACCGTTTCCTCTGTGGATAGGGTTGCTGAGACATCGGGAAATGTCGTTGCTGGATGCATTTTTTGCGTATACATAAAAACTCCTTAAAGTCGGTTTAATCCTTCAAAGTACAAGCGAGATCGCGATAAGCTGCTTTGTACAGATACACATCAAAGTAAAATTCTATACGTTGTACCCAACTTTCAGATCGTTTATTTGAACAATTGTTCAAATTTTTATTATTTTTCCTCTCGCGTTTTCTATACCAGTGACAGACACAAAAAAAGCAGCTCAATTGAGCTGCTTTTATTTTTTAGCCAAGTAACGGTAATCTACAAACGTAGACCTTTACTGTCGTTATCACAAAAACGAAGGTCTTCTTATCAAGACCGGTTCGCATGAGTCTAATAAAGTCTTAGTTCACATAGCCTTCATTAGCTTTCACAGTAAGTGGGTGATAGCCCGGTTTCGCTTCTTCAAATGCGCGTTTAGCAAACGCCTTGCCTTCAGGTGTTTTTGATAGCTCGCGGTAAAGGGGCTTAACAAGCTTATTGCGCCCTATCGACACCAAATAGCTATACAAACGATCAAACGCAGGCTGATAGTTATTCTCTACTGCAATCATCAACCAGCTGTGAGCAATTTCATTATTTTTAGTAGAGGTAAGTGAAAATGCTGAATCTAGCTCAGCCAGCTGTGCGCTGCTTAGCGATTCGGGCATGTTGTTAAGGAAATATAACCACTCGTGTACAGTCCATTGCGCGGTTTCAATATCCGCCGCTTTCACGTCGCCAGAAAGCCACGCGCTTCGTGTGTCATCGATTTTAGTGAACGCATCAGATTCTGGCTGTGGCGCTCCCTCGGGAATGCCTGGTTCAAAAATCCACGTTTGAATGCGCTCTGCATCAAGCTTATCCGGGTACTGTTTTAATAAGGTATCATCTAAATAAGCGATGAACGTGTCAGTGGTAATGCTCTTAAAGGCAAAGTCTTTAAAGTATTGCATTAAGAACGCATCAAAGTTTTCTCGGCCAATTTTCTGTTCAATTTCACGTAAGAACAGTGCGCCTTTTTCATAGGGAATATTTGAGAAAACATCGTCCGGATTGCGACCACGAAGGTCGATGGCCAGGATCTCATCATTTTCTTCTAATGCGGCAACATCGTTCTCCAGGTCTTGATAACCTAGAACAGCTTCTTTTTTGAAACGATCATGGCCGTAGATCATTTCCATAATTCGGTATGTTAAGTAGGTTGTGAAGCCCTCGTTTAACCACAGATCACGCCATGTAGCGTTTGTTACCGTGTTACCAGACCAGCTGTGCGCCAGTTCATGAGCAATCAATGAAACCAAGCTTTTATCACCCGCGATAACCGTTGGCGTGATAAACGACAAACGAGGGTTTTCCATACCGCCAAACGGGAATGACGGTGGTAGAATTAGCAGATCGTAACGGTCCCACTGGTAAGGTCCATAGGTTTCTTCTGTTACTTCTAACATCGCCTCAGTGTCTTCAAATTCTTTCGCTGCACTTTCAAGTAGCGCAGGCTCAGCATACACACCGGTACGCTCACCCATGGCTTTAAATTCTAAATCACCTATAGCCAACGCAATAAGATACGAAGGGATAGGCTGTGGCATGGTGAACTCATATTCACCATCGCGCTCGGTGGTAGGATCGTTTGACGCACTCATCACCGCCAACAGCGCTTCAGGTGTCTTAATGGTCGCGTCATAGGTTACGCGTACTTGCGGTGAGTCTTGAAGCGGAATGAAGCTTCGCGCGTGAACCGCTTGCGCTTGGGTAAACAGGAACGGGTGCATTTTACCTGCAGTTTGCGCTGGCGTTAACCATTGTACGCCAGACGCTTCAGGTGAGGTTGAATACGCAACCGTTACTGCGTTTGCGGAACTAGGTAACGTAATCGTAAGAGGTGTACCTAAATCAGGGTCAACCTCTCCCATTTCAAAAGGAACACTTTCACCGTCTACGGTAACACTTTGAATGTCCAATGCTCGCGTATCTAGCACCAATGTGTTGTTGTCGGGCTTTTCACGCTTTACATCAAGCGTTACGTCGCCAACAAGCTGCTTGGTCTCAAAGTTTGCAGTTAGGTTTAGGCTGAGATGGGTAACCCGAATCTCATTAGGGTTCGCGAAGGAGTGATAATCTACCCCAGAGGCAATAGCCGCGTCAGCTTGGTTTGCTACTGCAACATTTTGTGCTTCAGTGTCTGAAGTCGAGCCTACGCTGACGGCTTGATCTTTGTCTGTCTTGGCTGCGTCTACATTGCTGTTGTCGCTGCATGCGAACAAAACAGGCGCGCATACGAATGTAGCCAGTAATCCGTATTTTTTCATATAACTTCCTAAAGGATGATTGATACGATCTCAGTGTATCAATCTGTTATATGACTGGCGACTCTAATTCGAAGAGCTGCGTTGTAACTGCGCTATATTTCGAAAAGCAGTAAGGGTTAACGTGAATAAGTGCAGGATAGCTACGCCATCTGACGAAGGCGTAGCTATCTGACGAGGGCATTAACTATCTGCGTTAACCGCTGACTCGTTTGCCGTTTAATTAAGCAAGGCTAATATCTACTTCAATGTTACCGCGGGTCGCATTTGAGTATGGGCATACTTGATGCGCAGTTTCCACCAAGCCTTGCGCTTGTGCTTTGTCCATATCGCCCAAATCTACCGTCAGTTTTACTGCAATAGCAAAGCCTTGTTCAATAGGTCCAATTGCAACGTTGCCAGTTACACTAATGTCATCGGCCAGCTTAATTTTTTGCGATGCAGCCACATGCTTAAGTGCACCGATAAAGCACGCAGAATAGCCCGCTGCGAACATTTGTTCAGGGTTCGTCCCTTCTCCACCTGCACCGCCCAACTCTTTGGGTGTAGAGAGTTTAAGGTCTAGCTTACCATCACTTGATTTAGCTGTTCCTTCACGACCACCCGTTGCTGTTGCACTTCCGGTATAAACGACTTGTTGAAGTTTATGCATAGTTACTCTCCTCATAGGTTTATTTAAACAACTACTTTGCATGCAAAATAAATTATCACCAAACCAACTTGCAGATCAAGTTCTTTGTATGCAAAATATTATTGTTAAGAAAAAGCCGTATCGATAAGGGTTAAGCGTCATGTCAGAATTATTGAAGTTGGAAAATCAGCTTTGCCACCGTTTTTATACGCTGTCGAATGCATTCACTCGTGCTTACCGCCCCCTTCTTAAAGCGCTGGATATCACCTATCCTCAATATGTGACGTTAATGGCGCTATGGGAAAATGACGGCATTACTATTGCCGAGCTTCTGGAGAGAACGGCCATAGATGGTGGTGCTATGTCGCTGATTCTTAAAAAGCTACAAGACAAAGGCTTTTTAGTTGTCACTAAAGATAAAGCCGACAAACGCGTTAAGCGCGTTCAACTCACTGAAACGGGCAAGAAGAAGAAAGCCATAGCAGAAGACGTGCCTGTGCAAATGCTCTGCAAGCTTAATGGCATGACTGCAGATGAAAGCCGTACGTTAAAAGTCCTACTGGACAAATTAGGCGGCTGTTTTGAGAATGCAGATTTAAACTAGTCCGGATAGATAATCACCACTCAGCCCTACATTCCCAAGCATTGCTAGGAAACTTGCCAGCGCCTTGTGAGTGGGCAATTATCTATGCGTATTGGTATTTTAACCTCTTTTTGTAATCTGATTGTCATCAGATTATTGACGTTTTCTGTTATTATTTTCGCATTGAGCGAACAAGTGTGCGCTATAATTGTCCTAATGGACGTAGTAGGGAAAATGCTGAGCTGCACGTTTCAATTGAAAGCGTTAGTCGCTGAAATGATCGCATGTCTTATCGAGAAAGTGCGACAAGAGGCTTTAAGGGCATTTACTACCCATTATTCTTAGAAAGAAAAAAACAGGAGCTGTGATGATCCAAGAGCAGATTCAGACACAGGCTGTGCCGCAATCAAAAAGCATTCCTGCAAAAGCCTACTCTGTACTGGAAGAGTGGCTGAACAGTGTTAGTCATGGGGTTGGCTTTATTGCTGCTATCGTGGGTTTAGTATTTATGTTGTATCGAGCGGAGGATACGCTCGCGTTAACCACTGCAGCTATTTATGGCTCTACACTCATTCTGGTGTTTTTAAGCTCAACCCTTTATCACGCCATTTCCCATCAAAAGGCAAAGGGATGGCTTAAGCTATTTGACCACAGCGCAATATACTTATTGATAGCAGGTACTTACACACCATTGTTACTGGTTTCGATTGGTGGCGTGTTGGGTATTACTATGACCGCGATTATCTGGAGCTTGGCAATTGGCGGCGTGGCGTTTAAGCTCGTCGCGCAGCACCGTTTCCCAAAGGTATCCGTGATGACTTATTTGCTGATGGGATGGATTGCACTGGGTCTTATCTACCCTCTTTATGTCGCCCTTCCCGGTGCTGGCCTATGGTTATTGGTAGCAGGCGGGCTGTGTTTCAGTGTAGGCGTGTGCTTTTACGTGGCAAAAAAGGTAAAGTACACCCATGCAATTTGGCACATGTTCGTGATTGGCGGATGTAGCTGCCACTACTTTTCAATTTATTATTTTGTCGTTTAACAAAAGGCCCAAATTAAGCTGCTATGCCAAAACCATGTAAAAACTTATGCTAACAAACAAGCAAGACGCTGAGAAAAAGCAAGACAGCACTACGTTGACACCAGGTATTGCGTGGTTTTCACTACACGCAGGACAAATATGCTTGGGTAAAAAGCCCGTTGAAAGTGACTTTGAACGCCTTAAGTCACTGGGTGTTACCCATATTGCAACGGTTCAGACCAGTGAAGAACATGCGCCAGTTATACGCGACAATTCTGTCGCAGTTGGGCTAGAGTGGCTATGGGTTCCCTTTGTACATCCATCGTCAGAATCGCCTACTGAGGATACGCATCTGCATCAATACCTTCATGAACTATCTCAAATGTTGACCGAAGGAGCGAAGATATACTTACACTGCGACGGCTCACAGCACCGCTGTAGCCTTTTATTCTATGCACTTTGCCACTATTGCCGTGTTCCATCTAATAGCGCTTACAATGCGCTGCACAGCTTTGGCGCTAGTGCGGCAAATAACCTTAAGAGATCTGAACTCACATGGGCAGCAGAATTAGGGCATATTGCACCTAAAATGTAGGCCAATAAAAAGCGCGCCTTCGTTATCAACGTTCATTAACGAAGGCGCGCGTGCTGTTTTAACAAAGCAAAGCGCTCATAAGTGCGCCGAGCTTATTTATTTAAAACTGATAAATATTAGCGTTGGTGAGAAGTTTATTCGCGTCTATTTTTTCTTGAACACAGCGCACTATATCAGCACGAGTAAATACATAAATTCGGTCTTTGCGCTCGCGACTCTCGTCCATCTCAAAATCTTTCAGCACCATGCTGATATGTTCATTTTCCGGCAGACCGCGCAAGCCTGACCCAAATCTGCATAAGGTCTCGCTCATGCCCGACTCAAAACCGGCCAGAAACGTTTTGTAAGCTTGCTGCTGCTGCGCTTTACGCGCCTCCATTTGTTTAGTCTGCTCTTTTTCAATTGCTTTAAGCTCATCCTTCATGCTTTTTTCTTTCGCTTCTAATTGCTTAAGCTGCTCTCCAGACTGCTCTTTTTGCGCGAGTAATTCTTTTTTTCGCGCCTCGTCAGCGTGACGCAATTCAAAGGTAATATCTCGCAGTTCACGCTCTACTTCTCTTGCTTCCCAGGCAAGTTCACGCTGCATGTTGCGCAAGTCGCGTAAGCGACTATTGTTGTCAGCAAACGCCTGAGAAAAATGATGGCTGGTTTCTTCTGCGTAAGCTTCCCACTCTCTGGCTGCTTCAAACACAATGTCATCTACATCACTAAACGAATTTGCAGACGGAACTGGTGGTGCAGGCGGTACAGGTGGTACGGTGGCAACTAATCCTTCTACCAGCGTTTCTATCTCTCGTACCCAGTTACCGCTTTGGCCTCTTACTGAAAAAGTAAATACCGCCCCCTGCCCAGCAAGATAGCTGGTTTCAATTTGACTCACTCTCCAAGAATCAGTCGCGGCATTTTGTCGTAAGGACGTTTTGAGTACCCCAGACATTATTTCTAATTCATTTGATAGCGTGTCATATTTTTGCGTACTTTGTGCGTTCGCAAGACCACCAGCAGCAGAGCAAAGTAGTAAAGCAGTTAATAAACGTTTCATAATTTCACCTAATTACATTAATCATCTAGCGACGACTGTGGATTGTTTGTTTCATACGGCATGGTTAATGGCACTTCAGAACGGCTGTTAGATAAACTTACCGCGCTGTACCCTAATTCAAGGTCATCAATTTCATCCTGTAGACGCGTAAATTGGCGTGCATAGAATCTTTGATCGTCAATACGCTGCTCGTTGATAAATTTAATAAGCTCGGCAAAGTCGTGTTTGCGTTCTTCTCTACTCGACGCTAACAAGTACTTAGTAAGCTCTGCACTGCTTTGTTGCTGCTGTGTAGATAGCGCCTGAGCGTATTCTTTGAATAGTGTTTGGTTTGCTTGTTGATAGAAATCACGTTGCTCACCTAAAGCTTTAGCAACTTCTTGTGTCACGCGCTGCTCCACCATTTCATCCACTGTGTTGACGCCATTGTTTGAAAACGTAAGCGCTACACCGTTATCGCTATATGACAACTTAGCGCCAGTAAGTACGGCTAACAGCGCACAGGCTGACATGGCCATGGCACACCCTGGCAAGCTCAACCAAGACGAAAGCGAACGAGGTTCATCTTTCTTAAAAAAGGTCTGTTCTTTGGCCCATTGGGGAGGCGCCGGAGCAACGAAGCTTGCTCTTGCGCTGTTCAAACGGGCGCTATTTTCTACCGCCTGCGCAAATTCAGCATCTGCTTCGCACAACGCGTTAAACTGCTTTTCTTGCTCGCTATCAAGCGAGTTGTCCAGATAAGCTGAGAATAAGGCTTCTTTGTCATATAAGGTCATTATTCCAACTCCAACTTCAACTTTGCCAAGGCTGCGTAAAGTCGCGACTTAGCGGTATTTACTGAGATATCCATTTGCTGTGCAATTTCTTCGAACGTGAAGTGGCCGAAGAATTTCAATTCCACCACCGCCTTTTGGCCCAAAGGTAGGGTCTGCATAGCCTGCGTTAATGCTCTACTCTCTCTGTCGCTATAAAGCTGCATTTCAGGGCATGGCGCACCGCAAAGTGGCGCCTGTATATCGTTAATGTCAGAATGCGGCTTTCGCTTGCGATACAGTTCAACGCAGCGACAGTGGGCAATGCGATAGAGCCAACTTTTAAAACTGCCCTCACCTTTAAAACAGGCAAGACTGCGAAACACAGAGATAAAAATCTCCTGCATTAAATCTGCTGCATCATGGCTATTCCCTGTCATTCGAATACCGTATTGATACATAGCGGTTTCGTAGCGAGATATAAGCGTAAACCACGCTTTTTTATTACCCTTTAATGCCTGTTCCACGAGTTTTTCATCTCGTTTATTAAACACGCCGTTCCCCGTTTTTACGCTCTGTTTTTTACTTAACCATTAAGTCGATAAGCTTTGCAAAAAAGTTTGTTTAATTGATAAATAAATTGTCATTTAGGGAATAACGCCAATGAAACTGTGCTTTAAGCGATGGATGAAGAACTTCTTTGGGGTTGGTGCACAAGACAATAATTGATGTCAGCAATAAAAAAGCGGCTGAACCTATAGGCTTAACCGCTTTAGATAAATATGAAAGGTAGCGCGCTCAGCGCCAAGGTTATTTTAACGTGGGAATAGGCAACAGTGGCGAGATAATTTCACCGATACGACGAAACAGCTGCATACGCGTAGTGCCTGAACGCCATACTAAGCCAATCTCACGAAACCCCTGCTCTTCAGCGGGGAAGCTCTTAAGACCCGTGTGCTCAAGAATAGACTGGTTTATCGCAAGTTCAGGTAAGAAGGTGTAGCCCATTTTGCTATTCGCTAATTGCACCAAGGTATATAAGCTGCTTGCCGCTACGCTGCTAATTTGGTCGCTGTGCTGAAGATTGCACGCACTTACCGCATGCCCGGTCATACAGTGCTCTTGCTGAAGTAAGAAAATACTCTTTTTCGGCAAGGTTGAAATGTCGACAGGATTAGGTAGTTGCTCAGCCATATCTTTGTGCGCTATAAGATGGAACGGGTCATGCCCTAAGACCATCTGTTTACACCCTGGTGTTTCCATTGGCAACGCTAGAATAAGTAAGTCTAATCTGCCGTCGGTCAATTGCTGTAGCAACTTCTCCGTCGTGTCTTCCTGCATTTCCAAGTTGATCTCGGGTAAAAATGCAGAAAACGCTCCCATCATGCCTTCAAAAAGAAACGGCGCAATGGTTGGAATAACACCTAATTTTAAGGTGCCTCGCTGCCAATTGCCTGCGTTTTGCGCATACTCAACCAGCTCTCCCGCTTCCTGAAGTAGCACTTTACTGCGTTCAACGATATCTAGTCCCAACGATGTAAACACAAAGGTTTTATGTTCACGCTCAAGAAGTTGGCTTCCGAAGTGCTCTTCAAGGTTCTGAATGGCCGTACTCAATGTTGACTGACTTACGTTACAGCGCTGTGCAGCACGGTGAAAATGTTGCTCTTGATGTAGCGTCACCAAATAGTGCAGGTGCTTAAGATTAGGCCATTTCATGGGCATCTCACAATTATTTAAAAAAGGATTAAAAAATATTGGATTAATCTAACATAAAGATTAAATAGCGCCTAGGGTTGATACCCATGGTTAACGAGAGCGATCTTCTATTATTCGCAGCTGTACGTACACAACATCTTAAAAAGAGGTAGATAATTCTGTTTATTGTGCAATCTATAAGAAGCTTTTGAGAATTTGACATTTCCCGCTGGAAAGCCCCCATAAGTAGCGTTAGGATTAAAGTTAAAGCATTATACGCAACATATTTTTACAGCGAAGTAAGACCCGCTCTTGTATCATTCAGTCAATAGAGCGATTAACTATTGAGGGCAGTATGAAAGGACATTATAAGAACATTTTATGTGTATTAAGCGACTCTCATCGTCAAGATGATACGGTAGCCCAAGCACTGCATATCGCCAAAGCGCATCAAGCCTCGCTTACCATTATGCTTTCGTTAGAATCTTTGCCGCCCAACGCCAGTATGGTCATGGAGTCTTTCTCTTATGTTGATTCTCAGCAAACCATGGAAACCCAAGCCCAGCATTGGTTAAAAGAACAAGCGGAAAGCTGGGGAAAACACTATCCTGTGTCTACCGCGGTAACGGTAGGTCAGCCGCTTATTGACGTTGTGCGTTATGTAAAAAAGAACAATATCGATCTAGTAATTAAACGGGCAGAAGAGAGCTTTCTAGATAAGTTATTCGGAAGCTTAGATATGCGTTTATTCCGCAAGTGCCCTTGCCCGGTTTGGATCATTAACCACAAGCCTCGCAGTCAGTACAAAAACGTAGTTGCAGCACTGGATTTGAACTATCACTATCCTCAACATGAAGTGTCTATTAGGCGCGAGCTTAATCGCGACATTTTGCGTCACGCAAGCCAAATAGCCTTGTTAGAATTTGCACAGCTGCACATTGTCCACGTTTTCGATGCGGTTCCTGAGAACATAGCAAGAGACGGGTTTATATCGGTTGATAACGACAGAATGGAAACCGATCTTGCAAAAATCCATGCCGAGCGTGAATCGGAACTAGACAAATTGCTTGAAGAACTAGGCAATGAATTGGATGACAATGTATTAGAGTATTTGAAACCTCAGAAGCACATTGTTCACGGTTACCCTCGAAGAGAAATTGCAGCCACTACCACATCCCTTGATACCGACATTATTGTTATGGGCACAGTGGCACGTTTAGGTGTGCCTGGCTACATCATGGGCGACACCGCAGAAGAAACTATCCATCAGCTTAAGTGCGCCGTTGTGGGTGTTAAACCCCGTGGCTTCGAAACGCCTATCTCTATTGATTAAAGAAAACATTCCACAAACAAAAAGGCCGTGCTTCACTTCAAGCACGGCCTTTTTTAATTCTTTTCGCTTAATACGAACGTTTGTAAGCGCTGTGTTTTACGCTACGCCAAACGACGCTTTAAGAATGTAGAAGAAAATAATCGAGAGGATTGCGCCTGCAGGCAACGTAACAATCCACGATACGACAATATTTCTCACAATGCCTAGGTTAAGCGCTGATACACCACGCGCCAGACCCACACCTAGTACCGCTCCTACAAGCGTTTGGGTAGTCGAAATAGGTAAACCCGTACCCGATGCGATAACTACCGTACACGCTGCAGCGAGTTCTGCTGCAAAACCGCGGCTTGGTGTTAAGTGTGTAATACCTTGACCAATGGTCTTGATAACGCGATGTCCAAATAGCGCAAGACCCGCAACAATACCTAAACCACCAAGAGGCAGGATCCAAGGTGCAAGTGTAGTGCTAGAGTTAATTTCGCCGCCACTACTTACTACGCTAACTACCGCAGCCAATGGCCCAATAGCGTTAGCTACATCATTTGAACCGTGGGCAAACGCCATACAACAGGCTGTTACTACCATTAGCAGTGCGAATACTTTCTCAACGTTAGCCGCCTGTAGGTCTGCATCTTCAGAACCGCTGAACTTCATACGGCCGATAAACCATTTACCCAAGAAGCCCAACGCTACGGCAATAGCAATCGCCAGCACATATCCGTTAACGGCACTTAGCTCTAAACCAACGTGCTTAAGGCCTTTCTTGATAGTAACAAGCGACATAACAAAGCCCGCTAACGCCATATAAAACGGCACATAACGCTTGGCATTTGCAAACGGTGAGGCTGTTTGGAAAATGAGCTTGTGCGCGCTCATGAAAATAAGATAAGCAATGATGCCTGAAATAGCTGGGGTTACTACCCAACTACCAACAATACCACCCACTTTGTCCCAAGCTACCGCGTCCATGCTGACGCCAGTTGCCGTAAAGCCGATGATTGCACCGATAATTGAGTGAGTTGTAGATACAGGCCACCCCAACCACGACGCTACTGCTAGCCAAATTCCCGCTGCAAGTAGTGACGAGATCATGCCTAATACAAGGTATTCAGGTATGTCTATGAAATAGGTTGAGTCGATAATTCCTTTTCGAATAGTAGACGTTACTTCACCACCTGCAAGGTAGGCACCAGCAAACTCAAATATCATTGCAATGATAATAGCTTGTTTTATGGTTAAAGCTTTAGAACCTACTGACGTACCCATTGCGTTGGCAACGTCATTCGCTCCAATACCCCATGCCATGACGAAACCAACGCCAGCGGCAAGGATTATAAGAATTAGGCCATAACTTTCAAAAAATTCCACGGATAATCGCTCCCGATCTAAACGCGATTTAGGCTGGACGCTACTTGAGTAAGTAGCATGATCTCTTCACCCCAAAGGCTAGAGAAAGAAGTTAAAGACAAATTGTGTTTTATCATAAGGTTCGATTAAATTTTGCACGATCTGTTCTTGGCTGCGGCGCATGATAACGTAATCATCTTAGAAGCCATAGCGAAAATCACTGAAAAACGATAAAAGTATGCGGAATTATTTGAATACGATGATAAAACCACCAAATATTTCAGTTTTATGACAAATAAATTTCACAAACATCCATATTAGGTTATTGAAACGCAAAATCGTGCTGACCATTTGGACAGGATCACGTCAAATCTTCCAATTTTTGCTGCATATTTTCCAGCGGCGTATGCCTTACATCTGTACCGCGAGTAAGATAAACCACATACTCACACACGTTTTTGCATCTGTCACCTATTCGCTCTAATGAACGCATTGCCCACAACACATCTAGCCAATCCTGCATATCGTCGGTGCTTTTTTGCATTTCGGACGTGGTATATGACAGTAACCGTTTATATTCACTGTCTATGCGATTGTCTTGGTCATACACTTCTAATGCAGCAGCCTCATCTTGACGGGCAAAAGCATCGAATGTGCCACGCATCATGGCGGCTACCCTTTCACCAATAAGCAACATACTGCTCTTGATGGTATCTGAGCTTGGCAACTTATTGCGCGTTACTAGTTTGGCTATACGCTCGATTTCATCGCCCATTCGCTCTATATCGGTAATGGCTTTGGAGATGGTCATAATTAAACGTAGATCGCTGGCGGTAGGATGACGTTTTGCAATAATGCGCAAGCACTCTTCGTCAATTTGAATTTCCATGGAGTTAATTTTTAAGTCGTTCAACACCACTTTTTCAGCCAGAGCGGCATGATTGTGCTTTACCGCTTTTAACGTATCCACCAGCTGCTGTTCAACTTCGCCCCCCATGGTTAATACCGAGTTACGCAAGTTTTCCAACTCGATATTAAATGTACCCGAAATATGCGTGTTTAAGGCTACCTGTCGCATGGTGTTTTCTCCTCGCGGCGTAAGCATAACGAATAACGACAATCAATCGTGCCGCTACCTGTGGCAGAACTATCGTGACAAACCGCTACGTCTTGCCAAACTTCAGCATTGCGGTACAAACCCATGTGAGAACACACACCTACTGCTACCTTATCCATATCGCCCCGTTATATAATCTTCGGTTTGCTTTTTATCAGGCATGGTAAATAGCGTGTCGCTGTCTGCATATTCTATCAGCCTGCCCTGATGGAAAAAGGCGGTGTAATCGCTTACCCGAGCCGCTTGCTGCATGTTGTGCGTTACAATAATAATGGTGCATTGCTTTTTTAACGCATCCATCAGTTCTTCGATAAAAAGCGTGGTCAATGGGTCAAGGGCTGAGGTGGGTTCATCAAGAAGTAGTATGTCGGGTTTTAATGCCAGCGCTCTTGCAATCACCAAACGCTGCTGCTGACCGCCAGATAAAACATGGGCGGATTCAAATAAACGATCTTTAACCTCGTCCCAGAGCGCCGCCTGTTTGAGTGCACCTTCCACTGCGTCGTCTAAGTGTCGGCGAACTTTTACACCTTGAAGCTTAAGCCCATAACACACGTTTTCGTATATGCTCATAGGAAAGGGGTTGGGGCGTTGAAAAACCATGCCCACATTCGTTCTTAGGCGTGACACATTTACTTTGCGGCTATTGATGTTTTGCCCATCAATAATAATCTCACCATCATATTTGCAGCCGTCATACAAATCATTAAGGCGATTGAAACAGCTAATGAGTGTAGATTTACCGCAACCACTTTGACCAATTAACGCTGTAATTTTGTTTTTTGGGATCCGCATGCTGATGTCATTCAACACATGCTTATTGCCAAACCACAGGTTGAGGTTTTTAACCTCTACCGCGGTTTGCTCTTCACTAATGTCGTTAACGTTTAGCGTATTGTGTTCAAACAACTTCAACATGTTACAAAACCTGTATTATCCTTTGAGATAGCGTTTGCGCAGACGCGTTCTTAGTACAACGGCCAAAATATTTAATACGAACACCACGACAAGTAAAAGCAAGCAAGCGGCAAACATCATACTTGCGCTTTTCCCATCGGTTTGGCTATGAAACGCTCCGTCATAAATAAGCACGCCTAAATGCATAAACTGTCTATCAAGATGGAGATAAGGAAACTCTCCATCTATGGGCAGCGTGGGTGCAAACTTAACCGCACCAACTAACATGAGTGGCGCTACTTCACCTGCCGCCCTCGCAATCGCCAGAATTACGCCAGTCATAATACCAGGAGACGCGATTGGCAGTACGGTACGCACAATAGTTTCAATTTTGGTTGCCCCTAACGCGTAACTGCCTGCTTTTAACCCTTCCGGCACTCTGCGCAAGCCTTCTTCAGTCGCCACAATCACCACAGGTAAAGTTAATATTGCCATGGTTAAGGCCGCCCAAAATACACCAGGGCTTCCCATTGTGGGTGCTGGCAATGTTTCACTGAACAATAGCTCGTCAATGCTGCCGCCCAAGGTGTAAACAAAGAAACCAAGCCCGAATACGCCGTAAACAATAGAAGGTACACCTGCCATATTGCTCACACTGACACGAATAATGGTGGTAAGCGCTGTGTTAGGTGCATATTCGCTCAAGTAAATAGCGGCTAATACACCAAAGGGCGTTACGATGATGGTCATTAAGAATACCATGAGTACAGTGCCAAACAACGCGGGGAACACGCCACCTGAGGTATTCGCTTGTTTAGGGGAGTCGGTGAGAAACACACCAATTTCCGAAAACGCCACCTGCCACTTTTCCCATGTACTTAGACGACTGACAAAATCCACATCTTGAATACTAGCAATGGGTATAACAAACGGCGTTCCGTCTGCAAAACTCACCAATAAGGTATACTCAGCTCTTGTTGCTTCCAACGCCACCACACGTTTTTGGTATTCGCCAAATGATGCGACTAAACGCTCTCTTGCTGGCGCGTCGGCGACAACGTTGCGTTTATCAAACTGAGATAGTGCTTCGTGAATAGGTGCAAGGTGCTGCGTATTCAAATCTTCAATTTGCGCGCTTATTTGAGCCACTTCCTCTAGCACAGTATCAATATTGTTAAGAGGTTGAGCCGGTTTTGAGGGCACGACGATGTATTCAGGAATTGCCAACACACGCCTGCCGTCTAAAAGTTTTATTTCTGCGCTTTCGTTTGCAAGTCGCGGAGTATCTATTTCATCTCTAGATATCTGAACTTGAAAGCCATAAGGATGCTGGGCATCTGAATACTTAAGGGTGACATCCTCGCTGGCGGTTTCATCAAATAGGTTCGCAAGTACCGAGAACCTTGTGCCGTCTTGATGTGTACCGGTGACCGTATAGATGGGTTCTGGCCAAAAATATGCGGTACCGCGAAAACTAATCAGTATAAGAATGCTAACCAGCGCAATAAGCAGTAGGCTGGTAAAAAAAGCCGTTAAGCTAATAACTAACGATTGCCGCTGTACCGCACTTAATCCAAACATGGTCCCATTAACCATAGTACGCCCTACTTCTAATACGCTGCCGCAATAGCTCTGCCATGGTGTTAACTAAGAAGGTAAACAGGAACAAAATACACGCGGTGAAAAATAGAATTTGATAATGCGCCGATGACACATCTGCTTCTGGAAGTTCGATTGCCAAGTTAGCAGTAAGTGCTCGCAAACCTTCTATCAAGCCCCAGCTGGAGATTGGCGTATTTCCCGTCACCATTAGTACTATCATAGTTTCACCAAACGCGCGGCCAAAACCTAGCATTATCGCGGCTACAATACCCGGTAGTGCAACATGAAGAACAACATGAAGTAAGGTCTGTAGTCGTGTGGCGCCTAAAGCAAAAGAGGCGTGTTTTAAATCATTTGGAACGCCGTTTATGGCATCTTCAGCAAGGGAATAGATACTAGGTGATATGGCCACACCTAACGCTAACGCTACCACTATAGTCGTTTTCCCGATGGGACTATCGGACTCGGCCGCAAGCATTGTAAACCCGTCTACCCCCATTATCGAGAAAATAAGCGAAGGCGCATACTCCACGCTAATAAAACCTAAAAGGAACACTCCGTTTATAGCAAATAGTAGCTCTGCTCCGTGTCTTAGCTTCTTTGGTAAGTATTCCGCAACAGGGCGCTGTACCAGGGCAACGACAATAAGCACAAAAGGGATAACGATTAGGAAAAAGGCAAAGGAAAATAAAAACTGCTCAGCTTTTGGCGATAACCAAATGGCTGCGATGAAGCCAATAAGTACACTGGGAATCGCTTCGAGCAATTCGATAGCCGGCTTAATAACGTTGCGAAGGCGGCTTTTAGCAAAAAACGCGGTGTAAATTGCGGCACCGATAGCAACCGGAATAGCAATAAGCAGCGCTAAAAGAGAGGCTTTAATACTGCCTATTAATAGCGGCGTTAAGCTAAATTTTGCCTCTTGGAAATCAGAGGCACTGGTGGTTTGCCATACGGTTTCTTCCGTTTCATACCCTTCGTAGTGCTGCGGTTCAAACAGAGAGGCCCATGTAGTAACGCCGCTTAAGTGCCTGCCTTCCCATACTGATAAGGTGCTATCTGAATAGCCATAAAGCTTATTGCCGTACCAAATGATATGCTCAGCTGAACCTTCTGTTTGTTGTGACGCCACTACATCGCCAGACACACGGTTTACCAGCAGTACTCTTGCTTTATCGGTCAATACAGCCACTAAGTTCATACTGGCATGTTCTGCCACATCCTTAACGTTCTCTCCTGGTAACGCTACTTGGTAGGTTTGTTCAAAGGTAAGGCCTTTATCGCTTTTGCTCAGCACCCAGCGAGTAAGTGCCTGTGTATTGCTGTTCATTAGGAAAAAGGTGCGGTCTTTAGCAAGTGGGAATACAATCTTCTCATCTAATGACGCTGTGATGTTTCCTGCTATTGGCAGTAGTGACGCCCCTTCATCCGTGAGCCTATTAAGGTAAAGCGCATCATCCACTTGGAGTAACACGCTCTGGCTGCCAGGTAACAATACGAGTCTGTCTATATTATGAAACCGTTTATCCACCACTTGTGTAGGACGAAGCCGATTTACCCAACGGATAAACACTTTATTGTCTTGAACGATAGAAACCACTGCCCATTTTGAAGACAGTGCAATGCTCCAGTCACTGCGTCTCTCCCACTCATCTTTGGGAAGCGCGAACGTAATGCTGTTCGACAACGCCGCTTGCGGCGTACTTGTGGCAATATCCTCTGCGCTACCGTCGGTCATGTTGAACGATCTAACCGGTAAAACTCTCACTTGGGCGTTGGGAGAAACGTCTACGATATAGTTCTCTCCCATCACACTGTGGGAAGACAGCCTATGCTCGCAAGGACGAATATAATCGTGATTACTTACCAGAGCATCGCCTTTAAGCAACTTTAATCCCAATCGACAGTCAGACTTCCTAACCAGCATTGGCTGACTGTTAATGATGTCGCCTGCGCTGATAATTTTTTCATTATCTGGCGTTTTCAAGCTCAACAGATGATTTAAGCTAGGGGTATATGCCAACGGCAGAGCTTGGCTGATTAGATGGGTAATAAGAATAACTAACGTCAACAAAACAAGGCCGCCAAAGCCGGTCACTACATAGCGTGACCACCTGTCGCTTCGCTGGCGTTTTTTGTTTGTGCTGTTGCTGTCGAAAGTCATGCGGCTGTTTAGTAATTCTTATTTTCGAAATTCTTCATTTTTAAGAAGAATAATCCTAAATTGCACTGGTGAGCAGTGTAAGTTTTGTTATGCTAATAGCAAGTGAAAGTTTAAAGCATTACCTTCGCGCAACCTACTCTGCGCCTATGGTATTACCCAACAGGAAGACGATCAAAGTTTTTCTCTACACGCCCAATAAGGAGCATCGTATGCAATCATTGGTTATAAGCATTATGGGTAAAGACAAGCCGGGTTTAGTAGACGCACTGGCTAAGTGTGTATACAAACATGAAGGCAACTGGCAAGGGTCGAGCTTTGCGCATATGGCGGGAATGTTCACCGGTTTTGTAGAAGTACATGTTGCCGATGAGAACAAACAGGGCTTAATCGATGCGCTAGACGCCATTAAAGATTTGTCGGTGCAATCTGTAGCGGTAGCGAGCAGTGAAAATAATAACACCACCAAATTGACGGTTGATGTAATGGGCAATGACAAAACCGGAATTGTCCAAGAGCTTACCTCTGTTTTAAACCAGTTCAATTTGAATATTCTCACCTTTGCTTCACACTGTGAAAGCGCGCCTAACTGGGGCAGCCTGATTTTCAAAGCAAAAGCAGAAATTGCGGTGCCAGAAGATTTTGACGACGGCGCACTGCAAGACTCACTGGAGTCGTTGGCTAACGATTTGGTGGTGGATATTACCGCGAAGCGATAAAAACAAGGGCGTATTTGTGGTGCCATACACTATCCCGTGCATCACAATTACGAACTCATCATATTGAAAGTTAATGGAATAACCACAACGCATTGCGTGCGCACTTGCACCAGAATACGTGTTGTCACAGTAGTGTCACTGACTGATGGCAGTCTTTGACCATTTTTATAAACGTGAATTGAGAAATTATGGATAACGACGTTTTATATTATCCCAAAGAATTAAGCTGGCTTGCGTTTAACGAGCGCGTGTTGCAAGAAGCCGCAGATAAAAACAACCCCGCCGTAGAGCGAATTCGTTTTCTTGGTATTTACTCAAATAACCTTGATGAATTTTATCGCGTACGCGCCGCCGACGTGAAGCGACAAATTACCATTGCGCAAAATGACGGCAATGAAGAAGAAGCTGAGCGCCAAACGGCCCTAATGGCACAAATTCAAAAGAAAGTTGTTCAGCTCTCTGAAAAGTTCGATCAAATTCATAAGGAAGTAGTTAGATCCCTAGCTCGCTACAATATCCATATCCTTCGAAAAGACGATTTAGACGATTATCAAAAGCAGTGGGTGCGCAACTTCTTCGTTAACAAAGCACTGCGTCACATTGCACCTATTCTAATAGATAAAAAAACCGACCTACTTAGCCGTTTAAACGGAACGTCGGTGTACTTATATGTTGCGCTTAGAAGAAAAGAACGCAACCCTAAGTTCGCGGTTATTCAAGTTCCTACCTCTGAAATGTCGCGCTTTATGCTGATCCCTCCGCAGAAAAGCCGTAAGAAAAAGAACATTATTATGCTCGACGACATGATTCAGCTGTGTATTGAAGACATTTTCCGCGGTTTCGTAAAATTCGACGAAATTGAAGCTTTCTCATTTAAGATGACCCGCGACGCAGAATACTCTATTAACGAAGAAATTGACGAAAGCTTCGTTGAAAAGATGTCTGAAAGTATGAAGCAGCGCCTAATTGCAGAGCCTGTGCGTGTTATTTACGACACGAACATGCCTGAAGACATGAGATCAGACTTGCGCAAGCGCCTTAAGATCACCAAGCTTGATACCATGCACGCAGCTGGGCACTACCGTAACTTTAAAGACTTTATTGGCTTCCCTAACGTAGGTCGAGAGTATTTAGAGCACGCGCCGCTGCCTGCTATCGACAGTAAAGCTTTCTCTAAGTACAACACTGTTTTCGATGCCATTACTGCACGAGACATACTACTGTACTACCCGTACCATCGCTTCCTGCACTTCACCGAGTTTTTGCGTCAGGCGGCCTTCGACCCCAATGTTAAAACCATACGTATTAATATTTATCGTGTTGCCAGTAATTCACGTATTGTAAACTCGTTGATTGACGCGGTAGACAACGGTAAAAAAGTAACCGTAGTGGTAGAACTTCGCGCCCGTTTTGACGAAGAAGCAAACATTGAATGGTCTAAGCGCATGACCGATGCAGGGATACGGGTTGTACTTGGCGTGCCTACCCTTAAAATTCACTCTAAGCTGTGTATTGTGACCCGTGAAGAACGAGGCAGTTTAGTGAACTATGCGCATTTCGGTACAGGCAACTTCAACGAGAAAACAGCAAAGATCTATACCGACTACAGCTTATTCACCCGTAATCAAGAACTCGCCGATGAAGGGGTGGCGGTATTCGATCTTATTCAGTACCCTTACCGACGCTACAAGTTCCAGCATCTTCAAATATCGCCATTAAACGCCAGAACCAAAATTCAGTCGTTAATTCGTCAAGAAATTCAGCATTTGAACCAAGGCCAAAAGGCACAAATCACTTTCAAAATTAACAACCTTGTTGATAAAGAACTCATTGATGATTTGTACCGGGCTAGCCAGGCGGGGGTTAAGATCCGCGGTATAGTGCGCGGTATGTGCTCACTTAATCCAGGGATAAAAGGAATAAGCGAAAACATCGAAATTATCTCTATTGTTGATAGATTTCTCGAACACCCTCGCGTGATGATTTTTGAAGGTGGCGGCGATAGAAAAGTGTATATCTCTTCTGCTGACTGGATGACCCGTAACATGGACAACCGCATTGAAGTAGGTTGTCCAGTGTATGATAAAGGTCTTCAACAGCGTATTGTTGATATAATGGAGCTACAATTTAAAGATACCCTGAAGGCTCGAGTGATTGACAAGGATCAGAGCAACAAGTACGTTCGCAGGGGAAATCGTAAAAAACTTCGTTCTCAGATAGAAATTTATGACTATTTGAAGAAGCTAGAAGACACTTTGTAGGATAGAAAATTAGTACATGACCCAGCACGAATCAGTTTTTAATGACGTGGAAACCCGCGAAGTCAATAAAGTCGCAGCACTAGACATTGGCTCAAATAGTTTTCACTTAGTAGTAGCACGCATTGTTGCTGGGTCTGTGCAGATTCTGCATAGAGTTAAACAAAAAGTTCGCTTGGCCGAAGGTCTTAACGACGACGATATCTTGTCTGATGAAGCGATGGAGCGTGGGCTTGCTATGCTAAAAGTAGTAGCAGAGAGCCTGAAAGGTTTTGAGCCCGACTCCGTGAGAATTGTCGCCACCCACACGTTGCGCAGGGCGCGTAACGCCCGCGATTTTATCAGCGCAGCAAAAGATATCCTTCCCTACCCTATCGAAGTCATTTCTGGTGTAGAAGAAGCACGACTTATTTATTCAGGCGTTGCACATACTAACCACTCCGACGGCCAACAGCTGGTTATTGATATAGGCGGTGGCTCTACTGAGTTCGTTATTGGCGAAGGTTTTACGCCTTTACTTTGCCGCAGCCTTCAAATGGGCTGCGTAAGCTATACCAAACGGTTTTTCCCTGACGGTGAGCTAAAGCCAAAAGCCTTTGATCGTGCTATCACGGCTGCACAGCAAGAGCTTGAGTTAATAGATAATAAATATCGCAGACTGGGCTGGGTCCAGTGTATCGGTACGTCTGGTACCATTCGTTCGCTGTTTACACTTTGTCAGCAAGACAGACCCAATGGCCACGATATTCCGGTGACACTTAAAAGTTTGCGCAATTTAATGAAGCAATTCATAAGCGCAGGGCATATAGACAAATTAAGCTACCCAGATTTAAGTGAAGATCGTCGTGTGGTTATTGCTGGCGGCCTCGCTATTCTTATCGCCGTTTTCAAAGCGCTAGAAATTGAAGGCTTGGTGTACTCGCCTGCCGCCTTGCGCGAAGGCGTGCTTTATCAGATGGAAGATGAGCTTCATCACGCTGATATTCGCGGCAGAACCGCGAGTAGTTTGGCAACCCGCTACGATGTAGATACGTCCCAAGCCACTATGGTGCTTAATACAACCCTTTCACTTTTCAACGATGTTGAAAAAGCATGGAAACTTAAAGGGCGTGACTTTAAAAGCATGCTCGGCTGGGCAGCTTTACTTCATGAAGTCGGCATGCAAATTAACTCTCGAGGCATACAAAAACACAGCGCCTATATTCTTGGTAATGTGGACATGCCTGGGTTTACGCAGGAACAACAATTACTGCTAGCTACGCTCGTACGATTCCATAGAAAGAAAATTCGAACCAATGAATTGCCCTCATTTAATCTTTTCGATGAGCAGTCGGTTAAGCATTTAATCGCGTTACTGCGTTTGGGTGTACTGCTTAATATTAAACGCCAAGAGTGTTTCGTACCTGACCTCGTTGTTAATGTAGAAAAGAACGAACTGACCATTACCTTCCCCGATGGCTGGTTAGATGAAAAACCTATTATCTCAGCTGACCTACTGCGAGAAAGCCACTACTGGAAAGCGCTTGATTTAAAACTCACAGTTGTTCCTGATATCGAGCAATTACATCCCGCGGTAGAATAAGCAAGTACCGACTATCAACACCTCAAATTGAACAATTTATAGGCAAATATCAGTATTATTTGCCTATAAAACCGGTATACTACGCATTAGCATTACCTTATCTAAAATCTCCAATTGACGTTATTTTTATAGGTTCTTAACAGTAGTTATGTTTCGTAGTATCTGGATTTTTTTGTTGCTGATTGTAAGTTCATTAGCCTTCGCATCGTCCAACCATGTCTACTTTCTAACCGAGGTCACCCCACCCTATTACTGGATTAATGAGGATGGAAAAGCACAAGGCGTCAACGTAGACCTCGCAAACGCACTAGAACCTCTGCTGCCATTTAGCAGTTCTACATGGACTCCCCCTTTGTCAAGCAATTGCACAATTAACAACATTGGATCGAACAGCAGCTCTACATTCGGCGTTTGATTAGTCTTTTTATGTGACTATCGCCCTGATGATGTTCGCATGGACATTGATCTCATTCGTTAGCCGGTATTTCTTACCAAAAAGCTAATCAGATTCTTAATATCCTCGGTTTGACCGTATTGTCATCGTGTGCCTTTGCTCAGACTTGGTAGGAAACTCTTATTAAAAGTTGATTCGATACTCTTGCTTTGATGTTAATAAAGCCCAGACTAGACGCGCATTCTTAGAAGCAAGTGCGACACAGGCTCGGCCGAATCCCCGTCGTTCAATGAGGTCTTTTATCCATAGACTGGTTTTATCGGTTTTGTGCTTGCACGCTGCGATGACGGAGCGGGCGCCGTGAATCAGTAGTGTTCGAAGGTATTTATCACCGCGTTTTGTAATCCTACCCAATCGAATATGACCACCTGTTGTGTATTGTTTTGGGACCAGCCCAAGCCATGCGCTAAATTGTCTGGCATTGTCGAACTGTTTGGCATCATTCACGCTGGCTACAATGGCCGTTGCACTGAGTTCACCAATCCCCGGTATGGTCATGATGCGTTTGGCTTGATTAGACTGGTTCGCGAGTCGATACAATTTCCTATCGTAATGAAGAATGTCCTTATTTAGCTCAAGTACAGACTGCCACGTTTCATCAATGAGCTCACGTGCCAGGTTAGGCAAATCATTTTCTGCATCTTCAAGAATGGTTTGGATAACTTTTTGGCCAGGATATCGACCTTTTGGCGTAGCGAAACCGAACTCTTCAAGTAGGCCTCGGATGCGATTGAGCCGTGCTGTTCTATCTTTGATTAAGCCTTGTCGTATTCGGTGGATACACAAAACAGCTTGCTGTTCTTGATTTTTATGAGATACAAATCGTGTGTTGGGCCGCGTCACGGCTTCGCATATTGCTCGTGCATCATTCGCATCGTTTTTTTCATTATGGCGATAGGGTACGACGAACTTCGGTGCCATGATTTTCACTGTATGACCGAGTGAAGACATTTTTCTAGCCCAATGATGGGCACCAGAGCATGCTTCAATACCGATGGTGCATGGTGATATGTGGCTGAGTGTCTCTAGTAGTTTGTGACGTTTGACGGTTTTCCGAAAGACAGGCTTGTCATGCTCGTTAACACCGTGGATACTAAAACTATATTTGGCTAAATCAATGCCAAGGACTTTAATATTCATATGGACTCTCCGCTTAGTTTTGAAACTGTTCAATTTCAATATGGCACAAAAATGCCAATTGAGTGGGGAGTCCATATCATTCGTTAGAGCACATGCCGTGGGCCCGTGCAGTACAAGAAACCCTCGACAATCCCAATCTGGTACTTCTATCTTTATTGAAAACACCGAACAGGGAAGATGAATTTGAGTGGATTTCATCAGTAAATCACATGCAAGCCTCGCTGATCCGCTTAAAGCAGAAAGAGACAGCACACGTCAATTCCTTAGACGACGCAAAGCAGTTCCGAGTAGGCTCAATACGCGGCTATGGCTCAGCATCGTTTTTGAAGCAAGAAGGTTTTGAAGAAAATAAAAACCTCGCTTTGGTTGCTGAGCCAGCACTACTGTGGAAGCTTTTGTATATGGGGCGCATAGACTTTGCATTAGCCAATTTTGAGACAGGAAAATATGAAATCAGCGACGCAGGCTTTAACCCTAACGACGCAACGAGCGAATATGTTATCGAAGCATTGGGTGCCGATCTTTTTGTTGCCACTGGCCTTAAGACTGAGCAAGACAAAGTAAGCTCACTTAAACATGCGCTTTCGATTTTAAAAGCGAATGGCGAATATGCTCGAATACTAAAAAAATGGGGCCTTGAACCGATTGAGTCGGCGCATTAGCCCCACTTAGTCTCAGCACACTAATTATTGAGCTTCAACTTGCGTACTTTGTGACTGCACGCTGTCGTATTTTTTAAACCACGCCAAGATATTTTCAACTTTACCAATCATTCTAGATGGCTTAGAAGCGATCCCGTGGGGCGATCCAGGTACTTTTACCAGCACGCTATCAACCTTTTGAATCTTTAACGCTTGATAGAACTGTTCGGTCTCAGACATTGGCGTGCGCTTGTCCTCCACTCCCGTGATCAGCATGGTGGGGGTCGTTACATTGCCTACTAGCGATAGCGGTGAGCGCTTCCAGTAGTGCTCTACATTATCCCAAGGCATACCCGGAAATTGGAAAGGGATTTGATATAGACCTGAATCGGCAGTCAGCACTTTCGATAACCAGTTGATAACGGGTTTAGCGACTACGGCTGCTTTAAATCGGTTAGTAAGGCCAATGGCATAGGCTGATGCAATGCCGCCTGCTGAACCACCAGTAATAAACAGTCGCTCTGGATCAGCGATGCCTTTTTCAATAAGCGCATCTACGCCCGACATATGGTCTGAGAAGTCATATTCCGAACTGTATTTCCCTTGAAGTAACAATGCAAAGCGTTCTCCATAACCTGTACTACCTCTGTGATTATCATAAAACACCACGTAGCCCTCTGCAGCCATGCGCTGCAGCTCGGCCGTGAAGACAGGGCCATAAGCGAGATTAGGTCCGCCGTGAATTTCTAAGATAAGCGGATACGTTTTCGAACTGTCATAGTTTGGCGGCAGAATGTACCACCCCTGGATTTCTTCGCCATCAATAGAAGACGGATAGACAATTTCTTTTACTTCGCCAAGTTGCTTATGACCTAGAACGTCTTCGTTTAGTGCAGTAAGCTGTCGCTCGTTTCGCGTAGTGACATATAAATCAGCGGGGCGATCGGTACGTCCTTTGGTATACGCCACTACATCATCAACAGCGTGATAAGTGCCAAACACATAAGGTCGTCCTAACGTAGTACCGCCCAGCCCCTTAGCTACGGCTTTTAAGCTGCCCGATAGCGATACCACATCCACCTGCGCTAAACCGCGAACCGACTGCTGAAAATAAACGTGCTTATTATCTTTCCAGTGGAAGTTAGACACTGAATTATCAATGTCTTTTGTTAAATTTTGAGCATCTGTACCATCACTCTTCATCACATATAAATAGCTATTTTTGTACATCACTTTTTCGTCATCGCGGCGTGCGTAAGCAATGTGCTTTCCGTCAGGCGATACGACAGGCGATGATTCAAGGCCTTTGTCGTTGGTAAGCTGTGCGATATTACCCATCATATCCACAGAAAAGATGTCCCCCTCAACAGGCTCATCCTCCCAATTGTCGCTGCGGTTGGCAGAGAAATAGATTTTGTCGCTATCAGGAGAGAAACTTAAGCGCCCATTGTGGTGATAGTTCCCTGAAGTAAGCTGTCGCGCTGTGCCTCCGTCAGCAGGAACAATAAAAATATGGGTGTAAGCAGGTTCAAGAATGCCTCGGCCATCGGCTTGATAGCGCGCTTTGGTAATATATTGAAAGCTAGGAGACCACTTTGCACCGTCAGGCTTTTTAGGCATTTTAATGTCTAGCGGCTTTTCCTTGGCATCAACGCTCATAGTGAAAGCAATGTGCTTACCATCTGGCGACCAAGTGATGTTACTTGGGTTTGAGGTGACATTTGTTACGAGTGCCGTTTGCCCTGTATCCATCCAACGCACATACAATTGCGGTTTACCTTCTTCATTAGAAAGGTAAGCCAATCGGCTACCGTCTGGTGACCAGCGAATAGAATAGTAACTCTTTTTCGACGACAGTAAGGGGCGGTGTGACTTTCCATCAACCGACGCTAGCCAGACGTTCGCTCGACTGCTGTCCGACATAATGTCGTTTGAACGGCGCACATACGCAACATATTTACCGTTTGGCGACACCTGAACTTCGCTCACGTATTCCAAATTAAAAATATCTTCCGATTTAAAATAGCGTTCAGAGTCGGTAGTAAGAGATTCACTCTCTTTGCTTGCAAGCGCTGTGGATGGCATAGCTAGCGTGCCTACGCTAAATAGTGCAGCCCATATAGCAAACCGTTTTTTGACTGACGGGTACCTGTGATTTCTCGTAAAAGACATATCTCACCTTAATCTATTTGTTCTTATCCGTTCTTTTTATGGGGTGATCACGTTGTAGTGATGCATTTATCGTCTCCATATTACTGAATATATTCAGCCAATAAAGATTAAACGTTGAGCGACATCGCTAGGCGATTAAGCGCAGTACACAGGGGCGTTGGCTTTAGCCGAATGGTTAGTTGCGTGATAGCAGTAAAGTGCTAACTTCTATATAAGGCTTAAAGGTAATGCCCATGAATAATCCACACGGCGAGTTTGAATGTAGCGTAAGCGGTCAGTTGCTGCTCTTCTCAGCGCGCGGACCGTGGAATGACGAAACCATGAGAAATGGCGTAGTAAAGATGTCTTCTGACATTTCAAAATTCGAAAAGGGCACTAAATGGGCACAAGTAAGCTGTCTTTACGGTGAAAGCCTGATGCCCCCTTCCACCTTTGATATTTTTGTAAAACAAACTCGGGTAAGAAAAACCCGCGGCCTGTCGTTTCTTGCCGTGGTGATATTAGATACCGACATTATGCTGACAACTAAGCATCAGATTTCTCAGTGCTACGACGCTGCCGAAGTTGCTTATGGCTTTTACGAAACGGTAGAAGATGCTTTGGAAGCGATGACGAATAATCGCTATGATTTTGATAGTGACGAAGCTGAGCGCTTTTTTGCCCGCTTTAACTTTACGCGTTAACATTTAACGCCGCACGTGTTCTGCTTTTGTCACACGTTGAGTCTGAAATTCACCGCCAGTTTTTGATAAAGGCGAAAAAAAGGAGAGCGAGCGCTCTCCTTTTTATTTTAAGACTGCCATCCGCCTCCGAGTGCCTGATACAAATCGACGAGTGCGGCCATTTGCTGCTGACGAGTTTCTATAAACTCGCTACGCGCTTCCAGTGCTTCTCGTTGCGCAAGCAGCACCTCTAAATACTCACCATGAGCTGACGAAAAAAGCCTATTGGCAATATCAATCGACTGTTCGAGTGAAGCAATTTGATGACGCCTTGCCTCAGCACTTTTCTCCAAATTATCAAGCTTCGACAAACTGTTTGTTACTTCAGCTACCGCCGTTAAAACGGTCAGTTCATATTCGTAAGCCGCTTCAATTTGTTCGGCGCTGGCATTTTGATAAACTGCCTCAATCGCCCTGCGGTTTATTAATGGCGCAAAAACATCTCCAGATAAAGAATATGCCAATGACTCAGGCACATTAAACAAGTAGCGACTATCAAACGCCGATAAACCTACCCCTGCTTTTAGCTCAAAAGAAGGGTAGAAGTTGGCTTTAGCCACATCGATATTTAACTCTGCTGCTTGGAGCGTGAGTGCAGCTTGTTTTATATCCGGGCGATTGTCTAATAGCGCAGAGGGTACACCCACCTGCGGGCTTTTTAGCTCGGCGCTGAGCAACACGTTACTGTCCCTTTGAATGGGCTGTGGAGTGCGTCCTAATAACAGATTGAGCGTGTTCTCTTTCTCTAGGATTTCCTGCTCAATCAAGTAACGCTCGCTCTCGTTTTTCTTCACTTCCGCATTAAAGCGCGCAACGGGTAGCGATGATGCCCGCCCGTATTCTTTCAACGCATTAATAGTGTGAATAACATTGCGCTGTAGCGAAATGGTTGAGTCAAGATTCTCTAGCTTGTTATCTAGCGCCAGCAGTTCATAGTAAGTACGCGCAACTTCAGATACTAACTGGGTAACGAAAAAGTTCTTACTTTCAACCGACGCCAAGTATTCAAGCGAGGCCACTTTAGACCCATCTCTCAGCTTATGCCAAACGTCAATTTCCCACGACGCATTAAGGCCTAGCTTTAAGTTTGCCAGCGGGTCGGGAAATTCTTTATCCTCCTTGATATTTAACTGTTCTTCTACTGCGCCTTCCCGGGTATATTCGCCTACCTTTTCGGTTTCAGCGGCTACCCCCGCAGAGAGTCGAGGCAAATATTCCCCTTCCCGTGCATACACTTCATTCGACGCCATATTAATGCGTTGAATTAATATAGACACCTCTTGGTTGTTTTTAACCGCCGTATCCACCAGCGCAGAAAGCGTAGGGTCGTTAAACCACTCACTCCATTGAATATTTGCTTGTGTACTCTGGTTAATCCCTTGACCAGCCTGAGTATCCACTTGCGAAACTTTCGCGTTAAACTGCTCAGGCAAATCTAGATTAGGGTTTCGCGTTTCAATGGTGGGGATGGCACATGCCTGTACTAACAATGCACTACTAAGCGCTAACCACAGCAGCTTATAAGTAAATCGCTTTTTATTTATCATCGCTTAGCACCTCATCGTTATAGTGGTAAGTTTCAGTAAGAGGGACATGATCTTCGTTTTTGATTAATGACTTACCTTCTTCAAGTTTGGCGAACAAGTAGTAAAGCCCAGGAATAACCAGCACACCAAAAATAGTGCCGAACAAAGTACCGCCTAAGGCAGAAGCACCAATAGTTCTATTTCCCACTGCGCCTGCCCCTGTTGCAATAACAAGCGGAATTAGCCCTGCTACAAACGAGAACGATGTCATTAAGATTGGACGGAAGCGCTGTTTGGCCGCTTCAACTGCCGCGTCGGCAATTGATAAGCCCTGCTGATTTTTTTGCACTGCGTATTCCACAATAAGCACGGCATTTTTGCCGAGTAACCCAACCAGCATAACTAAGCCAAGCTGCGCATAAACGTCGTTGGCCAACCCCATTCCTTTTAGAAACAGGAATGAGCCGAGAATACCGGTAGGTAGTGAAAGAATGACTGCAAAAGGTAGAAGCAGACTTTCGTATTGTGATGCCAGCACGATATATACAAACAACAATACTACGGCAAAGATAACGATGGCTTCATTGCCTCGTTTAGCCTCGTCAAATGACAGGCCTTCCCAACCTATGTCATATCCTTTTGGCAAGGTTACAGCCGCTACTTCCTCAACTGCTTTTATCGCTTGCGCCGAGGTATACCCTGCTGCAGGCTCTGCACGAATTGCTGCCGAGGTATAAAGGTTGTAGCGTGTAATTTCATTAGGGCCTTGGGTTTTAATCAGCTTCATAAAGGCCGAGTAAGGCACCATTTCACCCTCTTCGTTTTTCACGTAGTAATCCAATAGATCACTGGGATAACGACGATATTCTGGCGCACTTTGTGTGTACACTTTGAAGAAGTTATTAAAACGCGTAAAACCTTGCTCGTAAGTACTACCGATAAGAATATTCAAATTCTCCATGGCCGCGCCAATAGATACCCCTTTCTGCATTGCAGCTTGGTTGTCTATTTCAATTTTGTATTGAGGATAATCGGCCGCGTAAAACGTGAATAAACCTTTTAGCTCATCACGTTTACCAAGCTCTTCCATGAAGGCTTTGTTGATTTGGTCAAACTCTTGATAGTCGGTTGTGTTGGTTTTATCGAGTAAACGAAATGATAACCCCGACGACGCGCCATAACCCGGCACAACAGGCGGTTCGAAATACTCAATCACTGCACCTAAGTGGTGTGTCTTGGCTTCCAGTTCTTCAATGATGTCACGTACCGACTGTTCGCGATTAGCCCAATCTTCAAGGTTAATCAAGCAGGTGCCTGCATTTGAACCTCGTCCTTCCGTGAGAATTTCATAGCCAGCAAGCGAGGACACCGAGGAGACGCCTTCAACGTCCAGCGCCAAGCTTTGCAGCTCTCGCGCCACTGTATTCGTCGCTTCAAGGGTACTACCTGGCGGTGTTTGAATAATGGCATAGATTTGCCCTTGGTCTTCACCGGGAATAAAGCCTGTAGGTAATGCCTGATTAACGCCAAAGGTACTTACCACAAAGCCTGCAAGCAGCACTACAGTAACACTGCGGCGTGTAACGATAGCTTTGATAATGCCTGTATAACGACCGGTTAACTTATTGAAATAATGGTTAAATCCATCAATAAACTTGCTTAATGGCGTAGCCTTTCTTGTGTGTGAATGAGGGTTTTTAAGCAACATTGCACACAGCACTGGCGTTAATGAAAGCGCCACAATACACGAGATGATAATTGACGATGACATGGTAATAGAGAACTGGCGATAGAAGACACCTACCGGGCCCGTCATAAAAATAAGGGGCACAAAAACCGCCGTCATCACAAGTGTAATTGCGATAATAGCTCCCCCCATTTCACCCAATACTTGTTGGGTTGCCATATAAGGGGTTAGGCTGCTGCTCTCTTCCATTTTCGCGTGAACGGCCTCCACGATAACAATAGCGTTATCTACCACAATCCCGATAGCTAGAACCAGAGCGAACAGAGTAATAAGGTTTATGTTCACCCCTGTGGCCTGCATGCAGAAAAACGTGCCCACCAGTGAAACCGGCACAGCAAGAAGCGGAATAAGTGTGGAGCGCCAGTCTCCCAGAAAGATGAACACCACCAAGGAAACCAAAATAAAGGCTTCAAACAAGGTATGCAGCACTTGTTCAATAGAGGCATCTAGAAACTTGGAAACATCGTAGTTGATTTCGTACTTCATGCCTTCTGGAAACGTTTTTTCTAGTTCAGCCATGGTGGCTTTCACCTGAGAAATAACCTCGTTGGCACTGCTTCCGTAGTTCTGCTTAAGTACTATGGCAGCGGATGGATATCCGTCTTTGTTCGAATAAATATCGAAAAATTCACTACTTAACTCAACATCGGCAATATCACCTAATTTGAGTAAGCGACCGTCGGAATCGGCGCGAATAATGATATTTTTATATTCTTCTGGCTCGTCGTAACGTCCTTCGTAAATAAGCACGTATTCTTTGGACTGAGCAGTAATGCCTGAGCTTCTGCCAAGTCGTCCAGGGCGTCCAATCAAGCTTTGCTCGTCTATCGATTCCATGATCTCATCTACAGAAACATTGTAAGCTCGCATGCGATCAGGCTTTAACCAAATTCGCATGGCATACTGGCGACTTCCCAATATTTTTGCACTAGCAATACCGTTTACCCGCTGTATCTCTGGGATAAGGTTGATATTGGAATAGTTGTACAGAAATTTTTCATCAGCCGTTTCGTCTGTGCTATAAACGTTTATGTACATCAACATGCTAGGCTGAACCCGCTCTAGTACCACCCCTTCTAACTGCACGAGCTGGGGCAGCCGGTTCATGATCTGGTCAAGCCGCGTTTTCACATTAATGAGCGCCTGATTCGGATCTACATCTAAATCGAAGATAACTTGAATGGTGGCTTCACCCGCGCTGGTCGCATCAGACACGATGTACTTCATGCCCGGCACACCGTTGATTGAACGCTCAATGGTAACCAGCGATGACTTCACCAATACATCAGCGCTCGAACCGGGATATGCCAGAGAAATAAGCACTCGCGGCGGAGCAATATCTGGAAACTGTGACGTGGGCAGGCTAAACACCGACAACACGCCCAAAAATATAATCATCAGCGATAGCATGATGGCCATCACTGGACGTTTAATAAAAACCCCAAACATAGCGCCCCCTTATTCTGCGTGCAGTGACAGTTCAGCCAATGTGTCGCTGGCTGAGATAAGTTCAGGCTCTATCTCATCGCCGTTCGAAACTCTTCGCAGCCCTTCAATCAAAATAGTGTCGTCCGGCGCTAGTCCGTCAGAAACCAGATAGATGTTAGGGAGCTCTGCAGCAATGTTAATGTGGCGGGTTGCTAACTTGTTCTCGCTATCCAGCACATACACAAAGCTTTGATCGAGAATTTCGAATGTGGCTTTCTGAGGAATAACTAAAGCATCCGGATAGGCAATATCCACCATGACATTACCGGTCTGCCCATGTCTTAGCAGTTGGTCAGGATTAGGGAAAGACGCACGCATTTCGATGGTACCAGTGTGATTATCAAAATCGGCTTCGATGGCATCTATCACGCCTTGATGCGCGTAAATACTGCCATCGGCAAGCTTTAATCGCACTGAAGTTTGATCATTTGATGCGCTGTTCTGCGCGTACTTTAAATACTCTGATTCAGGCACATTGAAATACACCCACATTGTGCTGATATCAGACAATGTGGTGAGCAGTTCGCCCTCATCAAGCAAACTTCCCGTTCGAGCTTCCAGTCGGTCCATTTTGCCTGTGAACGGCGCTTTGATATCTGTGAATGCTAAGTGAGTCTTTGCCAGTTCAACTTCAGCCTGAGCTTTTTGAAGCTGTGCTTCAATCACGGCGAGTTCGTTAGGAGAAACAATGTTTTGCTCAACAAGCGACTTTGTATTTTTGTACTCCATCTCGACCGCTTTAGCCTCGGCTTCAGCGCGGTGTAGTTCAGCTTCATATACGTTAGGCATTATTTTGAACATGGGCTGACCACGTTCTACCGTTTGTCCCTCATCAACAAAGGTCGATTGAAGATAGCCTTTTTCCATAGCTCTAACTTCAATATGTTGAATGGCACGTATCTGACTGACGTACTCTTTTACCAGCGTTGTGTCTTGTACGATAGGATGAGTAACGTTGAATTGAAGTTTTTCGTGATGCGCAGCATGTTCTTCATGCCCACAACCACCTAAAAGTGCGGAAACAATGCTTACTGCAAGAAGTGCTTTTTTGCTCATAATGTAAATTCGTAATAAAAAGGCTAATCGTGACATGCTTAATAAGAAGACAGCATGCCACTAGCGCGCTTTCAGCAAATAGGTTCACCGCTGATAATTAAGCACGCAAAAACATCCAGCAAAGCGCTGGCGCGTTGTTAGGAATATCGAATTAACGTGTTTTTTAGGTAGCCAATAACCACTAAACCTAAAAAACTAAGCAATAGGCGGCGCTCGGGTTAACGGCGTTGCGTAGTTAAGGGATGTTTTGAAAAGCCCACGCGGACGTGGTTTTGCGGTATCCGTGAAGGAGTCCGTAAGGTAATCCAGCGCAACATTTTGTGGCGGGACGGGCTCTTCCGGCGCACTTTCCTCAGTATCAAATTCAAATGAATATTCTGAGATAGAAGCATCAAAATGATGCTTGAACGTGATCGGCTTGTAATCCTGTTTAAGTCCAGATAAGCAAGTAAACAACAACGCAATTAATGCGTATATAGTGTACTGCTTCATGTACTGATGATTATTCACCGATGACTATTCCAGAAATTCAATTATATAAGGAAAATTGCGGAGTTATGCTACACAGGCGAGTACGCTTTTGCAAGAAACACTCTTGCTAGTAAACGCAGGCAATAAACGGTTGCACGTATTTGTCACAAACAAACTCAGAATTCATGAGTGTGGCAGTGTACGTCATATTTTTTACTGCAAGCAATAGGGCATTTTAACAGCACGCGTTTTTAAGAGGCCTTTTTGAAAGTCACAGAAAAAGAGATGTGGTTGTGGTCCAACTTATCTACCGTCACGGCTGCCCCAATTGCACCGCACAATGCACTTACTATTGATAGCCCTAGGCCAAAGTTGTCTTCTGATGTACGTGATGCATCCTTTTGCCACAAGGGTTCAAACATATGTCTTAAGTCACTTTCATCAATTTCAGTATGCGTTGTATTTGTCACTTCTATTTGGGCCTGCCCTGATGGTGTTTTGCCTATATACACGCTGATCGGCTCCCAATGCTTTCCATGCTCAATAGCGTTGTCTAACAAGTTGCTAAATATAGACTCCACCGCAATTCGGTTAGAGTGAATAACCAGGTCGCTCCTTTCTTTCGCAACCACATTAATATTATCTACCGCTTTGCTTGCAACAACTTGAGCGACGAGCTCTTCAATATTAATAAGGTCGTTTAATTGAGTCTGCTTGGCACTGTGCTTTTGGATTAACATCAAACCGGAAATGATGTTTTTCATTCGCATACCAATGCGAAGAATCTGCGGTTTAAAATCTTTTTCGAGTCGCTCCTCTCCTGGAAACTTCATGGCAACTTCCGCCAGATTGATAAGTTCGGAAACCGGCGTTTTAAGTTCGTGAGCAATGTCAGAGGTAAGTCTTTTCTCTCTAAGGTATAGGGCGTAGTTATCGTTTATAAAATGGTTCAAGCTGCTGACGATTGGCTCTAGTTCTGAAACGTTTGTAGAGAATGCTTCGTGCTTATCCGTGGCAGTAAACCTTAGAGTTCTTATATTGTTGTTCAATGCATCAAGTGGTGCCAAGGCGTAAGACACCGTGTTGCGCACGACGAACCTTACCATTAACGGAATTACAATAAGCGCCACTAAAAACGCGATATCGATAAACCAAAGAGTGAAATTCAACAGCTCAGTGGAGGTTGCATATGCGATAACCATGGGGTCGCGCTGCACTTCGCCTCTGACGCTATAGAATGCTTCGCGGTCTTCAGAGTCAATTTGAGGCACGTATTTGGTGTGAATAATGCGCCCGGAACGACCATCTGGCAGCGTAATGTCGTTAATCACCGCCTCATTTAAACTTAAATTTTCAAACGGCAGCTCGTCGACAGTGTACAGTGCAAGGGATTCCGACTTTTCGAAAACCTGCCCTTTGTACCACAATTGAAAGTACTCTGGAGAAGAGGCACCCTCGAACTCAGGGAAATACTCACCAGCGAACTCAAACTCAACCCCGTCTAAATCTTCATTGACTAAGCTTTGAAGCATGCCAACTTTGGCTTTTAAACCTTGGTTAAACTCTCTTTGGACCCAGGTATCTACTCCGATATCTGCAGCGAGTAAAACGACAATCACCAGCAAAGAAATAGTAATAGAAAGGCGTCGCGTTAAGGTTTTACGTATTGACTTCATCGCCTTCCACCACGACGTAGCCAAATCCTCGCTTACTTTTGATGGGGAGTGTAGCGCCACATGACCTTACTTTTTTTCGCGCAGAAGAGAGGTGCGCTTCAATTGCATTTTTTGAGATATGGTCATAACTACCGGAAATAAATTCACTTAATTTTTCTGATGTGACGACCTTGCCTTTGTTTAGGAACATGCACTCTACTATGCGATATTCATTCGGCGTTAAACTAATCGCCCGCTCACCGAATAAAAAAGACTTGGCTTGAATATCCAATACTAATCCATTAATAGTAATTTGATCGTTAATACAATTTGTTACGCCTCGTCTCATCAAACTGAGAAGTCGTGCTGACAACTCTTCAAATGAGAAAGGCTTAGATAGATAATCATCAGCGCCTGCTAACAAGCCTTCGACTTTCTCTTCAGGTCCGGCACGTGCAGACAAAATGAGCACCTTGGTCTCTACCCTTCTTTTTCTTAGCGTTTTCAAGATAGCCATCCCGTCAAGTTCTGGCAGCATGCGGTCTAATACAATAATGTCGTAGCTACCAAGAAGCGCCATACTTAAACCATCGGGCCCTGTGGCAGCCAAATCAACTGAATGGCCAAGTTTTTCTAGACCTAAGCTCAGGCTATTTCTCAAAGACAATGAATCTTCTATAAGGAGTATTCTCATGTTTCATTGATCGATTTTTATTCCTCGCTAAGGTTATGATCTCAATCTTAAGATAAACTGAAGGCGAGAGTAATATTGAATTAATTAACGATAGAATGTGACGGCCTAGGAAGCTTTTTGAGCAACCACACCCCGTTTCTCTATGTATAACAAATGGTTGCAATGGCAAACCACCTAGAATTGCTGGTTCTAGATAAAAATTCCCATTAACGCTAATCCCAAAGTTTTGCTTAAGCTTTATTTAAGTTTTGAAAGTTATCTTGTGCTGCAAGTAGTACACAAGAGAACTGACTTTGAAATTTCCACGTTCGTTAAATTTAAACCCTTCATTAGCCAATTTTGTTTTTATAGCATCAGCCTTAATAACACTGGTTTTCAACTTCCCTTTTATTTCAAATGTCTATCACGCTGTGTCGCCAACTACAGTAGGCCAGTGGATATTTTTTCTTTCCGTTCCATTGTTGCTTACCTTTTTCAATATCATCGCCCTTAGCCTATTAGGCGCCATTCTTTTGCCAAGATTGACCGTGGCAGTGACGCTGTTAGTCAGTTCACTTCTTTTATACGGTACGGTCGCTTACGGCGTGATATTTGATAAGAGTATGATTCAAAATGTGATGGAGACCAATTCTGGTGAAGCATTTGCCTATCTAAACTCAACGCTTTTACTCTTTTTCTTCTTGTTAGGATTGGTGCCCGTTGTTGCCGTCTTTAATCAGGAAATTAATGGAAAATTAGTTGCTAGAGTTAAGCACTTACTTAAGCTCAACGTATTAGCAGTGGTTGGAATAATCGTTATCGCTGCTGGCCTTTATAAAGACTATGCTGCGGTGGGTAGAAATAACAAAGATTTGGCCAAGTATATTATCCCGTATGCATTTTACGACTCTGGCTACAAATATCTCAGAGACACCTACTTTTATCCGCCACTTCCTTACAAGGTACTGGACAAGACACCTTCTATAATAAATAGAAATAACGCTTTGCCTTCTACGACTGTACTGGTTGTTGGAGAAACAGCAAGGGCAGATAAGTTTGCCAGTAATGGCTATAGCAGAAACACCACACCCTTTATGAACGACATAGGCGCGGTAAGTTTCAACGACGTGACCTCATGCGGGACCGCTACTGCGGTGTCAGTACCCTGTATGTTTTCTCGACTTTCAAGGCAAAGCTATGATGTTCGCATTGCGGAAAGTCAGGATAATGTGCTTGATATCATACATCGGGCTGGCGCTGACGTGACATGGATAGACAACAATAGTAGCTGCAAGGGGGTGTGCAAAAGAGTTGAAACTATTGCATTTGACCCATCGCGAGACCCTAGCTTATGTGACGGTGATTTTTGCTACGATGTTTTACTCAACGAGCTTTTAAAGGGCGTTTTGTCAACACCTGCGACAAGTAACAGGGTTATTGTTCTTCATATGATAGGCTCTCACGGCCCTACCTACTATCGAAGATACCCCGCTGAATTTGCCAAATTCTCTCCCGACTGCCCTAGAAGTGATATTCAAAACTGTGATTCACAGGCGCTTATCAACACGTATGACAATACCATTGCGTACACTGACTATGTACTTGGAGAGATTGTTAATACATTAAAAAATGTGCCAAATGCTTCCATGCTATACCTGTCTGATCACGGTGAATCTTTGGGTGAAAAAGGACTCTATCTACATGGATTCCCTTTTCAAATTGCACCACAAGAACAAACTCACATTCCTATGCTTTTTTGGGCGTCGAAGTTTGAAGATTCAGGCTACCGAAATTGTATTAAAGATCTGGCCAACTCCCCTTACTCTCAAGACAACTTGTTTGACACGTTACTTGGTTTATCAAATGTAAAGAGTATTACTTACCAACCTACTATGGATATTTTTAAACAATGCGAAGCCTAAATGAATCAAACCCTGTGGTTAGTACCACCTCGCACTTCGACCCAAGTAACAAACCAAAAGGCCTGCGTCGAGTATTTAAGGCTCTAAAGAATTCACTTCGAGCGTTTAGCTGGCTTACTAAGAACGAAGCTGCATTTAAACAAGAACTCAGTCTAGCCGCTGTGGCATTCGTGGTTCTTGTTTTTTGGTCAATTCCTTTTCTTGAACGTGCAATTTTAATGTCTTCCATTTTTTTCATTTTATTTGCGGAAATCATCAATACGGCCATTGAAGTCACCGTCGACAGAATAGGTACAGAGTTTCATTCTCTATCAGGGTTAGCAAAAGACTTAGCATCAGCAGGCGTTTTTCTATCCATCGTTATTGCCTGTGTGTTGTGGGCAGGCGTATTTTATAGCCACATATAAAAGTATTAGTAAAGACCTTAATTCCCCGGAGGCATCCCTTTAGCAAGGTTATAAAGATGAGCTTATTAAGTTGAAGGTGTCACAATACTTCAAAAGAACTCGTAACGAAAAAGAGCGCCATTAGGCACTCTTTACAATCAATTTAAAAGGAGAAAATTAAGCTTTAGACGCTTGGTAGATACCTTCAATTGCAGTATCAAGCGTTGCTTCAAATTCTTCTTGAGTTTGCTGTGCAGATACACCTTCTGTCAGTGCGCGAGAGAAACTCGCGATCATACCTTGGTTTTCTGCCAGCTTCGCGTTTGCTTCCTCGCGGCTATAGCCACCAGATAGCGCCACTACTTTAAGTACGCGAGGATGGTCAACAAGCTCTTTATAGAAGTTTGCTTCTGTCGGAAGCGTAAGCTTAAGCATGACTTCCTGACCTTCGTTTAGCAGATTAAGCTGGGTCAAAATCTCTAGCTTAAGTAATGCTTCTGCTTCCGCTTTTTGTGGACTGTGAATATCCACTTCTGGCTCAATGATTGGAACAAGGCCCGCGGCTAAAATTTGCTTACCCACTTCAAACTGCTGAGCAACAACGTCTTTAATACCTTGGTGATTCGCAAGCTTAACGACACTGCGCATTTTAGTGCCAAATACGTCTTGCGCTACCGCTTTAGCTAGCAGTGCATCAAGACCTGGCATTGGCTTCATTACCTGCACGCCGTTGCTTTCTTCAGCTAGTCCTTTATCTACCTTTAAGAAAGGAATAACACGCTTTTTCTGCCACAGGTAGTGTGCAGAAGACATGCCTTCAATTTCTCTATCAAGGGTGTTTTCAAACAAGATTGCGCCAAGAACGCGCTCGCCGCTAAAAGGGGTGCTGGTGATAATGCGTGTACGCATTTCATGAACAAGATTAAACATCTCTTCGTCTGAGCTGTACTCTGACTCTTCGATGCCGTATAAGCGCAACGCTTTAGGGGTACTACCGCCGCTTTGATCTAACGCTGCAATAAAACCGGTTTGCGTCTTCAGTTTATCCAGCATTGCCTGCTGAGCTTGTGATGCCATTGCAACACTCCTTTTGTATATTACTGCCTTAATAGACAGGTGTAGGGTTTATTGTTATACCAATTCTATTAAAGATCTGTTTGTCTCAGACGCAGCATGCCAGCACCTTAAGTAAACACATCTGTAATAAAGTTGGTATTTATGCCTGCGCACTTCACTGTTTCGCAGGTGTAATCGTTCCCGATTAAATTGTCACGCTCAAAAATGCTGTTACTGAGCGTGACATCTATGGGGTAACGTTTGTACTAGGCCTTAGCTATCTTGAGCTTTAAAACGCTGCGTTTACATGCAGCGTTCAGGCTTATTTATTTTTTCTTCTAGTACTGCTACCGCTGGTAGTGTTTTTCCTTCCAAGAATTCTAGGAACGCGCCACCACCTGTTGAAATATAAGAGACCTTATCGGCAATCCCGTATTTATCAACTGCTGCTAGTGTATCACCACCACCTGCGATTGAGAATGCGTCGCTTGCCGCAATCGCTTCAGACAGCGCTTTTGTTCCAGCACTGAACTGTTCAAATTCAAATACGCCTACAGGACCATTCCATACAATGGTTCCCGCGTTCTTGATAATGTCCTCTAACGCCTTTGAAGAGTCTGGACCAATATCAAAAATCATATCGTCGTCGGCAACGTCACTGACTACTTTTAGCGTCGCTTCGGTATTCTCATCAAACGCTTTGCCCACGACCACATCTGTAGGCACTGGAATATTACCGCCATTCGCCTGCGCTTCATTCATAAGCTGCGTGGCTTGCTCGGTAAGGTCCATCTCTACTAGTGACTTACCCACATTATGGCCTTGAGCCGCGATAAACGTATTAGCGATACCACCGCCAACAATCAGCTGATCAACTTTTTCAGCCAATGTTTTTAACACGGTCAACTTGGTAGATACTTTAGAGCCACCCACAATGGCAACCATTGGACGCTTAGGGTTGTCTAGCGCTTTGCCAAGTGCGTCTAATTCTGCAGCAAGTAATGGGCCAGCACAGGCTTTTGGTGCAAATTTAGCAACGCCATGAGTAGACGCTTGTGCGCGGTGAGCAGTACCGAACGCATCCATAACAAAGATATCGCAAAGTGCTGCGTACTGTTTTGCTAACGTTTCGTCGTCCTTCTTTTCGCCGTTATTAAAACGTACGTTTTCAAGGATAACTAATTCGCCGTCTGCAAGCTCCACGCCATCTAGGTAATCTTTTACAAGCTTAACCGGTACGTCTAGGGCGTCATTAAGATAATCAACAACAGGTTGAAGAGAGAATTCGTCTGCAGGCTCGCCTTCAGTAGGACGACCAAGGTGAGACATCACCATAACTGCCGCACCTGCGTCTAGGGCTGCTTTAATCGTAGGGATTGATGCTTTGATACGCGCATCAGAAGTTACTTTGCCGTCTTTTACCGGCACGTTTAAATCTTGTCTAATTAATACGCGCTGACCTTTTAGGGCCATATCGCTCATGCTTGGAATTGCCATCGTCTTTCCTATGTTAATTTAAATTCAGTAGAGCGTGTTTTGAAGGTAAGACACGCTCAAATTAACTGTGAAAGCTGCGCGGGCTGGTGCTACCAACCCTTGGCAGCATCAATGCTTTATTTTGCGTCGAACATCACTTTTGCGGTATCGAGCATACGGTTTGCAAAACCCCATTCGTTGTCACACCATACTAGTGTTTTAACCAGTTGTTTGTGACTGACTCTTGTTTGTGTGCCATCTACAATACACGAGTGAGGGTTGTGATTGAAATCTATCGACACCAAAGGCTCTTCGGTGTAGTCCAAAATGCCCTGTAAACGCCCCGCTTTTGCATTGCGAAGGGCTTGGTTCACTTGCTCAATCGTTACCTTAGATTGAAGCGTTACACTTAAATCCATGGCAGTAACATTGATAGTTGGCACTCGAACCGCAATGGCTTCAAATTTTCCCGCAAACTTAGGCAGAATGCGCTCTATACCGGCAGCAAGTCGGGTATCAACGGGAATAATCGACTGACTTGCAGCACGGGTTCTGCGCAAATCTTCGTGATAGGCGTCGATAACTTGCTGGTCATGCATAGACGCGTGAATGGTTGTGATCGTACCACTTTCAACACCGAACGCAGCGTCTAGCGCTTGGATAACAGGAACAATGCAGTTTGTGGTGCAAGAGCCGTTGGAGACTAATTTTTGTTCACTGGTCAACGTGTCTTCATTGGTTCCGAAAATGACCGTATTGTCTAAATCTGGTGACCCGGGTGACGAGAAAAGCACTTTGCCAGCGCCGGCATCTAAATGTGCTTGCCCCGATGCTCTGTCATCAAACTTGCCCGTACACTCAAGCACAATATCAACGCCCAAGTCTTTCCAGGGTAGGTCTTTAATATCGCTTATCGCGAGCAGTGTAATATCGTCGCCTGCGACATTTAGCGTGTTATTTTCTAAGGCCACATCAAAACGGAACCGCCCGTGGGCGGTATCGTATTTAAGTAAATGTGCTATGCCTTCGGGTTTAGCAATGTCGTTAATGGCCACCACGTTAAATTCGTTGTTGCGCCCACTTTCATACAGCGCGCGCAACACGTTACGACCAATACGACCAAACCCATTTATGGCAATATTTACCATAGGCTTATCTATTACCTCTTACAGAGACAGTGCAGCCTCTACTACAGCGTCAGTGGTAATGTTGAAGTGCTTGAACAGGTCGCCCGCAGGTGCAGATTCACCAAAGGTGTCCATTCCCACGATAGCGCCATTAAAGCCAACGTACTTGTACCAGCTATCTTTAGACAGCGCTTCAACCGCTACGCGTTTAACAACGCTAGAAGGCAGTACGCTCTCACGGTAATCAGCAGACTGACGGTCGAATACGTCAGTTGATGGCATAGACACTACGCGAACGGCTTTGCCTTGCTCGGTTAGTTTTTCTGCTGCTTCAACGGCTAGCTGAACCTCAGAACCGGTACCAATAAGAATAAGCTCTGGCGTACCTTCACAATCTTTAAGTACGTAACCACCTTTCGCGATATCAGCAACTTGTTGGGCCGTTCTTTCTTGCTGCGCTAAGCCTTGACGCGTGAAAATCAGCGTTGTTGGGCCGTCAGTGCGCTCAATAGCAGACTTCCACGACACAGCAGACTCAACCTGATCACAAGGGCGCCAGTTATCAAGGTTAGGCGTTGCACGTAGCGCAACCACCTGCTCTACTGGCTGGTGTGTTGGGCCGTCTTCACCTAGACCAATTGAATCGTGGGTGTAAACGAAAATTGCAGGCTGCTTCATTAGCGCTGCCATACGTACCGCGTTGCGTGCATATTCCATAAACATTAGGAAGGTTGCACCGTATGCCTTAAAGCCACCGTGAAGGGCAATACCATTCATCATGGCCGACATACCAAACTCACGTACACCGTAATAAATGTAGTTACCTGAGGCATCATTTGCTTCAACACCTTTGCTGCCTTCCCAAATAGTAAGGTTAGAACCTGCAAGGTCAGCAGAGCCGCCTAATAGTTCAGGAAGTAGCGGACCAAACGCATTCAGTGCATTTTGTGACGCTTTACGTGACGCGATATTTTGTGGGTTAGCTTGAAGTTCAGCGATGATAGCGTCTGCCTTGTCGCTGAAATCTGCTGGCAACTCGCCATTTACACGGCGTTTGAATTCTGCTGCAAGCTCTGGGTAGGCGGCTTCGTATGCAGCGAAAGCGTCATTCCACGCGCTTTCCGCGTTTGAACCTTTCTCTTTAGCATCCCAACCAGCGTAAATATCGTCTGGAATTTCGAACGCGCCATGGCTCCAGCCAAGCTTCTCGCGAGTAGCGACAATTTCGTCCTCACCTAGTGGTGCACCGTGACAAGACTCGGTACCTTCTTTATTAGGTGAACCGAAACCAATGGTGGTTTTACAACAAATAAGCGTAGGTTGCGCAGTATTCGCCTGTGCCTTTTCAATAGCGGCTTTTACTTGCTCTGCATCGTGCCCGTCAACGCCATCGATCACTTCCCAACCATAGCTCTTGAAGCGTGCTGGTGTATCGTCGGTGAACCAACCTTCCACTTCGCCATCAATTGAAATGCCGTTGTCATCCCAAAACGCGATAAGCTTACCAAGGCCTAGCGTACCGGCTAGTGAACAGGTCTCGTGTGAGATACCTTCCATTAAGCAGCCGTCGCCTAAGAATGCGTATGTGTGGTGGTCAACAATAGTGTGACCATCTTTGTTAAATTGTGCAGCTAGTACTTTTTCGGCAAGCGCCATGCCCACAGCATTACTGATACCTTGGCCTAGTGGGCCAGTGGTCGTTTCAACACCTGGCGCATAGCCATATTCTGGATGGCCTGGCGTTTTTGAATGCAATTGGCGGAAATTCTTTAACTCTTCAATTGGCAGTTCGTAGCCTGAAAGGTGAAGAAGAGAGTACAACAGCATCGAGCCGTGACCATTTGAAAGCACAAAGCGATCGCGGTTAGCCCAAGATGGGTTTGCAGGGTTGTGTGATAAGAAATCACCCCATAGTACCTGTGCGATATCAGCCATCCCCATTGGGGCACCTGGGTGACCAGATTTAGCTTGTTGAACGGCATCCATGCTTAATGCACGGATTGCATTGGCGAGTTCACGACGAGAGGGCATGTTGTCTCCTGATTTATTTTGTATCTTTTGTTTCGTATCTTAGCGGGCTAGGCAAGCTAGACGAGCGTAGAGGTAAGGCGTTCGCTCTACTTCTTTATACGAATGAATGTGGCGTTATTCTTACCTATGCCACCTTACAGTTCAATGGGTTTTGATTGCCAATAGTGAAAGTCATAGTAAAAAATGGTCTATACCCTGACCATCACGTATTCCCAATACAGCAAAAACGGTTATATCTAACGTCTGGTTTTACTAGTACATCATTCGCTTTACTAATTTCGTCCTGAATAACCCCATTAGTGATCGGGTTGTGTCAACTATTCGTAACGAAGAGACTTTTAGACGTCTAGAAGTAAAGACTGGTATTTATAACTTGTTTTAGTACAATATACGACTATTTTGATAATTTAACGCTTACGGAGCATTTATGGCCACGCATTTATTCACATCCGAGTCAGTGTCTGAAGGACATCCGGACAAAATTGCTGATCAGATCTCAGATGCGGTTCTTGACGCTATTTTAGAACAAGATCCTCGCGCTCGGGTGGCCTGCGAAACGTATGTAAAAACCGGTATGGTTTTAGTAGGTGGTGAAGTGACCACTTCTGCATGGGTAGACATTGAAGAACTTACCCGAAAAACTGTTAAAGAAATTGGCTATACGCACTCAGATATGGGCTTCGACGCTGACTCATGTGCTGTATTAAACGCAATTGGTAAACAGTCTCCTGACATCAATCAAGGTGTTGACCGCGCAAGCCTAGAAGAACAAGGTGCAGGCGACCAAGGCCTAATGTTCGGTTACGCGAGCGACGAAACTGACGTGCTAATGCCTGCGCCAATCACTTACTCTCACCGTCTTGTTCAAAAACAAGCCGAAGTACGTAAGTCTGGTAAGCTGGACTGGTTGCGTCCAGATGCGAAAAGCCAAATTACATTCAAGTATGAAAACGACAAGCCTGTAGGCATTGACGCGGTTGTACTTTCAACCCAGCACTGTGATTCAGTAAGCACTGAAACAGTACGTGAAGCGGTAATGGAAGAAATCATCAAGCCTGTGCTTCCAAGTGAGTGGATTGATGCCAACACGCGTTTCCACATCAACCCAACAGGTCGATTTGTTATCGGTGGTCCAATGGGCGACTGTGGTTTAACCGGGCGTAAAATCATTGTTGATACTTACGGTGGTATGGCTCGTCACGGTGGTGGCGCGTTTTCTGGTAAAGATCCATCTAAAGTAGACCGCAGTGCAGCATACGCGGGTCGTTACGTTGCTAAGAACATTGTTGCAGCGGGTCTTGCAAAGCGCTGTGAAATCCAAGTGTCTTATGCAATCGGTGTGGCAGAGCCAACGTCTATCAGCATCGATACTTTCGGTACTGGCGTAGTGGATGAGAAAACACTGGTTGCACTAGTGCGCGAGCATTTCGACTTGCGTCCTTACGGCCTTATCCAAATGCTAGACCTTGAGCGCCCAATTTATCGCCCAACTGCTGCATACGGTCACTTTGGTCGTGACGAATTCCCATGGGAAGCTACAGATAAAGCAGAAGCGTTAAAAGCATCGATTTAATTCGACAGTCAAGCAGCGCTTTTATAAACGCCGTTTTGTTTTTGTAACGCTTAGCTTATAAGCGGTTACACAAACTAGCGGCGTTTTTTATTTAGGCTTTGCTAACTAGCTAAATTAACCAGGCAAATAAAAAACAGAAAAGAATATTTCCATCATTTATTGTTTACAGCTATGCTTAAATAACGAACACACTATCGCTTGTAGTTTCTGGTTGTTTACAAGCCATGATAACAACAACTTGGGCTCTTCCATGAATGTGGTTACTGGAATTCTTCTGGCACTTACTTTGGCTGCGTCTACGGCGGCTTCCCCCGTGCTCGCGGAAATGAATGCTCCCCACTACAGTCCTATCCAATTCAAAAGCAAAAAAATAGCTCGGTGGCAGCTAAATAGTATGTACCGTGTCCAATCTACAACCGAAACTTATCTTTACGACAACAGCTATACCTATCCAGCAGGTTCACAAGGTATATTTAGCGCCAGCCGTCGTTTTGATACAAGGATCCCGCAAAAGGTCTATGCAACGTACAAAACCAACAATACCGCCTTTCAGCATTACGCAGAGTGGCTTTATTTACCTCATGATGTAGGTACTTTTACTCGGTTGGGCTGGCTGCTTGGCAAAAGCGAGGGTTTAAACATGGCGGTAGAACTTGAACATAGGCAAGTTGGGGAAGAAGAGAATATGGCTCTCTCATTGGGCGTCAATTACTTGTTTTAAGTCATCCTTGTTTTAGGTCACCGCTACATTGCATTCACAGTGCGCTTTTAGTATTACACCCCATCATAAAGACGAAACGTAGTTGCCGTTATGCCAATGATAAGGTTTTTGCGTAAGTCTGTTGAATTACCATCGCGTCGGAACTCGCTCTATGACGCTTAACATCAAGTTGGCTCGCAAGGCGGCTTTTCACCTCATGCCATTGATTCATTTGTGCTTCAGACAAAATATATTCCAATGCTCTACACGTAAAAGACATTTCTACCTGCGCTGCGGCGTAGAGCTTAATTAGCCACGGGTTATCAACGACCCAACCGTCACTGTAAACAACCGTATTGCCAAGGAAATTATTTAACTCAACACAGACTTTTCGAGGCTCTTCTCCTCGAGTTTGCAGCATCTGCTGCGTTATGCCGTGCAGTGACTCCGCTTTTCGATCCCAGTGAACCCACGAGTCAAAGGGCCGAAGTAGCTTACACCACTTTGCACCATCATAGCGCACGATACCTATTTCAATAGGGTAACTCGCTGCGCCAAATCCACTTGCTTCAATGTCTATTATTGTTGGCAGGGTATTCTTTCGCACTCACGCTCCAAACCGCTGTTTATCCTTGCTTGCAACATACGCAAACCATTTTTATCAGGCGGTTTTACTGCTACCTCGTCACCAGAGGAACAACTAAACAACGTCGAACACTGTTTAGCAAATGTACAACCACTCTTCTCGAAATATAAGCTAATAGTAGAATCGTGCCACAATTAATGCGCACTTGTTTAGTACACCAACCCGTCGCCAGCGCTCAAAATTCTCGTAAAAGCTCTCAAAAAAGCATCAAACTTATACTAAAGGATAAGACGTTTACGCTAAAAGACTGAGCACATTGCTATACACTCTTAAGGTTAACATTTAGGTAGCCTATTCATGCGTGCACTTTCTATCTTTCTCTCGCTGGCTTGCGTCTTTTCAATTTTTACTGCAAGTAAAGTATTAAGTTCAACGGAGCCTCTGGTGATTGGTATTGACGCCGATCTTTCAGCGGTAGCTGTTGAAGGTGGCATCGCTATTACAAGAGGGGTCGAGCTTGCCGTAGACGAAATAAATGCCGCTGGTGGGATTCTGGGTCGTCAAATAAAAGTTATTGCGAAAGACCATCGCGGCAACCCAGCTCGAGGTGTATATAATATTGAGCAATTTTCCCAAACTCCCAATTTACTTGCGGTAGTAGGCGGCGTTCATACACCTGTAGTTCTCGCTGAAGTCGACCCAATACACGAAAAAAACATTCTGATGTTGGTTCCTTGGGCAGCGGGGACGCCTATTATCGACAACGGGCACTCACCGAATAACATATTTCGCGTGTCGGTACGCGACGCTGAAGCAGCTTCAGTCCTAATTAATCACGTCAAATATATGGGGCTTTCAAATATCGCGTTAGTACTGGAAAGAACAGGATGGGGACGCTCAAACCTTGAATCATTAACACAAGCTGCAAGTAATAATGATATTGATATAACAGCAACCCATTGGATAAATTGGCAGCAGAAAGACTTTTCTGAGGATATCGCGGCAATAAAAAGCGCGAAAGCGGAAGCGATTATTCTTGTTAGTAACGTTCCTGAAGGTGTTGTGGTACTCGATGAGATGGCAAAACAAGGCATCGCCTCTCTCCCTGTTGTGTCGCATTGGGGAGTCGCGTCGGGTCAGTTCGCCTCTTTACTTGCAAAGCCCATCGCTAACTACAATGTGTCAGTACTTCAAACCTTCCACTTCAACCACCAGAAAAATACCAAGGCAAAAAGCTTGTTAGAAGCCTATTATAGTAAGTATGGCTTGGTGGATGCGACTGCGATTGGTGGTGTGACAGGTTTGGCTCATGCTTATGATTTAACTCATTTAATCGCGGCAGCTGCCGCGAAAGCTGGTAGTATAGAAGTAGACGCATTACGCGCTGCGCTAGAGTCTCTTCAAAATGTGCAAGGTGCAGTGAAGCACTACACAGCTCCATTTTCAGAGGACAGACACGATGCACTCTGGGCAAAGGATTATTTTATGACTACGTTTAACGAAAAAGGTCACTTGGTAACAACGGGCGTGCAATGATGCAGCAGCCCCCAAGGTTACGCTCTCTTCTGCTTTCAAGCATGCTACCGCGACTGGTTTTACTCGTCGCGGTTTTGTCTATCATTCTATTTGCTCTCTCTTTTCACTTCATTGTCAAACAAACCGACCAGCTTCAAAAACAATCTGTTGATGGTTTAGAACAAGATATCAATTACATTGTTAGCGATACCACTAGACAGCTAGCAGACTTGGCAGCTAACGATATCATCATCAATTCCTTGGTTGATTTCGAGCAAAGGGATAATTACCTTCCCATGTTTTTCCGCTCGTTAAATTTAACTCAGGCGAAAAGTGTCGAGTTTGCGCTATTTGATTTTGCCGGGAACCGGGTGATTGATAAAAACTGGAATGCTGTTATCCCCGAGTCGCTCAGTAGTGCATGGCGCCAGCAAACCCTTGGTTCATCGAATGCATACTCCTCGGTATCAAAGTACGGCGTATTAATAAGCGTTCCAGTGTTACTTAGAGGCGTAGCGGAAGGCGCGCTTGTTATGTATGTGGATAGCTTGCAGTCTTTGCTCGCTCCTTACCCCAGACTGACTAACCAGCTTGTTACCGACTCTAGTGGGCATGTCCTGTTTAGCAGTGAGCCCTCACTCATTGCTCCCAACTCAAGCTTTTCCGATTTTGATGACAGCGGCTACGCTATAAAAAAGGCTGATTGGCAAAATCTAACCTTATACAGCGTGAAACCCACCATCACCGCATACAGAGAAGCCGCATGGACTGGGATTGTATTGCTGGCAATGATTGTAGGCTTCGTATTTATCATTTTGCATATGGTGAGTATGACGGGAACGCTTGCCGAGCGAACACTTTCGACTTTGTACAATGACATTAAGAATCGACTAAACAGTGATGATAAGACCTCACTACGCCTTGATAGTGACGTTGAGGCCCAAGAACTTGCGGATATTCGCGAAGCGTTTGACAAACTGATTTGGGATCTGACAGAGGTTTCACTGTCTAACGAACAGTTTTCCAACGTATTGGAGTCAATGGGCGATATGCTTGTTGTGGTTGATCAAGACAAGCAAATTTTACTTTCTAATAAGCGCTTCGACGACTTTTGTCATGACCAGTACGGTGAAAAGAACGGTATTTTGAAGTTCATTATGCAAAAGCTCGCTTCTTCACAGAGCAATGAACTTACACACTTTTCGGTATCAACCGGCCAAGAGCGGTTTGTTCATTGGACTAAAACATCACTGGCCGATGCTAATGGTAATATTCGTGGTGATATCTATGTTGGTAGCGACGAAACTGAACAACGCTCTCTTGAAAGTCACGTTAAAGTGCTCACTCACGCTATGGATGAGGCAACCGTGTCGATCATCATTTCGGACATTAAGCGCGTCGGCCAACCAATAATATACGTAAACAGTGCCTTTGAAGAGCTTACAGGCTACAGTCGTGAAGAAATAATCGGTCATAATTGCAGGTCGATGCAGGGCGATGAAACCAGCAAGCAGACAGTTGACCAAATCCGCAAGGCTATTGCAGTGCGCGAGCCTATTGAAACGACGCTGCTCAACTATAAAAAAGACGGCAGCGCCTTTTACAACCGTTTGAATTTGACGCCGGTAAAAATAAATGGTGAAGTCACTCACTATATCGGGTTTCAACAGGACGTTACTCAACAACGACAAACCGAACAGTATCTTCAGGATGCGCGAGAAAAAGCGGAAGAGTCTGCCCGTCTTAAATCGAGTTTCCTCGCTAGTATGAGCCATGAAATACGCACGCCAATACACGGTATTTCTGGTGTTTTGCAGTTAATGGCTAGCTCTGAACTCACTGAGGAGCAAAAGCACTACCTGTCTCTTGCTAAGTTTAGTATCCAGGGCCTTTTACATATCGTAAATGATATTTTGGACTTCTCTAAAATTGAGGCAGGCCAACTGCAAATTGAAGAAAACCCATTCGACATTTTAGAGTCGCTTGAAAACCTTCAAAGTCAGTACGCGATTATGTGCCAAGAAAAAGGGTTAGCGCTACATTTTCACTTTGATTTACAAGGCTTTCACGTTGTACAAGGCGATGATGTACGCTTTAGACAAATACTCTCGAACTTGTTAGGTAATGCCGTGAAGTTCACCGACAGTGGTTGCATTGAAGTCACCACCAGCATTCAGCAAAACGCAGATAACAGCCTTAAGCTTTTATGTAGCGTAAAAGACACTGGCATTGGCATTGCACAAGATAAGCAAAGTACTATCTTTGATGTCTTTACCCAAGAAGACCTTTCTACAACTCGCAAATTCGGCGGAACAGGCCTTGGTCTTTCTATTAGCAAACAATTATGCGAACTCATGGGCGGCGATATAAAACTTGAGAGCGTTAAAGGTCACGGAAGCACGTTCTCTTTCACTATTATGCTTGAGCAAGCCGACGAAGCCCTGCTTAAGCCAGTTCACCACTCCTCAGGAGTGAAACGGGAAAAGGGAAAAACGCAAAGTATTAATTGTCGAAGACAACGACATCAATCAGGTTATTGTTAAACAGCACCTAAATAACCACACTACATTGAGTGCCAAATCAGGCCTAGAGGCACTTGAAGCGTTGAACAAAATGAAAGTGACTTTTGATGTTGTCTTGATGGACTGTCAAATGCCAGAAATGGACGGCTTTGAAGCAACTAAACGCATAAGAAATGGTGAGGCCGGAGAACGCTATTTAAACGTGCCGATCATCGCACTAACCGCCAATGCCATGAAAGGTGACAAAGAGCGCTGCGTTAACGCCGGAATGGACGATTACCTAAGTAAACCTTTTGATGCTATTGACCTCATCGACAAAGTCGAGCATTGGGCAAGTATTGAAAGAAATAGCGAAGAAAGCGCCGTTCATTAACCTATTGTAGTGGAACATCTTGAGTGAACGCCTTAGCGAGATTAGCCCCTCACATCAAAAAAGTTGTTTCGTTTATCTTATTGATTAACGTTTCGCTTTTTGGCGGTGGCGCGACTGCCGATGAAGTACTGCGATATAATCTTGGAACGTCAGGCAGCTCTATCCCGTACGAAAATGCTGTCGACGAAGATAGGGCCGGTATTCTAGTTGAAATCCTTTCCCTTATTATGAATAGAGCAGATATTAAGACAGAAAAAGTCATGCTCTCTACCAAACGTGCGATGCTTGCATTTAAAACAGGCGCTCTTGATTTCGACTTCTTCAGTCCAAGCTGGCTGTCTAAAGATGAGCCCGCGGGCGACTTCACTTTCTCAGATCCCATTATAGACATCACAGAATACTTTATTACTCTACCTGAAAACCATAGCCGATACCAAACCGTCGCCTCTATCTACGGTGAAACCGTAGGGATGATCTCCGGCTATGTGTATTTTGATTCTGATAAGTTCGTCAGAATGGACTTTCAAGCCGAGAGTAACCTTATCTTAGCCCTTGGCATGAAACGGATAGATGTCATCATAATTGAGGAAGCAGCGGCGCGTTACTGGTCTTCAATGCACAACATAAAAATAGCGCTGGGCCCCATCCATACCGCAGGCAAAATGGCGTTGCGTATTCACAATCGACATAAAGATAAGCTCCCCGCCATTAACCGCGCCATTGCTGAATTAAAACAAACGGGTCAAATTGATAGAATACTTAACAAGTATTCTGACTTTTCATTATAAGCCACACGCAGTTTCAACATTACGCCGTTGCTTTTTTGCCATAGCGCTTTAAAGCAAAGGGAAATTTTATCGATTGGATTAAAAGGCAAAGACACACCAGCGTCATGCCAACCCACCCCACCGGCTTGAATACTTCACCAATTAGAAAAATAGCGAAAAGTGTCGCAACCAGTGGCTCAATTAACGTAATAAGCGTAGCTTTACTCGCTTCGGTAGTGCGAAGACCATAGCCAAATAGCAAATAACCAAGAAACATCGGCACCACAGCCATATAGAGTGAAACGCTAATGTGGATAGTGTTAGCAAACAAGTTTTGACCGGTAAACCAGAGGGAAGGCAACAGAGCAACGGCAGCGCAACCGAAAAGTCCGGCCATGGCAGATTTTGAATTTGCGCCAGCGTCAATGTGTTGCTTCGCAGCCCATGAGTACCCAGCGTAAGTTAAACCTGCAATTAAACCCAATAGAACGCCGAACACCTGATCATCTTTAGATGCTGACAACGCCATTGCGTCGTGTGCCTTACCCATGGCTAACATGCCAATCCCAAACGCACCAAACACAAAACTAATAAACCATTTTAAAGACACGGGCTTTTTACTTAAAAAGTACTCTAAAAGCGCAGCGAATAGTGGTGCACTGGCGATAGAAACCACGGTGCCAATGGCAACGCCTGACAAACGCATTGAGCTGTAAAAGGCCAGCGGATAAATTGCAACACATGCACTGCCAAACAGAAAGGTCAGTGGTGTAGAAAAAAGAATAGGTGCATCCTTTACTAGTGATTTTCGGGCACTAACACAAAGCAATACACCGCCTATACCCATTGCAAAGGCACCGATTGCCAGAGGACTGATTTCTGGAGCGAACTGAGCGGCAGTGCCTGTTGTCCCCCACAGAAAGCTTGCGATAACAATGGCTAAGACCCCTTTTACTACATCGCTTGTATTCACTGCTTTCTCCACTCTATTACTCACCTTCTTAGCTTTAACTGTTGAACAATGCTTTCATGCTGTACTTTCTAATTAACCCATCAGCTTTTACTGTGACGCTGATATAAACTGATTGCTGCCGCTTGTTTTTATCACCCAGTCATTTTTGCTCTTAGGGTCAACACCTCTCTCATAAAGATGATACTTAGATTATTGCTTTTGTAATTAGCCAGATAGACGCTTCTTTTGACCTTTTAGACGCACATTCACCACACATTTAAAATTAACACTAAATTAACAAGCAAAACGTACCGTATTAGATACAACAAAAAATGAAATATTTGTTTCGCAAATTATGGAAATAAACCAACTTTTTTGTCACATTACACCCTTACCTGATAACAAAATAGAAACAACCAACCTGGATGGACTTATGTTTAAAATAGAAAAATCGTCGTTTAGACGAAGCACACTTAGCGTTGCGGTAATGGGGCTGCTTAGCTCCGGTGCAATGGCGCAGGACACACAACAAAAGGATGACGATGACTTTGAGCAGATCATAGTAACTGCAACAAAGCGTGCAGAATCCATTGAAGACATTCCTTTTTCAATCAACGCACAAACGCAGCGAGACTTTGAACGCAGCGGTGCAGGAAACTTAGAGGACGTCGCAAGAAACGTGGCGAGCGTCTCAATTCAAAACTTAGGACCAGGCCAAAGCCAAGTATCTATGCGTGGCGTTTCAGCGGGTCAAATTGTACGAGACCAACCAGGCGTTAAGGAGCAGGTCGGCGTATACCTCGATGAAAGCGTGATCTCGCTGTCTTTATTTACTCCAGATCTCGACCTTTTCGACCTTAACCGCATTGAAACCCTGCGCGGTCCGCAAGGTACGCTTTTTGGATCTGGCTCTATCGGCGGAACCCTTCGCTACATCACCAATCAGCCCGAGTTAGATACCTTTGAAGGTAAGTTTGAAGCTAATCTTAATAGTGTGACAGACGGTGGCGTGGGCGGTCACGTTAAGGGCATGGTAAACGTACCTATTTCCGACACCATTGCCATGCGCGCGGTGGTATACCGCACTGATTACGCAGGCTTTATAGATGCGTTAGGTGAAAACGGCGCGTTTAGCGAAGACGTTAACGACGGCGATAGAACTGGCGGACGCGTAGCGTTCATTATTGCACCCAACGATAAGCTCACGATTACACCACGACTTATCTTCCAAGAATTGGAAATGAACGGGTTTAACAGACAGGAAGTGTATAATGTGTTTGCTAACCCTTACACAACGACCCGCCAGGCTATTCAATTGGGTGAACGAGAACAGTACCTGCTGCTTGAAGAAGGCTTCTCTGACGATACCTTGATTGCTGACGTAACTGCTGAATATCAAGCCGACGTTGCTGATTTTACCTTTGTTTATAGCTATACCGACCGCGATATTCTTGTAAGTCGTGATGCCAGCGCGCTTTCGGGCTCAGTAAGTATCGACTTAGGTTTTCCTGATGAAGCCGTACTATTACCGTCGAACTTATTAGACAGAACGGAAGTAGAGCAAGATACCTTTGAGCTTCGCGCCGCATCCAATGGCGATGGCGCGCTAGACTGGCTAGTTGGCGCTTTCTACTCTTCTACAGAGCGTGTTTATGACCAATCACTCCCTACCCCGGGATACGACGCATTTACCGATGCTACCTTAGGTGAAGGCACGTCGGCAGCGGTTGCCAACGGTTTTGAAGCTGATTCTCCTTACAACGCCTATTTACCGTACGACTTGAAGCAGCTTGCTGTGTTTGGTGAAGTGAACTATCAAGTGAACGATGACTTTAAAATGACCGTGGGCTCTCGTTTTTACGATTATGAAGAAGAGCGTCAGTTTATCTCTGGGGGCTTATTTGCCAACGGTGACAACCAGACCGATTCTACAGAATCAGATGGCTTTACTTCTCGCGTTATCGGCCAGTATAGCGTAAGCGAAAACGTGAACTTAAATGCTCAGGTGTCTCAAGGATTTAGACTTGGCGGTGTAAATGACCCCCTAAATAGAAGCCTGTGTACCGACCAAGATGAAGCCATCTTTGGTTCGTTCCAAGACTATGACGATGAAAAGCTCACCAACTATGAGATCGGTATGAAATCATCAGGTCGTGGATGGTCAGCTAACATCTCGGCTTTCTATAACGATATTGAAGATCTTCAGGTTACATTGGATGCTGGTTCTTGCTCGTCACGTGTATCATTTAACGTGCCGGACGCCCACACCCAAGGTATTGAATTTGAGCTTACGCGTCAGTTTACTGACCAGCTCTTTTTCTCATTAACGGGTAGCATCATTGAAGCCGAGTTCGATTCAACCGTTGTTGATGGTGATGGTGCGGTACTAGGTGGCGTAGAAGACGGTAACCGCTTAGCTTCAGTACCTGAAGAGAGCTTTGCCATCGCATTTACCTACGATTTGGCGCAGCCTTTATTCTCTTCAAACAGCACCTATTTCCAAGGCTCTTACCAGTACGTGGGAGACCGTATAACCCAGCCTAGTGACCAAGTTGCAGGCGCAGGTATATTCACTTCAGGCCTTGCCTTTGGCGGTGCCACTGGCGCAGAAACAACGGAATTAGACTTGTTGTTAGACGACTACGGCACGCTTAATATGAGCTTCGGTCTTACCTACGATGACTATGAAATATTACTGTATGCAAACAACCTGTTCGACGAAAACGCGCAGCTATCCTTTGATAGAGAACGTGGTGGACGAGCTCGACTTGGATTTACGGTGAACCAGCCACGCACCATTGGTGCGACGTTCCGATACTTCTTTCAGTAAAGAGTGATAAATGTCTCTGCCTGAGGAAATATCCCTTCAGGTAGAGGCTTCACTTTCTTTTGGGAAAAGAGTGGAGTTGGCCGTAAGCCGGGTTCTGTCGTGGGCAACCATTCCTCTAGATCAGCAATCGCTCACTGATTCAAGCAACCTACCCGATCCCCATGCGGGCCACACGTTGAGGGATCCTATTTGGTCTTGCTCCGGGTGGAGTTTACCTTGCCACACTCTGTTACCAGAGGTGCGGTGCGCTCTTACCGCACCCTTTCACCCTTACCGGCATGTAAACATGCTTAGGCGGTCTTCTCTCTGCTGCACTTGTCGTCGGCTCACGCCGCCCAGACGTTATCTGGCACCCTGCCCTTTGGAGCCCGGACTTTCCTCCCCTTTCTTACGAAAGCGGCGATTGCCTGGCCAACTCCGCGGCGCATTCTACATGAAGTACCCAACAATAGCACCCTATTCCTGCTCGCTGTAAAAGCAGCGCTCAACGGCGCTTTTATCGAGCAGTTTGGTGATAATGAAAATTTGGTCGCCCATTTCTATTTTAGTGCTTCCTTTGGGTATAAGTGTTTCTTCACCACGAGCAACCATCGCCACCACAGTATTTTCGGGAAGAGACAATTCACCGATGGTTTTATGTAGTGCCGGCGATAACTTCGATACCTCTATTTCTATAAGCTCGCGCTTGCTCTTAGCAACTTTTACAATTTCCAGCGTACTCGACTCTCTTACTTCATCGTCCAACACTAAGCCTAACTTACGCGCCGCATAGGGTAAGGTGGAACCTTGCAATAAGGCGGAAATAAGCACGATAAAGAACACCACATTAAAAATGAGCTCGGCGTATGGCATGCCGAATATTAGCGGAAATATAGCGAGTATAATTGGCACCGAACCGCGTAAACCCACCCATGATATAAGCAGCGATGCTTTGAACGAGAATTTTGAAAGCAATAAAATAGGCATAACCACCAGCGGACGTGCAATAAAAATAAGCACAAACGCAATTAAAAGGCCTTCTTTCCAATTAACAAACAGCTCGGTGGGCGTTACCAACAAACCTAAGATAACGAACATGGCAATTTGCCCAAGCCAGGCCAGCCCATCCAGAAACACGAACGTATTACGCTGATAAGCAAAGCGGCTGTTACCCACGATAACACCCGTAATAAAGGTAGCGAGAAAGCCGCTGCCATTTAAGTTCGCAGCAAGGCCAAAAGACAATACACCAAACAACATCACAAATACCGGATACAAACCGATGGCCATTAAGGTGACGCGTCTGAAAAGCCATACTGCAATACCGCCAATGGCAAGGCCCACTATCGCTCCCACTCCCATTTGACTGGCAAACAGCGAAAGTAAGTCAACTGGCTTAGTGGTGCTGTCTTGAATAAGCGTTATAAGGCCAATTGTGAGGAATATGGCCATTGGATCATTCGACGCACTTTCTAGCTCTAGTGTGGATTTTATTTTTGAAGGAATGCGTATACCAGCGTTGCGCAAAACAGAAAACACTGCTGCGGCATCTGTCGACCCCACAATAGCGCCAAGCAATAAGCCTTTATAAAGCGGTAAATCGAGAATAACCATAGCAGCGATACCTGTGACTACTGCCGTACCAATTACGCCAAAGGTGGCGAGTAACGCGGCGGGTTTCCACGACAGCGCTATAGACTTTTTTGACGTTTGTAGACCGCCATCAAATAGGATGAGAATAAGAGCAAATGTACCAATAGCATGCGCAGCATCGGCATTATCAAAGAAAATTCGGCCAATCCCATCTTCACCAGCAAGCATACCAACACCAAGGAATAGCACCAATACAGGTACGCCAAAGCGCGGAGACAATTTACTGGCCAGTACGCCCAAAATGGCAAGCACTGCACTGAGTAAAATAATGTGATCAACTGCAAACATTATACGTTCCTTATTGCCACTGATGCATGCTTACGCAAAACTGGAAGTACGCATCGAGGGTTCCTGTTAATACTGCTACCTTACCGCGTTTTGTTACCAAAGTATTGAGGTACAGAAACGCGGCAGGGTAATAAAGTTAAGGAACTCGTGTCGTCTAAGGAATGTGCGACAACGAAGCCTTAATTTCTTCGGCAGTGGGCTTTAACTGTGCTTTGCCCTGTTTCTCCCTTCTACTGCCCAATAGGTATAATAATGTAGAGGTAATAAACAAGGTCGAAGACGTGCCAATTACCACAGCAAAAACCATAGGCACTGCAAAACTTTCTACGGCATCACCGCCAAAAATAGCCATCGGTAACAATGCCAACAGCGTGGTAACGGAAGTAAATACCGTGCGGCTTAGCGTACTGTTTACTGCTTCATTAATGGTATCTGCCAATGGCTTGTTTGGGTCTAAACGCAATAACTCACGGATGCGATCAAGCACCACCACCTTATCGTTTATAGAGTAACCAATGAGCGCCAACAGTGCTGCAACAGCCGTTAAGTTAAATTCGATACCCGTAAGCGCGAAAAAGCCTATGGTCTTGGTTAAATCGAGTATCACGGTTAGCAGCGCTGCGCTCGCAAAATGCGCTTCAAAGCGTGCCCACAGATACACCAACATGCCGCCACCTGCGATAAGCAATGCTAGAATGGATAGCTCGGCAAAGCCTCCGCTGACCTTGGGTCCAACCATATCAATTTTATCAAAACTTACCTCACTGTCGGCTTGCGAAATCGCACGCTTTAGTGCGTCAGTCTGCTTTGCGTTGCTATTTTCAAGCTCGCCACTGCTATCTAGAACAGGTGCTCGCAATAAATAGTGATGTTCACTGCCATATTCTTGAATTGCTATTTGATCAAAGCCATTGCTTTCAATCACATTCCTTAGCTCATCGGTAGTAAGGGTTGGTGCGGTCAACTCAATCATGGTGCCACCGGTAAAGTCGACGCCATAATGTAAGCCAGGTTTAGCAAACAAGCCGATTGAAAGTACTGTTAGCACTACCGAAACAGCGAGTGCAATTTTACGCTTTGCCAGAAAATTAATACCGCTAAGCTTATCGCTTAACCGCAAAAGCGGTGATGAAAAGCGCAAAGGGACACGCTGCTGCGCGCGATCTTGCGTACTCTTTTGCTTCGACTTAACCACTCTTAGCATTAACATTTTAGTTAGGGCTACAGCAGTAAATACCGAAGACACCAGACCAAGGGCAATTGTAATTGCAAACCCTTTAATAGGGCCGCTTCCAAACATAAACAACAAACTTACCGCTATTAGTGTGGTGAAGTTTGAATCCACAATAGTCGCGAACGCTTTATCAAAACCCACCTCTATTGCACTGGCTGCCGGACGACCTTTTTTACTTTCTTCACGAATACGTTCATTAATCAAAATGTTCGCATCGACCGCCATGCCCATGGTTAGGATCAAACCTGCAATGCCCGGTAACGTCAGTGTTGCGCCAAACAGGGTTAATGCGCCAAACACCAACGCCATATTGATACAAAGAGCAAAACTTGCGATAGCGCCCCACCTGCCGTAGATCGCTACCATAAATGCCAATACCAGTAACGCACCTGCCACGCCGCTTTCCACTCCGGTTTGAATTGCATCGCTGCCTAAATCTGGCCCCACCGTGCGTTCTTCTATAATGGTAAGTGGCACAGGTAGCGCACCTGTGCGAAGCATTAGTGCAGTGTTGCCCGCCTCAGGCAATGTAAAGTTACCGGTTATTTCACCACGACCACCCGGAATCACGCTATTTATGACGGGGGCTGTAACCACTTTGTCGTCAAGGACGATAGCAAGCACACGGCCGATGTTGTCACGTGTCATAGTAGCAAACTGCTTGGCACCTGCGCTGTCTAATCGGAACGTCACTACTGGCTGGCCATTTTCACTACTTAAGACACCTGCCGCATCAGTAATATGCTCACCTTCTAGCGCTACTTTTTGCTCTAAGCGATAGGTATTACCCGCCGCATCTTGCTTATTCATAACCTGCTCAGACTGGCTATTCGCGGCCCAGTGAAAAGTCATTTGTGCGGTAGTGCCCAATAATTTTTTAACTTGGGTGGGGTCAGACATACCCGGCATCTGAACTAAAATGGCGTCTTTACCTTGTAGCGTAACGCTAGGCTCAGTAAGCCCCGTTTCGTTCAAACGCTTTCGAACTACTTCAACACTTCGGCTTAACGTGTCTTTAATGAGTTGTTCGGTATATAGCTCGTTAAGCGTAAGAGTAACGGTATTTTGCTTTATCGTAACATCAAGTGCACTTGAACCATTTGGCTGAGCGGAAATTTGATATGCGGCGTCTCTAACCTTTCTCGCATCATCTGCGCTACGCAATGTAAAGACGACACTTCCAGAACGACTATCTTTATGAGTGAGTGAATGAGTCGTTTTTGTATAGCGCACGTTTTGACTGCGCAATTCGCTAAGCAAGTCACTCGAAAAGCTGTTGAGCTGCTTTTCAAACAAGGCGTTGGTGTCTGCGGCTAAAAGTAGGTGTGAGCCACCTTGTAAGTCTAAGCCTAAAGATAGGGTGGAAGTGGTGTACCACGTAGGTAACTGCTGTTTGATTGATTGTGGCAATATGTTGGGCGCAGCGCTCAGTAAACCGAGCATAACGATGAGCACATACACAAAGCCACGAAATGAAAATCGTGCCATTTTAAAATCCTGAATAATTTAATTTTTTGAAGCGCCTCAATATGCAGCTAAGCGAACGTGCTAGCGCATTAAGGCAAAAAGAGAATTAGCTCAGGGATAAAGGTGGGCCGCGAGAAGGCTGGCGGTAGTATTGGCGAGCACGGGGTACAACATTTGCCATACCCAAACACAGCACAATAGCCAGAACAACAAACCCCAAGGTCAATTCAACAATTGCCTCTGGTCCATCGCCTTGATCGTCACTGTTTTCTAGCTTAGTGCCGGTAAACCGTAACGAGTAGCTCTTGCCCGCGTAATTAAATTGGGCAAGTGGTGACTGCTGACTTACTTCAACTTCATTATTAATTTGACCACTTTGGAAGCTTGCACTGAGGATGAGGCACGAGAGTACCCATGCCATGAAAAGCGGCATGTAGGACGAAAACCCATGGCGAAAGTTTAGTGCTCTCAAAGTAGTGAATTGTCTATCTGTGAAGGAAAAGTCGCGCTTAAAACACGCGCTGTTTTATAGCGCATATATTGGGGTGAGTATACATTATTCAATATCGTGAGTAACGAGATTACCGTTGAAGCACATAATTTTTGGGTTTTACATTTCTGCCCATCGCTTCTTCTTGTAAGTTTACTCACTTGGATATAAGGTGATTTTTTGTGCTGTTTGTATATCAATTGGCAATGGAGCCATAGCATGACATAACAGGAAATCGCGAGCCATTTGAGGCCATTTGTAATGAATACAGCGAGAAGAATGTCGTTAAGTTCCTTACGGTAGACACACGTAATCCGTCTTCCATATTGAATTCCCTTCAATACGCAAGAGATAATGCGCGCACAATCAGAGACGTTATTCCAAAGGAAGTTATAAGTGAACACAGGAAATGGAAGCCAGAACACAAAAGTAAGAAAGCAAAACAAAGCCCGCTTAGTACGGGCTTTGTTATATTCATTGCAAGCTTGTGTTGTCAGGTATTACACAACCGCGATCACATCTTCTTTTGCAAGGCGTGCTTTCGGTAGACCATGGTTCCAATCTTGCTCTGTATCTGGGTAGCCCATGGCAAGTGCCACTTCGCAAACGTGGCCGTCTAGCTCATCTTTAAACTGTTCGCCAAGCAGTTCGGCGTCAACACCTTCCATCGGCGTAGACGCTATGCCTAAACGCGCCAGCGTGTGAAGGACATTGCCTAGCGCTAGATAAACTTGCGCTTTGGTCCAAGCCGCGTTGTTACCGTTCTCATCGGTGTTCGCTTCAGCAAATGCGTAAGCGCCCATGAAGTTTTCACGCATATCTTCAGGTAAATGACCCGAAGATACTTCCGCATCAACACGCTTAACAAATTTCTCTTTTGTGAATTTAGGATCATAGGCAAACAAAATAGTATGCGACGCTTCTTTTGCGTGATGCTGATTAAACTGATGTTTGTTGGCGAAGCTATCATGTAAGCGCTGTTTAGCTTCGTCACTTTCGACAACGACAAACTTCCAAGGTTGTGAGTTGATTGACGACGCCGATAATCTCAGAGCCTCAAGTATTGTCGCCAGATCATCAGCTGAAATACGCTTGTTGGCATCGTATTGCTTCACGGTATAGCGCTTGTTTAAATCTTCAATAATAGGATGAGACACTACTAACTCCTCAATACATAGTCGGGATTAAATTAAAAGTTGTGCGTATAGTATCGCTTAAGCTTTTCAATGATAATCCCGATTAAAGATGAATCAGTTTCAAATTAACTTTGATAATAGTATGGGTTAGGCAAGGAAATTGAGAGCTTAGTTTTAGTAGACACCACCTAATGATGAGGGGACATTATACGTCCCGCATAATATTCGATTACAATAAATTACTCAGAAAAAGTGTTAGATTTAGCGCCCTTTTAATTAGAAATACCTTATATGAAAGCAAGTAATTTCAATACTTTTTATGCCATGCCCATCAACTAAAAGCTCATTGATAACTTCACATAACTCACCTACTATTACTGAGTTATTCCTATTATCTTAAGACCAACGCCTCCAACTTCTTCATACGGAAATATAATAACCTTACATTGATATGACCCAAACCCACGAAACCACAACAGGGCAACGAGAGATGATGCAGGTTCGTCATCGACGTAGGTTTACGCTTTGTCAAATCTTAACGCTTATCGGCGTACTTTTTCTGTTCGCATTAGGTAGTCTAAGCTTATATAACCAAGCTTTGTTGCTTGGAAGCATATTGATAAGTAGTGCGCTAGTTGGTTTGATCAACCTTTATCTTTTGAGGCGAACAGGTAATGTAGAAAGAGCCGCCATTGTATTAAGCGGCATCTTGTTTGTTTTATGTATGAGCCTGCTTATTACAGGGGGAAAGGACAACACCGGCATGTTGTGGATATATCCCATTGCGGCAATTAACTTATTTATTAATCGTTTTTGGCCTGCAGTTGTCGTCTTCTGCATTTTTAGTATTACTAGTATTCTTCTTTTATTTACGCCACTTTCTAGCTTATTGATGACGAGCTACACCCTAGTCGAAGCCATACGTTTTATTCTAACAACGTTGGCCTTGAATCTAATTTGCCTTGCCGCATTGCGTTCTGAAGAGCAGTCGTACGAGACGATCATTAAACTGCACGATGATGACATCAGGCAAATGGCGTTCTACGACACCTTAACCGGTCTCCCAAACAGGTGGAATTTCAAAACAAACTTACAACGAGTTATTGATAGAGCCACCAAAGATAAACAAAAAGTAGGGCTACTTTATATAGACCTAGATAACTTTAAACAGGTCAATGATCAGTATGGTCATGAAATGGGTGACAAACTCTTGCTCAAGTTTAGTGAAGAGTTATGGAGTGAAATCCGTCCATCGGACCATGTACTGAAGCCTCAAGAGGAAAGTATTGCCAGACTTGCGGGTGACGAATTCGTAGTACTGCTGCCGAATATTAAAGACGCATTCGATGCGGGTACAGTGGCAACACGAATTCTGAACATTTTTGATGGTGGCTTCGAGGTTGATGGTATTACTCACTTAACTTACGCCAGTATTGGTATTGCAGTTTTTCCCGACGACACAGCTGAACCTTCTGAATTACTTCACTACGCTGATACTGCCATGTATGACGCAAAACAAAACGGTCGAAATTGTTTTAGATTTTTTACCAAAGAAATTGCAGATACCATCAAACAGCGCCAGCAAATAGAAAGCGGATTAAGGGCGTCGTTGGAAAACGACCAATTCACGTTGGCATTCATGCCCATTTTCGATTGTGATAACGACGACATTGTTGCCGTTGAAGTACTGCTTAGATGCAAAGCCCCAGAATTAGAAGATATAGGGCCTGATCAATTTATTCCGGTTGCCGAATCAACAGGACTTATAAAAGAGATTGATTTATGGGTACTAGAGCACGCCTTGCAAAGCCTTGTAGTATTGCAGCAGCAACACTATTTCACAGGAAAGATGTGCATCAATATATCTGGCGTTGAGTTACACAACGAAAACTTTCCACCTTTGGTTAAACGTTTACTTGAGACGCACGAGGTAAATCCGTGTAGCGTAGAATTAGAAGTGACTGAAACCGCATTGGTTGCTGGAGATAAAGCCTGCTTAGAAACCCTTAATGCGTTAAATGAACTAGGTGTTTCCTTAGCACTCGACGACTTTGGAACAGGTTATACCGCATTCAGCCAACTTATCCACTACCCTGCCCACTGCCTTAAAATTGATCGTTCTTTTGTCAGTGATTTATTTTCTGAAAAGGAGCCACGAAGCAAAATGGTGTTAATTATACAAAACCTTGCCGAGCTTTACGGTTTGCGTGTTATCGCAGAAGGAGTTGAAACTGAAGAGCAGTTAAACTACTTGAAAAGGCATGGCTGTGACTGGGCACAGGGGTATTTCTTATCTCGCCCCCTACTTTGGGGTGATTTACTGACAAAGCTGAATTCTCAACATTGCAGTTGACTAAGCCTCGTTGCACTAGCTGTTTTTTAATACGAAATCAACTAATCTCTACACTATGCCCTAATAATAGTAACTTCATAAAAAACATTAGGTTTACCTTATGATTAAGCATTTGCTCCTCCCTCTTTTTCTAGCATCTTCTCCCGTATTCGCAGACAGTGGTTCTCGCTTAATTGCATCCGGTGGTATTACGGGTTTCGAGGGCACTGCGGGTGGCGGCATTACGCCTTGGGCATTTATTGGCGGATACGCGAGTAAAGAAGAGGTCAGTTATTCTGCAAATATTCAATACTTAAACCTGAGCGATTATTCCCTTACAACAGCAGGGGCAAGTCTTAGTTTGTTTGACCGTGTAGAACTTAGCGTGCAGCGACAGCGACTCGATATTGCTTCAGGGTTAACAAGTAACGTTTTCGCTTTACTCACAGAAGGTGCTATTACAAATGCCAACAGCACCACCATTGAGCAAGATATAGTCGGTGCAAAAGTGAAGGTTCTTGGCGATGGCGTTTTCACTCAAAACTCATGGATTCCACAAGTATCTATCGGCGCCCAATACAAGAAAAACAGAGACTACGATAACTCTCTTTCGCTACCCGATGGTACAATTCCCTTGCCCGGTGTGGGCGTTCCTATGCTGCTAGGTGCGACAGATGACAGTGGCACTGACGTTTACCTTTCAGCCACGAAACTGTGGTTGGGCACACCGTCAGGCTATAATTTACTCACTAATTTAACCGCCAGATACACTAAGGCAAATGTGTTTGGTCTACTGGGTTTTGGTGCCGAAGATAAAGACAACGCAAAAGTTGAGTGGGAAGGCTCCGTTGCAGTATTAATCAGCCCTACCACAGCAATTGGCGCAGAGTTTAGAACGCAAACCAATCGATTAGGAGGCTTAGCTGAAGAAGACACGGTTGTTGATGCCTTTATTGCCTACTTCCCAAATAAATCTATTTCAATTACCGCTGCCTATGTGGATTTGGGCAATTTACCTTTGCAAGAAAGTTCTTCAGGATTTTATCTAACGGTAAACAGCACTTTTTGATAGGGGAACGAAATGATCAGACACTGCTTCCGGTTAATGGTAATTGCTGCGTTAAGTGTATTGATAACCGCATGCGCCAGCGCTCCTGAACAAAGCCTTTATGAAGAAATTGGCGGCCATAAAACGCTCAATACCATATACGGCGTAGCGATTACACGAATTTACACTGACCCCGTAATTGGTCATTACTTCAAAGGTGTTCCCAAAAAACATTTAAGAGATCAACTTGTATTGCAAACATGCGAGCTTATTGGCGGGCCTTGCGAATATGATGGAAAAACAATGTTGGAGTCTCACACGGGTCTCAATATTAAGGAGCGTGAATTTTACATATTGGTGGAGTATGTCCAAGGCGCAATGCGCGATGTGGGGCTAACCTATCAACAAGAAAACCGTATTCTCAAGCTGCTAGCGCCAATCAAGTACGAAACGGTATACCTATAGGGAAGCGTGTATTTATCCGTCCTGTACACGTTGAATAAAGCAGGTACGTTAACGTTCTAGTTCTTTTTATAGATACAACGCTAAAAACCCTCGTCTTAGCGAGGGTTTTTATATCAATCTAAATTAGCTGAAGCTTAGTTAGGCGTAATCGCGTTGTGATAAACGTCTTGCACGTCATCACAGTCGTTAAGCATGTCCATGAATTTTTCAAACATCGGCATGTCTTCTTCGCTTATCTCTGTTTCGGTCTGAGGCATCCAGCTCATTTCTTCTGCAATAAAGCTAATGTCTGGGTAGGCTTCAGTTAGCGCTGTTTTTACTTGATAGAATTCAGTGTGCGGCGCATAAACGGTCACTTTACCGTCTTCAACTTCAACATCAGTTACGTCTACGTCGGCTTCCATTAGCACTTCTAGGATAGCGTCTTCGTCGTCACCTTCAAATTGGAATACCGCTTGGTGATCGAACATATGCGATACCGCACCCTGTGCACCAAGTTTCGCGTTGGTTTTAGTAAAGCAGTTACGTACTTCAGTGATGGTGCGGTTTGCATTGTCAGACAAGCAGTCAACAATGACCATGCAGTTACCTGGGCCAAAACCTTCATAACGCATAGGCTGGAAGTCTTCGCCAGCGCCACCAGCAGCTTTATCAATCGCTTTTTCAATAACGTGGCTTGGTACTTGGTCTTTCTTCGCCTTTTCCATTAGGCGGCGAAGTGAAAGGTTGGTGTCTGGATCGGCACCACCATTTTTCGCACATACGTAAATTTCTTTACCGTATTTAGAATAAACTTTAGTTTTTGGCCGGCAGTTTTTGCCATGGCGTTTTTACGAACTTCGAATGCTCTTCCCATCTTAAAATTCTCTTTCTCGCAATTTGAAATGCTGCGTTGGGTTTTATCGGGCTACCTGTTGCCTGACCGTTCATCAGGCGCATCGCTCTGCCTTACTTGGTAGCATTGCCGAACTCGACGTTTCAATAAATGGTCGAACGCGACGGTGCTAAAAATTGCCAAGCGAAACACTGCCCAAAATAACGGTAGGCTAAGCGACACAAAAAATTTGGGCGAAATTCTACCTTAATTTTCGTGTAATACCAATGTGAACGCCCCTAGAAAGGGTGTAGGTTGATAGCTTTCACATTTTCAATGAGGTCAAAATGTACTCTGACCCCATATTTATGCTTACGGCAAATGCTCGGTTGCCAGATAGTCGTGTGACTGCATTTCCTTTAAGCGGCTAAGACAGCGTCTGAACTCAAAATTAAGTAGCCCCTCGGTGTACAAGCTTTCCAGCGCTACTTCTGCCGATATGATTAACTTTACATTTCGCTCGTAAAATTCGTCCACCATCGCAATAAAACGACGCGCCACATCGTCATTATGCTGTCCCATTTCCCTAACATTGGCTAACAGCACTGAGTGATAACAACGGCTTAACTCAATGTAGTCGCTCTGGCTTCTGGGCCCGCCACACAAGGCTTTAAAATCAATCATCAATACCCCGTCAGCGTTTCTAAGCGTCGGTATTTTTCGGTTGTTCACCTCAATATCTTCGCCTTTAGAGCCTTCTTCCGGAGCTAATTGAGAAAAGTAGCTATGCAAGTTTTCGGTGGCTTCGCCATCAAGTGGGTAGTGATAAATTTCGGCTTGCTCTAACGTTCTAAGACGATAATCAATACCGCTATCAACATTTACCACGCGGGTATTCTGATTGAGTAGATCGATAGCGGGTAAGAACCGCGCACGCTGCAATCCGTTTTTATACAAATCGTCAGGGACTATGTTCGACGTCGCCACCAGCACAATACCGTGACCAAACAGCTCTTCCATTAACGTGCCTAAAATCATGGCATCGGTTATATCAGACACGAAAAACTCGTCAAAGCATATTACCCGCGCTTCTTTTGCTAACTTAGCCGCTACCAGCTTTAGCGGGTCTTGTGCGTTTTTAAGCTGCTTTAGTTCATCATGCACACGGTACATAAAGCGGTGAAAATGCACGCGCATTTTCTTTTCGAAAGGCAAACAGTCGTAGAATGTATCTACTAAATAGGTTTTGCCTCGCCCTACCCCACCGTAAAAGTAAATGCCCTGGATACCAGGCTTCGCATGGCCTTTCCCAAACGCTGCTTTTAACTTTACCCGCCACGTCGTTTTCTTTTCAGGTTGGGTAAGTTCATCAAACAAACGCTGAAGTTCTTTTACTGCATTTTCTTGCGCCGCGTCGTAATGAAAGTCAGACGACTGAAGATCTAGCTGATATTTTTCCCATGGCGTCATCGCCGAAACCACTCCGTACAAAAGTCAATAGCGGCGCTTGCTGCACCGACCTGCTTGAATTTCTCAATTATGACCTTAATTTTAATGGAAATCACGGTAGAATCTCACATTGAAATTCGACATACACCGAATAAATGTCACGATGTATGCGCTTTTCGGGTTCGACCTTGCTATATTCAGCGTATGGTCGAAAGCAGCTTTTAGATCGTAGAAGTAAAGGTCGGCTGCAAGATGTAGATTGATTCGGAGAATATAATGGAATTGTTAGTATCTCTTGCTTTGTTAGTAGTTGGGTTAATTATTGGCTTTTTCGCAGGTCGCTTTTTTCAACAAAAGCAGGGCGCAGGCAATACTGCACAGACTGAGAAGCAAGTTAAAGAGATCCTCGCACAGCAGGCGCAACACCACATTCATCAAACTCGTCAAAGCTTAGAGAGCATTGAAAGCCAGTGCGAAACCTTAAAGCAACAAATTGAAGAGTATGAATTGCTGCTTGAGCAAGGCAGCGATGATGACAGCAAAGTTCCTTTTTATGGGGAACAAGCAACTACGTATTTACGTAACAACCTAAAAGGGTCTGACAAATCGAGAGTTCAGCGTGTATCTGACACACAGCCAAGAGACTTCGCTAACTCGGGTTCTGGGCTGTTCGTCGGCGGATCTGATAAGAATACCGCAGAAAAACAGTAACATCGGGAACTTTCTCACGACCTCGGACTCTTTTAGTGAAACCATGCTATGTCGCATATAACATGAAGGAGTGTAAGCGAACATGAAAATGTCTTTCCGCCATTGTTTATTGGCGTCTGCCGTTGTTGTAAGTTCATTGGGCTTTACTGCTAGCACACAGGCGGCGTTACCGTTCTTTTCTGATAAGAAAGATGAAGTTCCCTCTTTAGCCCCTATGCTAGAAGAAGCTACCCCAGCGGTAGTGAGCATTGCGGTAGAAGGAACACAAACCTCTACGCAGCGTGTACCCGAGATGTTTCGCTACTTCTTCGGCGCCCCGCAAGAACAGGTTCAAGAGCGCCCTTTCCGAGGTCTTGGTTCTGGTGTCATCATAGATGCCGATAAAGGTTATGTCGTTACCAACAACCACGTTGTTGATAATGCAGATGAAATCACTGTTAAGTTAACTGACGGTCGCGAGTTTAAGGCGAAAAAGCTAGGTTCAGATGAGCAAAGCGATATCGCGCTACTTAAAATAGAACCTGATGATTTAAAAGCGTTACCGCTTGCCGATTCTGACGCGCTGCGCGTAGGCGACTTTGTAGTAGCTATTGGTAATCCGTTTGGTCTTTCTCAAACGGTTACCTCTGGTATTGTAAGCGCTCTGGGTCGCTCTGGCCTGAACATTGGCGGTTATGAAGACTTTATTCAGACCGACGCAGCAATTAACCGCGGTAACTCAGGCGGTGCGTTAGTTAACCTTCACGGTGAACTGGTTGGTATCAACACCGCTATTTTTGGTCCTAACGGCGGCAACGTCGGTATTGGTTTTGCTATTCCTGCCAATATGATGAAAAGCCTAATTGATCAAATTGCAGAATTTGGTGAAGTTCGCCGTGGCCTTCTAGGCATTTTAGGTAGCGATATTGACGCGGGCCTTGCCGAAGCCATGAATGCGGAAGTGAACATTGGTGCGTTCGTGAGCGAAGTGCAGCCAGACTCTGCCGCTGAAAAAGGTGGTCTGCAAGCCGGTGATATTATTACTGCCATTAATGGTCGTAAACTTCATAGCTTCCAAGAACTGCGCGCAAAAATTGCGAGTATGGGCGCGGGCGCTGAAGTTGAACTCACGGTAATGCGCAAAGGTAAGAAAATGAATGTAGACGTTGTATTAGATGACGCTACAGACACGACAGTGACGGCTGCTCAAATTCACCCAGCCCTAGAAGGAGCAACCCTGTCTAACGGCACAGACGATGCTGGTAATGCTGGTGTAGTGGTTTCTGATATCGAGCGTGGTGCGCCTGCGGCGAGAATTGGCCTTCAATCTGATGATGTGATAATTGGCGTTAACCGCGTACGTACGTCCACGGTTGCAGAGTTTAGAAATGCACTAGACGAAGCCAAAGGCGTTATCGCACTCAATGTAAAACGTGGAAACTCTACGCTTTACTTGGTAATCAGACAGTAGCAATTTAGCTCTTCAATTACATCCTCCGCTCAGACGCGTTGGTGTCCAAGCTGAGGGTTGGCATAAAGACGGCGCTTTATTAGCGCCGTTTTTGTTTTCAAATGATAACCGTTGAAAGCAGTGTGCTCCTAGCTTCCTAAAGGGGCTTCTTTACGGGCTCCTCTGATAAGCCGCATTATCAAGCTACACCTATGTCCACGTAAATAAGGCTGTATGAACAGCATTAAAGGTTTTGAAGTACATGCTAGTGCAAATTGAGTTGCACAAAATTTGCGTTTCATTACGGTAGTTTATTAAATAAAGTGATATCCTTTGCCGTAAGATGATAATTTAAGAATGTTGCGCTTTAAGATTGTGAAGTAGTGCTGAGTTAACGGCACGTATTAATTAAGTGCGACAGATAACAAAAAGTGTGATTTGTGACTGGCCGCTCAATTTTTAACTTCTTACTAAAATCTGTATTTCTTGGCGTAGCTGTTGCTGCACTACTGTTAGTTTTCCTACCCGATCTACGTCAAGGCAAAGGCCTTGCTCAAGGGTTCTTTAACTCCCCCTCAGTAAGCGCTAGTCGCGAAAGCTATTTTACTGCTCTAAGTCGCTCTGCGCCTGCAGTAGTCAATATCTACAGCGTCAGTATTGAGAACGGTTCAGGCCTATTCAGAAATCAATCTCGTGGGCGCACCAATTTGGGTTCTGGCGTTATCATGACAGAAAATGGCTATTTGCTTACCTGTCACCACGTAGTTGCAGATGCAGATAGCATTTACGTAGCGGTTCAAGATGGACGTATTTTGGAAGCGCAAATTGTGGGCACCGACCCACTGACCGACCTTGCCGTTTTAAAAGTCACCGCTGATAACCTGCACATTATTCCTCAGGTGTCAGAACCTGACACCCATGTGGGTGATGTGGTGATGGCGATTGGTAATCCTTTCGATTTGGGACAAACCATTACTCAAGGCATAGTAAGCAGAGCCGGACGAAATGGTCTATCTAATTATGTTGATTTCATTCAAACCGACGCAGTTTTGAACCAAGGTAATTCTGGTGGTGCGCTGGTAGATAGCAATGGTATTTTGCTGGGTATCACTAACGCCAACTTCCAGGTGCTAGATTCAAATAATCGCGCTCGCAATGTAGACGGCATTAACTTTGCCGTGCCTTACGAATTAGCTAAGCGAGTCATGGATGAAATTATCAGCAATGGACGTGTTGTTCGCGGGCAGCTTGGTTTTGTTGGCGGTGAAAACCGCAACCGACCAGGCATAGACGTTTCAGCAGTAGCTAAAGGCAGCCCTGCCGACATCGCGGGTATCCGCCCTGGCGACATCATAGTAGCCATAGACGGCGTACGTTTAGAAAGCGCATCAAAAACGTTGGATATGATTGCCGAAACCGAGCCCGGTACAGAACTTGAAATTGAGCTCAGCCGCGACGGGCGTTCAATTACTATTACGGCAACGGTTGCAGAGCTTCGCGCTGGTCAATAAGTATTGTTGGAGCTGGCAGATTAGTTCGGCTTCCCAAGTTTAGAACGTGAAGATTTAATACCAGCCCGCATAGATAATAGACACAAAAAAAGCGCCAGATAGATATTCTATCTGGCGCTTTTTCGTAGAAGTGCGAAACCTTGAGTTATTCTTTCACTCTTTCAATGATGGCACCCAAGCCACCCAGCTTCTCTTCAATGGCTTCATAACCACGGTCTAAGTGATAAATGCGATTCACGTGAGTCTCACCTTCTGCGATGAGCCCAGCTATCACCAAGCTTGCCGACGCGCGCAGGTCAGTAGCCATTACTGGAGCTCCTTTAAGACTTGAGCTGCCTTTAGACACTGCTGAGTTCGCTTCTAACGCGATTTCTGCGCCCATACGTTGTAACTCTGGCACGTGCATGAAGCGGTTTTCAAAAATGGTTTCTGTAATTACGCCCGTGCCTTCGGCAACACAGTTCAAGGTAACAAACTGCGCCTGCATATCCGTAGGGAATGCTGGGTGTGGTGCGGTTTTAACTCGCACAGCCTGCGGTTTGCGCCCTTCCATGTCTAGCTCTATCCAGTCATCACCAGTGGTGATTTTAGCTCCGGCCTGCTCTAGCTTATCTAGCACCGCATCTAATGTATCTGGCGCCGCATGAGTACAGCGTATTTTCCCACCTGTCACAGCGGCCGCTACCAAGAAAGTACCGGTTTCTATACGGTCAGGCAGCACTGCATAATCACAACCGTTTAAGGTTTCCACGCCCTCAATGGTTATTTTATCGCTTCCTGCACCGCTAATTTTCGCGCCCATCTGAATAAGACAGTTTGCTAAATCAACGATTTCGGGCTCGCGTGCCGCGTTTTCAAGAATGGTTGTTCCGTCAGCCAGCGCCGCTGCCATCAGTAGGTTTTCAGTGGCACCCACGCTTACCATATCCATGAAAATACGCGCACCTTTCAGACGCCCATCGACTTCGGCTCGAATATAGCCTTCGTCTACTTCAATCTTCGCGCCCATCTTTTCAAGGCCAGTTAAATGAAGATTTACCGGGCGCGCACCTATAGCACAGCCACCGGGCAAAGAGACATTCGCTTTACCTTGCTTAGCTAACAGTGGGCCAAGTACCAAGATAGACGCACGCATAGTACGTACTAACTCATAGGACGCTGTAACGCTTTGTAGCGTACTCGCATCGATAACGATATCGTTAGGTGCGGGTAGTGCGACTTCAACACCTAATTCACGCAAAAGTGCCGTCGTAGTATTGATGTCACGAAGACGAGGAACGTTGGTGTAACGACAAGGAGAGTCGGTCAGCAAGCTTGTCATCAACAATGGCAAGGCCGCGTTTTTAGCGCCAGAGATGCGCACGGTACCGTTGAGCGCAGGGCCCTTTTTAATTACGAGTTTATCCACGTGCTACGCCTATTATTGAGGAATATTAAACTGGCGCTCACGCTCCCAGTCTTTTACTGAAAACGTCTTGATGGTAATTGCATGCATGCTGCCGTCTGCAATTTTATCAGCCAAAGGCGCATATACCGCTTGCTGGCGTTTCACACGGCTCATTTCGTTAAAAGCATCGCTTACCGCAATAATATTAAAATGCGAACCTTCGCCCTTTACATGGACTTCGTGAAGGTCTAACGCATCTTTCAAGATTTTTTCAATTTCAGACAATTCCATAACTTACTTCTTAATTCGCTAACGGGTGTTTATTCTACGGGTAAAAAGCTATCTGCGTCGCTTATTTTAGCAAGCTTACGTAGCTTCTCTGGCATTTTATATAGGCTCATGCTAACACCATTTTGATTTGCATCCCTAACGGCATTAATTAGCCAAGCCAAACCTGCACTGTCTGCGCGCTCAACGTCACTTAAATCAACAAGACATCTTTTATTGTTAATCAAGGTACTACGCTCATTTCCGTTCAAACTATCCCAGAAATTCTTCGACAGCGTTTCACGGTCAAGATGACCGTGAACCACTACATTGCCTTTGTCGTTTACCTCGAATAGGCTCACTCAGCCTCTCCTTCGATTTCGATTGGCTCGCCTTGCTTAAGCTCAACTGGCTTACCAATTTTGGCGCGCATTAGTGCGATAACTGCATCGATACCGTCTTGACGAAGGATTGATTCAAATTCGCTACGCTTGCTGTTTAGCATGCTGATGCCTTCAGCAACCATATCGTAGGCTTTCCACTCGTTCGTTTTACTATCTTTACGAACTTTAAAAGCAATTTTGATTTCAGGGCGGTTTGGATCTTGAACCACTGCACGCACTGTTACTGATTTTTTATCATCAAAAGATGATTCAGGCTCAAAGATGACTTCTTGGTTGTCGTAGTAGCCCATTGCCACAGCGTAGGTTGTTACCAAATATTGACGAAATACGCTGATGTACTCGCCCATCTTCTCTTGAGGTACTGACTTAAAGTGTTTACCTAGTACCATAAAAGCAGCGAATTTGTAGTCGATATGAGGTACTAATTCTTCTTCCATAATAGTGCGTAGCATTTCAGGATCAGCTTTAATCGCTGCTTGGTTCGCTTTGATGCGCTCAAACGTGCGGTTTGCTACGTCTTGAACCAATTCATACGGGTTTTGTTCATTAACTTCTTGTGCATTCGCTATGCCCGCTACAGACATCATGAAGATGCCAAGTGCTACCATAAACTTTTTCAAAATTACTCTCCTAACTTAAAACTCTATTTAGCAGACCTGATGGCAATCTAATAAGTTTCATCACGCCGCTGGAATAATTTAACGACCTGGTAATATACGTCTGGCCGTAATACTGCGATTAGTCTTCGTCGCTTCCGCGATTAAATAAGAACTGACCAATGAGATCTTCAAGAACCAAAGCTGACTTAGTATCCTGAAGGTAATCGCCATTCTGTAAATTAGCGACACCGTCGAAAGAGAAGCCAGGTTGGAAGCCAACATACTGTTCGCCTAGCAAACCCGAGGTCAAAATAGACACAGAGCTGGTTTCTGGAAAGCCGTTGTATTCATTTAAAATTGACAGCTCAACCACTGGCGTAAAATCTTCTTGGTCTAGCGTAATCGATGACACACGGCCAACCGTTACCCCACCAACCTTTACTGCCGATCTCGGCTTTAAGCCGCCAATATTGTCGAATTTTGCGTATAACGTGTAGGTATCGCCTTCGGTGGCTACCGTTTGGTTTGCTACTTTCAGTGCCAATAACAACAACGCACCGATTGTAAGCATGACAAACACACCAACCATTACTTCCGTTTTATACTTACTCATTCCAATCCCCTACTCGATACCAAACATAAGGGCGGTTAGCACGAAGTCCAGCCCTAATACTGCTAATGATGAATAGACCACCGTTTCGGTAGTCGCTTTGCTGATCCCTTCCGATGTTGGAATAGAATCGTAACCTTTAAATATGGCAATCCACGTCACAACCAAGGCAAACACGAGGCTTTTTATTACGCCGTTTATGACATCCTGGTTCCAATCTACTGTCGATTGCATAATTGACCAGTAGCTGCCTGCATCAACGCCTAACCAATCAACACCCACTAAGTGGCCGCCTAAAATACCAATGGCACTGAAAATAATGGCAAGCATAGGCATCGCTAACATTCCCGCCCAAAAACGCGGTGCGACGATACGTCGTAGCGGGTCTACCGCCATCATCTCTAAACTACTCAGCTGCTCAGTGGCTTTCATTAAGCCTATTTCAGCTGTTAAGGCTGAGCCAGCTCGCCCAGCAAAAAGCAATGCGGTAACAACCGGACCAAGCTCTCTTAACAATGAAAGTGCGACCATGGGGCCTAAGCTACCTTCTGCGCCATAATCAACCAAAATGGTGTAGCCTTGTAGCGCCATTACCATGCCGATGAATAACCCCGACACCATAATAATAAGTAGCGACTGAACGCCCACTACATACAATTGCTTAATCACCAGCGGTACATTTTTAAGCCTAGGAACAGCGATTAATGCACCAAATAACATAAGAGCTGCTCGACCAACCGCAGTGACCTTTCCTATTGTTTTAGCGCCTATTGATTGGAAGAACTTCATTTATCTGCCCCCAAGAAGCTTGCTTTCAAATCAGGTGCAGGATAATGAAATGGTACCGGACCATCTGCTTTTCCTTTCAAGAACTGTTGGACTAATTCAGAGTCACTTTCTTTGATTTGCTGCGCCGTTCCTTCACCGATAACCCGCTTGTCAGCTAAGATATAAATATAATCGGCAATGGTCAGTACTTCAGTGACATCGTGAGTCACCACAATACTGGTTAGATTAAGTGCGTCGTTTAATTCACGAATAAGCTTAACCAGCACACCCATTGATATAGGATCTTGTCCTGCAAAGGGTTCGTCGTACATGATTAAATCTGGATCTAGTGCAATTGCCCTTGCCAAAGCGGCCCTGCGCGCCATACCACCAGACAATTCACTAGGCATTAATTGAGCTGCACCGCGCAATCCTACTGCCTGTAGCTTTAAAGCGACAATTGTCGCAATAACGTCTTCAGAAAGTTTTGTATGTTCGCGAAGTGGAAACGCCACGTTATCGAACACACTCATATCGGTAAAAAGCGCACCACTTTGAAAAAGCATGCTCATTCTACGACGTGTCTCATATAGCGTTTTTCTCGACATAGAAACAATCGAATCGCCGTCGAATCTAACGTCACCTTCATCTGGCGTTAACTGCCCGCCAATAAGGCGCAGCAGCGTGGTTTTACCTATACCACTTGGCCCCATTACCGCAGTAATTTTGCCTTTGGGTACCTTTAGCGATATCCCATCATAAATGATGCGATCAGCGCGCTTAAAGGTAAGGTTATCTACTTCAACTAAATGATCCATAGTTACTTAAATGTCGACCCCTGACGTTGGATTGAGACCTTATAAAATAACGCGTTCAATCCACTTAGAAAATTTTAAAATTATAAAAGTAAGTGAGTATTCAATTTCTGTGCCTTCACTTGATCCACTCTTAAGGTTTACTGCACAGTTTACTTTATGAGCGCATAAAATCAAAAAAGTTTACTCTCCAGTGTACTTTTTTGAATTTCTATCGCCAGACACGGTATAGAACACCTTGTCTGGGCGGTGTAATTTAAGGGCATTGTACGCTTTTTCAAGCCCCTCGCCAAAGTCAAAAAGTTACAAGTTATGTTCGATTAAGACGAATATATACCAGTCCGTATAGATTATTACCCACGCAGCGAGAGTTAAAATGTTCGTAATCGCGGCGTGTTACCGCAGGTATAGTGGTTCTACATCAAGGTGACACAACAAAGAGTACGGACATTTTAAACTCGCCCTTCGGGAAGGTCTGGCAAACTTCCTAGCTTCATTCTGGGAATTTGAAAGGGAACAGCCATTCCTGCATTCCCACGCTTCGCTAGGAAACTTGCCAGCGCCTTCTGAGTGGGCAATTATCTATGCGGACTGGTATTCGGTATCTCACGCCCAAGTGCCCATCTAGTATCCTACAAGCCTCCCAAATCAATCCTAATACCATCCTATTTTGTTGTTTCTTAACTGAAACTGAATATGAAGTCTTGTGTGTGTAAGTGCGACCTAATTTGCGTATTCAGCGGAAATTTACGTCAATTGACAGTATTTGGCGAAAATAAAACGCTGCGAGCATAGGCAAATGGCACTCTTTTTGCGACAATCTAGAGAAATACTTTCTATTACAGGTTGTTGTGCTTTTAAACATTGTCATTTTTCTTGTTGGGCTGATTGTACTGAGTTGGAGCGCTGACCGGTTTGTATATGGCGCCTCAGCATTAGCAAAAAACATCGGCATTTCTCCAATGATGATCGGACTAACGATTGTCGCTATGGGATCTTCGGCACCTGAAATTGTGGTTTCCGCCATAGCCTCCGCAAATGGCAATATGAACACCGCCGTGGGTAACGCGCTAGGTTCTAACATCACGAACATCGCGCTAGTTTTAGGTATAACCGCGCTAGTGAAACCATTGCTTGTTTCATCTACAACATTAAAGCGCGAGCTTCCAGCACTCCTTATCATCTCATTGATTGCCATTGGCTTTATGTTTGACGGTGAACTTAAGTCTTATGAAGGCATTATCCTACTAGGCCTGTTCATTTTCGTACTGGCAATGATGGCGTGGTTGTCGCTACAGGTAGATAAAGAAGATCCTCTGGTTGCGGAAACCGCAGATGAAATCCCCAAAGGCGTTTCAAATACGTCAGCCCTCATTTGGATTGGTGTAGGCCTTGTAATACTGCCATTAAGTGCTCACTTTTTGGTGAACTCAGCAGTAGAAATTGCCAGATACATGGGCATTTCGGATTTGGTTATCGGACTAACGATTATTGCGTTTGGTACAAGTCTACCTGAACTAGCAGCAAGTGTTGCGGGTGTACTGAAAGGTGAAGACGATTTAGCACTGGGTAATATCATCGGCTCAAATATCTTCAACCTACTTGCCGTACTTGGCATGCCCGGCTTAATCGCGCCTGGTATCCTGGACCCTGACGTTTACAACCGAGATATGTACGTAATGCTTGGTTTAACATTATTACTGTTCTTGTTCAGCTTCGATTTAATCGGCAAACGTACAATATCAAGAACAAATGGATTCATACTTCTGGCTTGCTTTATCGGCTATCAATTCTGGCTATTCGGATAATCATGAATACACAAACTCAGATGAACTATATCGACTCAGCGAAGCGCGTTATTGAAATTGAAACTCAAGCTATTGCTAATCTGGCAGAGCGCTTAAACAATGAATTTATCGCTGCCTGTAATATTCTCTTTGCCTGCAAGGGTAAAGTTGTCGTGAGTGGTATGGGAAAGTCTGGGCATATCGGAAATAAAATTGCCGCTACGCTTGCCAGTACAGGTACTCCTGCATTTTTCATGCACCCTGGTGAAGCCAACCATGGCGACTTGGGCATGCTAAGCAAAGGCGATGTCTTACTCGCCATCTCTAATTCTGGCGAGACTAACGAGCTAGTTAACTTATTGCCCGTAGTTAAGCGCTTAGGCATACAGGTGGTCGCCATGACCAACAGTGCTTCCAGTTCATTGGGGCAACACGCAGATGTCGTACTTGATATCAGCGTTGAAAAAGAAGCGTGTTCGCTAGGTCTTGCTCCTACGTCAAGCACAACCGCCACACTGGTTATGGGTGATGCGCTTGCGGTAGCACTGCTCGACCAAAAAGGTTTCACCTCAGATGACTTTGCGCTTTCGCACCCAGGCGGTAGTTTAGGCAGAAAACTTCTGCTTAAAGTTAGCGATATCATGCTAAGCGGCAGTGATATCCCACTTGTCCATGCCAGTGCTTCTGTCGCTGACGCACTGCTGGAAATATCTAAAAAGGGATTGGGTATGACAGGCGTGATAGCGGCAGACGGTACGCTGACAGGCGTCTTTACGGATGGCGACCTACGACGAATTCTCGATGCCCGCGTAGACGTACACAGTGCGACAGTAGAAGAAGTAATGACTAAAGGCGGCAAGACTACCACCGCAGGTCAGCTGGCTGTAGAAGCCCTGAATTTGATGGAAACCCATAAAATTAGTGCGTTAATGGTTACTGACGATAAGCGCAAACCTGTTGGGGCTTTTAACATGCATATGCTACTAAAAGCAGGAGTGCTTTAAATGACAACCACCTTGTACACGGAAATAAATGACTCGCTTTTCGCAAAACTAGCCAAGATAAAGTTGCTGGTATGCGACGTTGATGGTGTGTTCTCAGATGGTCGAATTTACTTAGGTAACGACGGTGAAGAACTTAAAGCATTCCATACCCGTGATGGATATGGTGTAAAAGCGCTAGTGAGCAATGGGGTGAATGTTGCGGTTATTACTGGACGTCGCTCTGCCATTGTTGAAAATAGAATGAAGGCACTGAATGTTGCACATATAATTCAAGGCGAAGAGAATAAAGCAGACGCGCTTAGCGACCTGATGAAACGCCTTGAGTTAAACACTGACGAAGTGGCTGCGGTAGGTGATGACATGCCAGATACGGGTATGTACAAGCACGTTGCGGTTAAAATTGCGGTTGCCGATGCCCATCCTTACGTAGCAAAACAAGCAAACTGGATTACGACCCTTCCCGGTGGGTTTGGCGCGGTCCGAGAAATATCGGATACCATTTTGCAGGCCAAAGGGGTAACAAATGAGATTTTTGGAGCTAGTGTATGAGCCTGTTTGGCTTTAATCGCTTAGGATTAAGTATATCGGCGCTATTTATTCTGGCGATGCTGATGTACATCCCTACGTGGATGGAAGAGCAGCCTGAAACGCAGGGGAATCGTGAAAACGATGCGCTAAAGCCCGCCTACAAAGCAAAAAATCTAACCACTACGCTGTACAATCAAGACGGTGAGTTAAATCACAAAGTATTTGCAGAGTCGATGGAGCATTACGACCAGCTTGGCTTTGTATTGTTTCAGCAACCTAAATACACCCTTTATACAGAAAACGCGTCATCACCATGGGTGGTAACCGCTGATGAAGGTACACTATACAATAACGAGCTAATCCAGCTGGAAAACCAAGTTAATATTGAGAACCAAACTGGCGATGACTTTGTCAGAAGTATATCGACCGAGTACATTCAAATTAATTTAGAAACCAAGCAAATGACATCTGACCAACCCGTTGAAATACTGGGCACCCAATATGTCATTTTAAGTAATGGGTTTAACGCGAATTTACGCACACAAGAATACGAGCTTTTAGATCATGTACAAACCACTTATTCCCCTAGCAACTAGTTTATTGCTTGCCATCGCTAGCGGTGCGGTACACGCCAGTGAAGATGATTTTTCGCAGCCCATAAAAATAGGCTCGAACACCCAGTTTATCGACGGTAAAAATAAAACCGCGTTGTACAAAGACGACGTACTCATAACTCAAGGCTCTTTGGTTATTGAAGCCGACGAAGTGGAAGTAATTGCCACTGACGGTGGTGGTCGTGAAATATTTATTGCTAGAGGAAAGCCGGCAAGCTACTCCCAGCAATTGGAAGACGGCACGCCAGTTTCGGCAAAAGCTAATGAAATACGCTATGAAGTGGTAAACCGAACGATTTCTCTTGCCGGAAACGCAGAGTTGAAACAAGACACCAGTAAAGTACAGGGTGACAACATCACGTTCGATATGATTACCGAGCAATTGCTAGCGACTGGCGGCGCAGGTAAGGATGGTGAGGGTCGAGTGACCACAGTATTCACACCTGAGACCATTCGCAAAACTTCGTCTAAGAAAGACAAAAAAGACAACGAGGGCAATAAATAGCAATGGCAACTTTGAGCGCTAAAAATCTTGCTAAGGCTTACAAGTCAAGACAGGTTGTTCGAGATGTAAGTCTGTCTGTCTCAACGGGTCAAATTGTTGGTCTTCTTGGCCCAAATGGCGCTGGTAAGACCACTACATTCTACATGATTGTTGGTTTAGTGAATCTGGATAAAGGCAAGATTGAAATCGACGACAATGAGCTAACTCATCAGCCCATGCACGAGCGTGCACGCCGCGGAATAGGCTACCTACCGCAGGAAGCCTCTATTTTCAGAAAGCTCACAGTGCATGAAAATATCATGGCCATTTTGCAAACCCGTAAAGATTTAAATTCACAACAGCAAGAAGAAGAAGCAGATGCGCTACTTGATGAATTTAATATTAACCATATACGTAATAGTACGGGGATGAGTTTGTCAGGGGGCGAACGCCGTCGCGTTGAGATTGCCCGCGCTCTGGCAGCAAAACCGCAATTTATTTTGTTAGACGAACCATTTGCTGGTGTTGATCCGATATCAGTTAATGATATAAAGAAGATAATACAACATCTTCGCGATAGGGGGATTGGAATCCTTATCACGGACCATAACGTACGAGAGACATTGGATGTTTGTGAAAAGGCGTACATTGTGAGTCATGGCGAGCTTATTGCGCAAGGAACGGCGGAACAGGTTTTAAGTAATCAAAAAGTAAGGGATGTATACCTAGGCGAACAATTCAGGCTATAGTTAATGTAACCGAATTGTCATTTTTCAGTTTCGCTCTGGTATATTCAATTTAGAGCATTTAAATAAGACGTAGATGAAACCATCTTTACAGCTAAAATTTAGCCAACAACTTACCATGACACCACAGCTTCAGCAGGCCATTAAACTGCTGCAGCTTTCTACACTTGATCTTCAACAAGAGATCCAAGAAGCGCTCGATTCTAATCCGCTATTAGAAGTTGAAGAAGGTAACGACGAGCCGCAACTAGAAAAGAACAATATCGACAACGATGACAGCGGCTCTGAGGCCACTGCTTCTGCATCTAGTGACACGTTAGAAGCCGGCGATGCACTTGAGAAAAACGATCTTCCCGATGAGCTGCCAATCGACAGCACATGGGACGAATACTACTCTGCTTCATCTTCGCCAGCTCCAGGTCCATCCAATGACGACGAGCAAATCTTCCAAGGTGAGACTACTGAAGATATTCAAGAGCACCTTCTTTGGCAAATGCGCCTTACCCATTTCTCGGATACCGATCGCGCAATCGCTACAGCAATCATCGACTCTATTGACGAGTCAGGTTATTTAACCGTTACCCTTGACGATATTTTAGAAGCGGTTAACGATGATGATATGGAAGAGCCGATTGAAATGGACGAAATAGAATGTGTGCTAAAGCGCATTCAGATGTTCGACCCTATTGGTTCTGGCTCACGCTCTCCACAAGAATGTTTGATGGTGCAATTGCGCCAATTTTCAGAAGACACACCTTGGCTTGCTGAAGCAAAGCAACTGATTGAAGAGTACTCTGACTTACTGAGCAGCAAAGACTATCGTACGCTTATGCGTAAAAGCCGATTGAAAGAAGATCAGCTACGCGAGGCAATGCGTTTACTGCAAACCTTGAATCCTCGCCCAGGTAGTGCTTTAGTTACTAAAGAGCCTGAGTACGTTATTCCTGATGTCTCAGTAACCAAGAAAAATGGCCGTTGGGTGGTTGAGCTGAACCCCGACAGTCTGCCTAAGTTAAGCGTAAATCAACAATACGCTGCAATGAGTCGCCGTGCCAAGAATAGTAGCGATTCACAATTCATCCGCTCACACATGCAAGAGGCTAAGTGGTTCATAAAGAGCCTTGAATCTCGTAACGAAACCTTAATGAAGGTTGCAAACTGCATTGTGCAGCAGCAAATGGGCTTTTTTGAGCACGGCCCGGAAATGATGAAACCAATGGTGCTAAATGATGTCGCAGAAATGGTAGATATGCACGAATCCACTATTTCGCGAGTGACAACGCAAAAGTACATGCATACGCCACGTGGAATCTTCGAATTGAAGTATTTTTTCTCAAGCCACGTTGCAACAGAGTCTGGTGGTGAATGTTCATCTACAGCGATTCGTGCATTGATCAAGAAATTAGTGGCCGCTGAAAAGCCTAGCAAGCCGCTAAGTGATAGCAAGATTGCTTCATTGTTGGCCGAACAGGGCATTAAAGTTGCCCGGCGAACAATAGCAAAGTACCGGGAATCGTTGTCGATCCCGCCGTCGAACCAACGCAAAAGCCTTATTTAATCGGGCTTAATAATATAAGGAAGACGAAATATGCAAATCAACCTTACTGGTCATCATGTCGAAATCACCGACTCTTTGCGTAATTATGTCGATACGAAGTTCAGCAAACTTGAACGTCACTTTGATCACATTTCTAATGTGCATGTCATCCTGAACGTTGAAAAATTAAATCAAAAAGCCGAAGCGACCGTTCATTTAAGTGGCGCTGAAGTATTCGCATCCTCAGAAAATACCGACATGTATGCGGCGATTGACAGCATGGTTGATAAACTCGACCGGCAGGTAATCAAGCATAAGGAAAAACTGAAAAAACATTAGTAGTTAATTAAGCATGGATATACAAGCCATCGTAAGTCTGGACCGCACCGAGTGTGCGGTTCAGTGTAATAGTAAAAAGCGAATTCTTGAGATCATCGCTGATATCGCTGCCAAGCAAAACGAGAACATTGATCAGGCAACGGTACTCAACAGTTTGATGGCTCGAGAGCGTATGGGTAGTACAGGCATTGGCAATGGTATCGCCCTGCCCCACGGACGCCTGCCGGGCCTCGAGAAAGTGATTGCCATTGTTGTAACCAGCACGCCAGCAATTGACTTCGACGCCCTTGACGAGAAACCCGTAGACATCTTTTTTGCGCTACTCGTTCCTGAGGAACAGACCGAAGGACACCTTCAAACGCTGGCCACCGTGGCTGGTAAACTAAGCGACAAAGAAACGATTAAAGCAATACGTCGCGCAACGACAAGCGACGATATTCTATCTGCATTAAGTTAAACATTAAGCGCCTATTAACCGTTTAGTAGGCGCCTAATTCAACAACGCGTATGTGATAAAACCAGAGTATTAGGGAGAAAGTAGGTGAAGCTGATAATAATCAGTGGTCGTTCGGGGTCTGGTAAGTCTGTCGCACTTCGCGCATTGGAAGATTTAGGTTATTACTGTGTTGATAATATCCCGGTAAACTTACTTCCCACCTTAACCCATACAGTTGTTGACGAGTACGATCAGGTTGCGGTAAGTATCGATGTGAGAAACTTACCTAAAAATCCTGACGATTTGGTAGAAATTTTAGACTACTTGCCTTCTTCGTGGTCGATGACCATTGTTTACATTGACGCGAGCGATGATGTACTGGTTAAGCGTTTTAGCGAAACACGTCGTCTTCACCCTCTCGCCAAGCTTAATAAATCGCTTTCAGAAGCCATTAAAGCCGAGTCTGCCCTACTTGCTCCTATTGCTGAACGCGCAGATTTATATTTAGACACAGATAAGCTTACCATTCACCAACTGGCTGAGTTAATTCGAGAGCGTATCCTGGGTAAGAAAAGCTCACGCCTTGTGCTTGTGTTTGAGTCTTTTGGCTTTAAGCACGGTATTCCTAAAGATGCGGATTACGTTTTTGATGCCCGCTTTTTACCTAACCCCCACTGGGAGCCCGACCTTAAACACCTGACCGGATTAGACGCACCAGTAGAAGTATTTTTGGGGTCGCAGCCTGTAGTGACCAAGTTCATTTGGCAAATTCAGAATTTAATAACGACATGGCTGCCTCATTTAGAGCGCAATAACAGAAGTTACGTAACCGTAGCAATTGGCTGTACTGGTGGCCAACACCGTTCGGTTTATATCGCACAGACCCTGTCGAAAACCTTCAGTGAAATACACCCTGATGTACAAATTCGCCATAGAGAGCTGAATCAGTAATGACTATTCAAAAAACGCTAACTATCGTCAATAAGTTAGGGTTGCATGCAAGAGCGGCGACCCAACTGGTTAAATTGGCTAATCAATTCGACGCTAAAATCATCTTAAAAAAAGGCGATAAAGAAGCAGACGCAAGCAGTGTATTGGGATTAATGATGCTTGAAAGCCATCAAGGTGAACAGGTAGACGTGATTGTGGACGGCAGTGATGCTGTTGATGCACTTGCAGCTATTGAAGAGCTTATTGAGGGCAGATTTAACGAAGACGAATAGTATTACTTGCCCAATCCATTGACCAATTAATCGACACTTAGCGCAGTTATCTTAAAATCCTGCGCAAAACCTACGCAATTATCATGACAGACTCATCATAATTGCGATATTCTACGCCCACTTAGGCTCTATGGCCTGCATTGTTCATCTTTTAGCTTGTAGGAATAACGCCTTATGGCAGAAGCGCTTGTTTCTAAATACGTACAAACTCAGTTACGCGCACTCAACGCTGCGTTGACCAACGGTCAATTCGTATCTGTACGTAAGCTTCTGCTTGAATTACCGCCTTCAGACGTCGCCCACATTCTTGAATCTAGCCCTAGCAGAACCCGTGACGAATTATGGGAGCTCATTGATGGTGACTTTCACGGCGACATTTTAGAAGAACTGTCTGACGATGTTCGAAACGGTATCATTACAAAAATGCTTCCCGCTAATGTGGTTGACGCACTTGAAGAGATGGATACCGATGACTTAGCAGAGACGCTAAGCAGCCTTCCCGAGCCAGTATTGGCCGATATTCTAGATTCGATGGATGCACAAGATCGTGTGCGCGCAGAGCAAGCGCTGTCTTACGGTGAGGAAACCGCTGGTTTCATCATGAACACCGACACCATCACTTTACGTCCCGATGTGACCATTGACGTGGTTCTGCGCTATATCCGCTTAAAAGGCGAGCTACCTGAGAATACGGATACGTTTTACGTGGTAAACCGAACTGATAACCTTGTTGGTATTGTTCCGGTTACCCGTTTACTCACAGCAGATACCGACGATAAAGTGTCTGACGTTATGGACGAGGAATCTGAAGCGATCCCTGTGAATATGCCAGACGACGAAGTGGCAAGCCTGTTCGAGCGATACAATTGGCTTTCAGCACCTGTTGTAGATGAAAACCATCGCTTAGTGGGCCGAATTACCATTGATGACGTGGTTGATATTATTCGTGAGGACGCCGAGCACTCGATGATGAGTATGGCGGGTCTTGATGACGACGAAGATACCTTTGCACCCGTTATGCAAAGTACCAAACGACGCTCGGTGTGGCTGGCGGTAAACTTAGTGACGGCGCTAATGGCTGCGATGGTGAGTGATCTATTTGAAGCAACGCTCAGCCAACTGGCTGTGTTAGCTATATTAAATACCATTGTCCCCAGTATGGGCGGTGTAGCGGGTAATCAGACGCTAACGCTAGTTATTCGCGGTATGGCACTAGGCCATGTTAACGCGAGTAACTCACGATGGCTTATCAGTAAAGAAATATCCATCGGCTTTTTAAACGGTGCCATTTGGGCGGTGCTTATTGCCTCTGTCATCGCGTTATGGAAACAAGATTACATGCTGGGCGTAATTATTGCCTTTGCCATGATGGTAAACATGATTGCAGCTGCTTTAGCGGGCGCAACCTTACCTATGATCATGAAGCGTCTTAAGATAGACCCTGCCCTAGCTGGCAGTGTTATCTTAACTACGATAACCGATGTAGTGGGTATTTTTGCTTTCTTAGGTACTGCGACGCTGTTTCTAATTTAAGTTAATTTTGAACTCTCATGCCTGATAGGGCATGGTGAGCTAAAAAATACTCATGCAATAAGCGCTTTCGCTATATATCCATTGACGTTCAGCTTGTAACCCACACCCCAGACGGTTTCTACTAGCTGTCCACCATTTTCAATACTGTTGATTTTATCAAGCTTAGTGCGTAAACGATTTATATGGGTATTCACCGTGTGCTCGTAGCCTTCGTGGTTATAGCCCCACACCTCACTGAGCAATTGATTGCGAGAAAAAACTTGGTTTGGATGACGACAAAAATAATCCAGTAGCGCAAACTCCCTAGCCGTTAACGTTAGCACTTGGCCATTTAAGGTTACGCTATGAAATCGCTGGTCGATTTTAAGGGGTCCTATTTCGATGCGCTCTTCACTACCTTGAGATGGTCTTAAATGTTCTTGGCTAGGCATACTTCTGCGCATATGGGAGCGAATACGGGCAATAAACATACGTGCATCAAATGGCCCTGATAGATAATCATCTACGCCTACTTCATAGTAGTTTGCTTCATCTACCTCTTCGTCGGCCACATCGCCTGTCATCGCGTCACTTTCCACTGCCATCACCCAACTTTCGGGGTTCGTATCAACAAGGCCTTTTATACGATTAAGACAGATAATATTTCCATGCGACTCAACAATAACGAGCGAATAATGCTGCGCCTTAAGCAACGACTCTGCGGATTGAAAATTAGAGACTGCGTCGTAAAGAAAGCTATGCTTACTTAAGCATTGCGATATGTTCTGTTGAAACTTATTTCCACTGTAGATGATAAGGATCATATCTCGCTCCTAATTCGCCAATAAAAAACAAGACCAGTGTGTTCGTGGTTTTCTTTCACAGTGATTACAATTTTTTTAAAAAATATAAATTCAGAATTTATAACAGCACTGTTATTTATTGAGACGAATCTGTGTGCGTTTTGTGAAAGTTCTGTGATGAATTGGACATTTTACTGCCCTAAATTTTTATGCGATTTAAGCCATAAATAAGGACAATAAAATGAAATTCACTAAACTTGCTAGCGCAACGCTTTTGTCGCTAGCAGCAGTATCAGTAAGCCAAGCTGTCACTTTAGACATTGAAATTACCAACCTGACTCAGGCGCAGAGTTTTACGCCGCGTTTAGTCATAGCTCACGATGACACCGTCGATGCCTTTGAAGTTGGGCAACCTGCGTCATCAGCTCTAGCGTGGTTAGCTGAAGCTGGTGTTATTGACGACGAACAAAATGCTGATTCAAGCGGCGCAAACTTTGAAGCGTTACTCGGCCCTGTTGATACCGACAATGGTTCAAATACGTGGCACCGTTTTGGCGGACTTCTCGCGCCGAAAGCTACGTTAAGCTATCCCTTCGATACTATGGACAAGCCATATCTTTCGCTACTTTCCATGCTAATACCTACTAACGACGCTTTTGTTGGTATGGACAGTATTGAAATTCCAACCGAGCCGGGTACCTACACTTATTACCTTAATGCATACGATGCCGGTACTGAGCTTAACGATGAACTAAATAGTGCCCGTACAGATGTTGTTGAAGCTGGAACCGGAAACGCGCTGGGTGGATATGGCGTACCGGGTGTTGCCGGTGGCGGCGCTCCAACTCGTATTGTTGATTTGGGTACAGGTGGCACGGGTGTGGGTGCACAAATCGTTAATGGCGAAATAGAAGATGGTGAAGATGGCCCAGTACACATCCACCGCAATGCGCTTGGTGATACTGATAGCGCCGCTGGTGCCAGTGATCTGGACTCTACCGTACACCGTTGGTTGAACCCAGTAGCACGTGTAGTTATTACTGTTCCTGCATCTTAAGGAGCCAATACGATGAATAATCCAGTAATTAAACTCAGTACATTATTGATGCTTTCAGCGCTTCTTGCTGCCTGCGGCGACGATGGTGATACAGGCCCTCAAGGACCAGCGGGTCCGCAGGGAGAAGCAGGTACTGACGGACAAGATGGTACGGATGGCCAGGACGGTTCTGACGGACAAGACGGTATCAACGGTAATTCAGCGGTTTATACCGTACAAATTACCAACTTAACTTACTCTCAGCCCTTTGCACCTGCCGCCGTCATATTGCATGAGTCAGGCTTCCATTCCTTTAATGAGGGCGAGCCAGCCAGCATGGGCATTGAAATAATGGCTGAAGGCGGTGACCCGTCTATGGTCATTACTGAAGCCATGGACTCCACGGACTTTTTGGATGCGCAAAACTCTGGGGGCATATTGGGTCCTCGCTCAATGGGCGCAGAACTAACTCTTGTGGTTCCAGAACTCGATGCTGACGACCTTCGCCTTACGGTAACGACCATGCTGGTCAACACCAACGACGCATTCACCGGCTTAAACGCTGCGAATGTAAGCAACATGGCGGTTGGTGATATAAAAACGTTCATGACAGTGACTTGGGATGCGGGTACAGAAGCAAACACAGAAACAGCTGCTACTATGCCAGGCCCTGCCGCTAGTGCAGCGGGTGGCGGCGGAGAAGCTGCGGGCTATGATGTGGTGAGGGATGATCTTGCCGATGCAGTAAGACTTCACCAAGGTGTAGTCACTAGTGCAAACGCTGACGATCCAAGCCGTGAGGGCCTGTCTACATCGGTACTAACCGAGGCCCATCGCTTTGATTTCCCAACGAGCCGCGTGGTGATAACCCGAACCCGTTAAATGGTCAAACGCAGTACCACCTGAAAGCGCCCTATTACGCAGGTAATGGGGTGTTTTTACTTTTGTGCGAAGGGGAACGGGAGATAAAACTTAACGGGAATAAGAAAGATAAGCGCTGGCTTTGCTGAGTAGATAAACTTCACAAAACCAGGCTAATACGTTATTTGATAAGCTATTTAATAAGTTACTTAATAACTTTAAGGGTAGGTTTACCCTTTTTAGGTGGAACAGGTGCGTCTTTCACGTCGCTTGCATCAGCATCTTCCAGCGACGTCGGGCCGCTAGGTTGAGAAACATCTTCAGATGTTTCTGGACGCTCTTGCTGCGCACGAGCCACATCTTCTTCAGTGGCGAATACTGTACCTGCACCATTTTCTCTTGCGTAAATAGCCATTACCGCTTCACAAGGCATACTTAATCTTCTAGGTTGCCCAGAGAAGCGCGCTTGAAACGATAAGCCATCTAAATCAAGAGAAAAGTTAACACACGCACTAGGCGATACGTTTAAAACGATCTGACCGTCTTTCACGAATTCCTGCGGCACTTCAACCAACTCGTTGGTTGCATCTACCACAATGTACGGCGTTAAGTCGTTATCAACAATCCACTCATAAAAAGCCCTAAGCAAATAGGGCTGGTTTGACGTCATAGATGTCATAGCGGGTTGTGGATCTCACGCTCTTGGTCAGTCAAAGACGCTTTAAATGAGCTACGAGAGAAAATACGGTTCATGTAAGCGTTAATTTCTTTGCTGCCAGCACCGTTTAGTTCAATACCTAGTGCAGGTAAACGCCATAATAGCGGAGCAAGGTAGCAATCAACCAAGCTGAACTCTTCGCTCATAAAGTAAGGCATTTCACCAAATACAGGCGCAAGAGATAGCAAAGCTTCACGCAGCTCATTACGTGCTGCTTCTACATCACCTTCGCCACGGAAAATACGGGCAGCAAGCGAGTACCAGTCTTGCTCGATGCGGTGCATCATAAGGCGGCTCTGACCACGTGATACTGGGTAAACCGGCATAAGTGGTGGATGAGGGAAACGCTCATCAAGGTATTCCATGATGATGTGCGACTTGTAAAGTACAAGCTCGCGATCAACTAGAGTTGGAACAGTACCGTAAGGGTTAAGCTCCAACAGATCTTCAGACAAGTTGCTAGGATCTGTGTAGCTGATTTCAACACCCACACCTTTTTCTGCCAACACAATACGCACCTGGTGGCTATAAATATCAATTGTGTCAGAGAACAACGTCATAATAGAACGTTTATTCGCGGCTACGGCCATTCAATTTCCTCCGTCGAGAAACAAGTTTACGCTTACAAACGGTAAGCTTATTACGTTAACTCGTGCTACCTGAAGACCCTATTTACTAGGATTTTCAGATAGCACGAGTAAATACCAAAAAAGGGGGCGAGAAGCCCCCTTTTCATATTATACATAAATCTGTGCGATTAGTGCACTTCTCGCCAGTATTCTTTCTTCAGTAAGTAAACAAATACAAACAATACTGCGATAAAGATAAGTACCCACTTACCGATTTTGTGAGATTCAAGTTTAGAAGGCTCACCTGTGTACTCTAGGAAGTTCACGATATCGGCAACGGCTTGGTCGTACTCGTCAGGAGACATTGCGCCAGTACCATCTGACTTAATGCCTACATAACGCTTAACCATCTCTCCATCAACCATTTGCTCTTCATAAGTACGTGTTGGCGTACCTTGAAGAGGTTGAAGTACGTGTGGCATACCTACTTCTGGGAATACTGTGTTGTTCACACCAAATGGGCGGCTTTCGTCAACATAGAAAGAGCGCAGGTAAGTGTAAATCCAGTCTTCACCACGAACACGAGCCACTAGCGTTAGGTCTGGTGGAGCAGCACCGAACCAGCCAGCAGCGGCTTCTTCTGGCATTGCACGGGTAATGTAGTCAGACACTTTTTCACCCGTGAACTGCAGGTATTCTTGACCTAGTTCGTCAGGAATACCCAAGTCTTGGAATGAACGCTGATAGCGCTGATACTTCATTGAGTGACAGCCTAAGCAGTAGTTCATGAACAATTGTGCACCGCGCTGTAAAGACGCCTTATCGGTTAAATCGATAGGCGCTTTATCTAGGTGTACGTTCCCGCCTGCCGCAAGCGCTACGCCAGGTAGGAAGAAGGCTAAAAAGCACATCATTTTTTTCATTTAGAAATCCTCTCTGGCACAGGTTTAGTGTTTTCGTTTTTGCTGTACAAGAACAGTGCTACGAAGAAACCGAAGTACATTACCGTTGCAACTTGCGACGCAATGATTTTCCAGTTTTCTTGCGGTGTACCACCTAGGTAACCTAGGAAGATAAACACAATTGCAAACACGATAAGGTTCACTTTGTGTAGGCCACAACGATAGCGCCATGACTTAACGCGACCACGGTCTAACCAAGGCAGGGCAAATAGCGCAGCAATTGCACCGAACATTGCTAATACACCGAATAGCTTATCAGGTACCGCTTTTAGTACCGCGTAGAACGGTGTGAAGTACCAAACAGGGAAGATATGCTCTGGTGTTTTAAGTGGGTTAGCAATTTCAAAGTTAGGGTGCTCTAGGAATTTACCGCCCATTTCAGGGGCAAAGAACAGCACGTAAGTGAACAATGCTAAGAATACACAGAACGCCACAAGGTCTTTAAGTACGATGTGTGGGAAGAACGGCAATACGTCATCAGCAATGTCGTACTTGCTTGTGTAGTATTCATGAATTTCATACTTCGTCTTTTCAGACTCAGGTAGTGAACCTTTCTTGTGCTTGATAGCGATACCATCAGGGTTGTTAGAACCCACTTCGTGAAGTGCAATAATGTGAAGGAACACAAGAATAACGATAACCAACGGCAACGCAATAACGTGTAATGCGAAGAAGCGGTTTAGTGTTGCGCCAGAGATAACGTAGTCACCTTGTAGCCAGATAACAAGGTCAGGACCAACAACAGGAATAGCACCAAATAGTGATACGATTACCTGCGCACCCCAGTAAGACATTTGTCCCCAAGGTAGTACGTAACCCATGAAAGCTTCTGCCATAAGCGCTAGGTAAATAAACATACCAAACACCCATAGAAGCTCACGAGGCTTCTGATAAGAGCCGTAAATCATGCCACGGAACATGTGTAGATATACCACAATAAAGAACGCTGATGCGCCAGTACTGTGCATGTAACGAATGATCCAACCGTAGTCGATCTCACGCATGATGTATTCAACAGAAGCAAATGCGCCTTCTGAAGATGGAACGAAGTTCATGGTCAACCAAATACCAGTAACAATCTGGTTTACCAAAACAATAGTTGCTAGAAAACCGAACACATACCAGAAGTTCATGTTCTTTGGAGCAGGATATTGAAGAGCGTGCATATTCGCAACGCGCATCATTGGGATGCGTTCTTCAATCCAACCTAGGAAAGCATTCATATTACACGGCCTCCGCTTCTGAACCGATGATGATGTTATTGTCATCAACGAATTGATATGGCGGTACAACCAGGTTCAACGGTGCAGGAACGTTTTGGAATACACGTCCAGCCATGTCGAATTTCGAACCGTGGCACGGGCAGAAGAATCCATCTGGAACGCCTTCAACCACTTCTTCAAATGCACCGTCTTTAAGATGCTGTGGAGAACAACCCAGGTGAGTACAGATACCAACAAGGATAAGGTACTCTTCCTTCATTGAACGGAAACGGTTTTGAGCAAAGGCAGGCTGCTGCTCAGCTTCAGAGTTAGGATCTTTCAGCTTATCTTCGTGCGCGCCTAATTCTTCAAGAATTTCAGGCGTACGACGTACAATCCACACAGGCTTGCTTCGCCACATCACACGTACTAACTGTCCAGGCTCAATCCCGCTGATATCTACTTCAACGTCAGCACCGGCGGCTTTCGCTTTGGCGCTTGGATTCCAGGACGCAATAAAAGGCACAGCAGCACCAACGACACCTACACCACCAACTACCGACGTGGCAACGGTCAAGAACCGACGACGAGTGTTGTTTTCTGGCTGGTTTTCATTGTGTGCAGACTCTGTTGCATCTACAGATACATTGCTCATCCACATTTCTCCAGGTTTGGATAATTATGATGTGTAACCCAAGCTTATACTGGTTTTATCACGCTTGCGTCATGCATCATATGGCTTGTCATGACAGCAACGTAACAGTAAAAATTTACTGGTTTACGAGGTCACGAAAGTTTTCAAAATTTTCGACCGCAAATGATAAAAGAAAAGCCCTTATAAACACAAGGTTTTACTGATATTTAAGCGATAATTTAATTCAATTAGTGTGTTTAGGTTTAGTGAGGGAAAGGCCTAAAATCAAGGTTTTGAAGAATATTTGGTAAGATAACCCGCACAAATTAAACCTTTGTTATGAATTATAGAGGCTCGAAGACTTTACTGAATGTGGGACGCAGACAACTTGTAATAGAAAAAAGCAATAAAAAACCCGGCATAAGCCGGGTTTTTGCAATACAAAAAACGTAAAAATTAACGCTTTGAGAATTGTGGACGCTTACGCGCTTTGTGTAGACCAACTTTCTTACGTTCAACGCGACGTGCGTCACGAGTAACGAAGCCAGCTTTACGAAGTGCTGGACGTAGTGCTTCATCGTACTCCATAAGAGCACGAGTAAGACCGTGACGGATTGCACCCGCTTGACCGTTAGAACCACCACCTTTAACAGTGATGTATACGTCAAACTTTTCAGTCATTTCAACAAGTTCAAGTGGCTGACGAACAACCATGCACTCTGTTTCACGACCAAAGTACTCGTCAAGAGCGCGTTGGTTTACTTTAATGCTACCTGTGCCTGGACGTAGGAACACACGAGCAGTAGAACTTTTGCGGCGGCCTGTGCCGTAGTATTGAGTATCTGCCATGTTAATAGCTCCTTAAATGTCCAAAACTTGTGGTTGCTGTGCGGTGTGCTTGTGCTCTGCACCTGCGTAAACTTTCATTTTACGGAACATTGCGCGGCCTAGAGGGCCTTTTGGCAACATGCCTTTAACTGCTTTTTCAATAACCATTTCTGGCTTGTGAGCAATTAGTTTTTCAAAGTTTGTCTCTTTAAGACCACCTGGGTAACCAGAGTGCGCATAGTACATTTTGTCTTGCGCTTTACGGCCTGTTACCGCAACTTTCTCAGCATTGATTACTACGATGTAATCACCAGTGTCCACGTGAGGCGTGTACTCTGGCTTGTGCTTACCACGAAGGCGTAGTGCGATTTCAGAAGCCAAACGGCCTAGAGTTTTGTCTGTGGCGTCTACCACATACCAGTCACGTTGTACCGTTTCTGGCTTAGCAACAAAAGTTTTCATTTTCAAATTCACCCGAATAATATCGTCGTTACTGATTTCTGAACACCAGAAATCACCATAAAATCAACACAATGACCCCTTCGAGCCGGCTGATTCTTCCACCTTCCCAAAGGTGGGCGTAACTGGGCAGGGCGCGAATTATACAGGAATTGAAGGAAATGCGAACCCCCAAGAACAAAAAATATGGATAAAATTCCATCATCTGCCGATGACATAGAAACAGATTTAAGGTAACGTCAAAACGTTGTATTTGGAACCGTCATAAAAACAAAATGAAAATCTCTCGCTTCGTAGCTTCAATGATGATGCTACACACGCTACTTATAGCCAGTGTAAATGCTGAGGAGTTAGTATATACACGTGCGTTTGCCGATGGTGATTATGGCAATTATCATGTAGCTGTGCTTCATGCCTTATTGAACGCAACAAAGGAATATGGCGATGTAACCCTTGTCCCTCATCCTCAGCCCATGACGCAAAGTCGACAGATGCTATCCTTACTAAAGGAAGAAGCAGACGTAATGTGGAGCGTAACGAACCAAGCTCGAGAACAAAAGCTCATTCCTATTAGGCTTCCTTTACTCAAAGGTTTTGCTGGATTCAGAGTACTAGTCATTAATCCATCACGGCGAAAAGAGCTTACCAAAGGCGCCGATAGCCGAACCTTAAAAAGCCTTACGATGGTTCAAGGCAGCGATTGGCCCGATATAGACGTGTTAACGGCAAATGGGTACAAAGTTGAAGGGGAAGATTGGAGTTTGTGGTTTGACTCAATGTACTCAATGGTATCTCGCAATCTCGTCGACGCCTTTCCCCGCAATATCATCGAAGTACACCGCGATCTAGAGCGCCACAAAAATAAGGATGTCGCTTTAGAGCAGTTTCATTTATTAAAATACCCCAACTACGAATACTTCTTTGTTAGCCCGGATAACCCTGCCCTCGCGAATAGATTGAGATTAGGTCTTATCAGGATACTAGACAATGGAGAACTCGAACGCATCTTCAATAATTTCGAAGGGCACAGAAAAGCAGAAATACTTGCCAATGATAAAAATAGAAAAGTACACGAACTCGGCAACCCAACAATACCTTACAAATTAGATTACGCGCGGTGGGATAAATACAAAGATTTAGCAATACGCGCGCTCGAAAAAGAGATGTCAGAGTAAAACACTAAGCACTTAAGGTTTTCTTAAGGTCTCTCGTTTAGTGTTTTTATTTGTTTTTTATCAATGAGTTTTTTATGCGTGTACTGCTTGTAGAGGACGATAGGCCGTTGTCTGACGCCCTCGCCCTTTCACTAAAGAATGCCAACTTCACGGTAGACTGTGTTTATTCAGGCGCAGATGCCCTTGCAACGCTTCGAGCGGGCCAAAGTGACATTGTCATTCTTGATTTGGGTTTACCCGATACAGATGGCCTCGACGTACTAAAATCTATTCGAAAGAAAAACGCAACGCTTCCTGTGTTGATATTAACTGCACGGGATAAAACGCTAGACAAAATCTCTGGCTTAGATGCAGGCGCCGACGACTACTTACCTAAACCGTTTGAAATAGAAGAACTGTTAGCTAGGATTAGAGTACTTGAGCGTCGTCTGAGCACAGCATCTCACACTATTGTTAGTGTTAAGAATGTCAGCCTTGATACTGCCCATCATACGCTTACTATCGACAATCAAAACGTTCACTTACCTCGACGTGAACTCATGCTACTAAAAGCGCTTATTGAAAACGCAGGGCGCATACTGAGTAAAGATCAGCTGGAAAATAAACTTTATGAGTGGGGAGAGGAAGTGGCAAGCAACACAATAGAAGTACACGTGAGTAATTTGCGAAAGAAAATGCCTCCTGAGTTTATTAAAACTATTCGAGGCGTCGGTTATTGCATTTCAAAATCGGGGGAGTGAATTGTCTTCAATTCGCCGCTTTTTAATTCTTACACTGATCAGCGCGCTTGTTTTAGTGATATTTAGTGCAGCACTTAAAGGTTACCGCGCAACGCTGGGTATATCGAATACCTTGTTAGATAACGAGTTAGTTGAGCTATCCCGCGCAATCTCATATGTAGATAGTGGCACCCGCACACAGCAACAGACACTTTTCTTCCAGGTATGGAAACAAGGTAAGCTGGCCAGCTCATCTACTGATGCGTTAAGCACGCCATTAACCAGCTTCTCCGAGGGCTTTTCTGAAGTAAACGCACTGGGCACACGCTGGCGGGTACATACCCGGTTTAACCCGAATAATGATAGCTGGTATATGGTGGCTCAACCCGTAAGTAGTCGCTTCACTTTAACTGACTCGCTAACTGTAGCAGCCATCACCCCTTTTATAATTAGTGTGCCTATTCTTGCGCTCATTCTCTTTTTTGGCATTACTTGGGGACTATCGCCGTTAAAACACCTTTCAAAACTCCTTGCCAGCCGGCAGGGTAATGATTTTTCTACCATTGCGTTATCCCGTGAGCCCAGTGAACTTAGTCCCGTGGTCACTACGTTAAACACCATGTTCACACGACTGAATTCAGCATTCGAACGAGAGCAGCAGTTCGCATCCAATGCGGCGCATGAGCTTAGAACTCCGCTCAGCGTGATGAAGATAAACATTCACAATATAGCGAACGAGCTAGGTGAGAAAGGCCACGTGTTGGCTCCCCTCAAAGCAGACACCGACAGAATGATCCACGCGGTAAATCAATTCCTTTTACTGACTCGCACCAGTCCAGAAACGTTTGCAGATCAGCGAGAACCTGTAAATGTGCACGTGGTCGCGCAAGAGGTGATTAGTGACCTATACGGCGCTATTGAAAATAAAAACCAAGAGATAGCACTGGAAGGAGAAGAGGCTTGGTTGCTAAGTTCTCAATTTGTCCTTTACACCTTGCTTCAGAACTTAGTGAGCAATGCGAGTAAATACTCTCCTAGCGGTGCACAAATAATAATTAGGATCGAACGACGGAAAGACAAGCTTTTTTTAAGCGTCTGCGATTCTGGGCCAGGCATCCCTGCTGACCAGCGCGCTGTCGTGTTAAACCGGTTCAAAAGAGCATCTAACAGTTCCCCTCATTCGGGAAGCGGCTTGGGGCTAGCTATTGTAGAACAAATCGTTGTATTACACGGGGCTGAGCTCTCTTTAGATGAAAGTTCGCTCGGGGGATTAGAAGTTAGGGTGGCATTTTCCAATGACTGCATACTCTAAAATTTCTTTATTCTTTTTTTCAGCCCTTTGTGCTTTTTATACGCCCCTTGCGTTCGCTTTACCTGAAGTGGTGGTGGAAATTAAAGAGCACTTATTCTTTCCTCAGGAAGTGATTGTGCCTGCAGGGCAAAAAGTAAAGCTAACCTTTGTCAATTTCGATGATACTCCCGAAGAAATAGATAGCTTCTCTTTGAACAGAGAAAAAGTGATATTTGCGAAAAGCCGAGGAACCATTTTTATTGGCCCATTAAAAGCCGGTGAGTATCCTTTTTTGGCGAGTTTCATCCTAATAGCGCAGTAGGAAAGGTAATAGTTAAAAACAAAGAGGACACGCTGGATGCTAATTAATACTGTCGTTCTCTTCTTGCGTGATACCTTGCCCATATTCCTGCTCATTAGTGTATTGCTGGCGCTGCCGCGTGTGTCTACGCTTGCCGTTGCGTGGCGGGTGTTGTTGCTGGTATTGCTTGCTATATTTATATATCCCCAGCTAGGACTGGTATCGCAGCTATCAGAAGGTGCCGGATTTGAGTATCTCAAATCAATACTGTTTTTTATTGCGTGGTTGGGTATGTGCCTTGTTGTACTTTTGCCGTCACGTATCTCAAATAGGTTCAGTCTAGGCCTCACCCTGCTAGTAATAGGTATTGGCTTACCCAATTCGCTGCACTTTTTAGTTTATTTTGTTTCCGAGTTATCACGTAATAGTGATAGTACGTTATTACTCTTGGGCACTATCATTGGTCTGGGTATAAGTATTAGCATCGCTATTCTGCTTAATATTTTGCTCACCCACTTTGTAAGCATGCGAGCAACATACTTTTTTGCAACCACGTTTGTGGCAGCTCAAACCGCTAATATCGCATTATTATTGGAACAAACTGACACATTCCCATCGCCAAGGCAGCTATGGGATAGCAGCACAATAATTAGCGATAATAGCGAATATGGTCATCTTCTGAATTCTCTCGTTGGCTATGAGGCTACACCCTCGACGAGCTATTTATTGGTGTTTTTCTTCGCACTTATCGTACCTAATTTAATTGCTTTCCTTTCTTCAAAAAAGAGATTCTCTGATGAAATTCAGGAGGTCGCACAGTGAGACGTTTTCTCCTTACTGCTATCGCATTATGCGCCGTGTTTTCAAGTAACGGTTATGCCGATAATTTTACCGTAGATAAGGTTTATCACCCTTATGTATTACCCTTTGAACGTGAGTTTGAGTGGCGACTTACCTCAAGACAAAATGACGATGGCAATGTTTTAATGCAGCGCTTCTCATTCGGACATGCACTTTCAGAGTTTATGATCCTCGAGACATACCTTGTCGGTGCGCGGGATGAAAATGAAGATTTTGGCTTAGAAAGCTACGAAGTAGAGTTACGCTGGATGATGACTGAACAAGGGCGATACTGGGCTGACTGGGCAACGCTGTTTGAGCTGGAAAAGCAGCACAATAGCGATGACTGGGAAGTTAAAGCGGGGATATTAACAGAAAAAGAATTTGGCCAATTCAGTTTAACAACTAACGTTAGCTTGGTGTACGAGTGGGGTCAAACTGTTGAGAATGAATGGGAAAGCGAATTTAAAGCCAAGTATAGGTATCGCTGGATCCCTGAAGTACAACCTGGATTGGAAGTGTATGTTGCAGAGGACTTTATCGGCGTTGGTCCAGCATTCATGGGTATAAAACGCTTTGACCGACAGAAACAGTTAAAATGGGAACTGGGCTTCATTGCCGGACTAAATGGTGACAGTAAAGATCACACACTTCGCATGTCGTTGGAATACGAATTTTAATGCAAGTTTGCACTTTAGCGCCTAACTTAAGCTTTCCTTAAGCTTCAACATTTAAAGTGCACGTCATTCGATGATTTACCCAATATTCTTATGCACCAGTTTGACGTCAGTGTTGTTTTACCTGCTAAAAATGAAGCTAAAAACCTTTCTACTTTGTTGCGAGAAATTTCAGAGGTGGTTCCAAGTACAACAACAGAAATTATTGTTGTTGATGACGGTAGCAGCGATGACTCCCTAGCCTTGCTGAATAACCTTTCAAGCACCTTGCCGGTAAGTTGTCGTGTCATCGTCCACCCTATGAGCTGCGGTCAAAGCACTTCGGTTTTTCACGGCGTTTTACAGGCAAAAGGAAAGTGGATCATCACCCTTGATGCTGATGGGCAAAACGATCCTGCTGATATACCGCGACTTATTCGCGCAGCTAAAGAGACTAATGCAGCGCACTTCTGCGTTATCGGACATCGTAAAAAGCGAAAAGATACCCCGTGGAAGCGATTTCAGTCTAAAGTCGCCAACCGTGTTCGCCAGTGGATCCTTCAAGACAACACACCAGACACGGGCTGTGGCTTGAAACTCCTCCCAAGAAGTACCTTTTTACTTTTGCCCTACTTCGACCATATGCACCGATATATTCCCGCTTTAACCAAAAGGCTTGGGGGAGAAGTGGTATGTGTATCGGTCAATCATCGCGCGCGCTTAGAAGGTAAATCAAATTACACAGCGTGGAATCGTGGCTGGGCAGGGATCATCGATATGCTTGGCGTCAGATGGCTAATGTACAGAAATAAGCTTAATCACATTGCCAGCGGAATTGGTCATGAAGACTAATATTCGCCGCCTCAAAAGATTCATACAGTTTTTCATCGGGGCAGCAAGCATCGCGCTTGTCTGCTATGTGTCGCTTGAGGTCACTGGTGAAGTATGGAAGCACGGTGATGATACAGATTGGTTGAATACCTATATTTCAAATTTAAATTGGCAATCACTGTGCATGACACTGAGTGGTTGTGTTGTACTTTTAACCATGGGTTTTCCCCGTCAGGCTGTCAGGTTTTTTTTGCGGAGTGTGCTTTGGCGCATTGCAGGGGGGATTAATTGCTTTGTTGCTAACGGTGTTGTCTGCATGTATAGCCTATGCATTAGCAAATGGCCCTCTGCGCTCACTCGCCGTCCGTTTATTAGGCACAAAATTAAAGCCTGTTGAAAACAAACTGGCCAAGCGAAGTTTTCGCAATGTGCTAATTGTTCGTTTATTCCCTGTTGGCTCTAACTTAATCACAAACGCCGTCGCAGGTGTGCTAAGCGTTCCGTTTGCCCCGTTTATTGTTGCAAGTGCAATCGGCTTTGCGCCTCAAACTTTTTTGTTTACCTTGCTTGGAAGCGGTTCTCGATTTGTCAGCTCCCTCGAACAGCCTTTACAAATTGGTGGCTTAATCATTAGCCTTCTTCTACTTCTATCCTTATCAGGCATTGCTCGTAGGAGTGAGCCGTCGTGAGGCTTGTGCTTAATTCAAATAGCCATGCATCTACCCTGTTCTTTTTTGCCTGTGCTCTGATATTTGTTGGTCTGGGTTTCAGAGATGCTTGGCCCCCCGATGAGCCTCGATTCGCATTGGTCGCAAAAGAGATGGTGAACAGCGGACAGTGGCTTGTGCCCATGCGCGGTGGCGAAATTTATCCTGACAAGCCCCCTGTGTTTATGTGGTGTATTGCCTTTTTTTACCTTATAACGGGTAGCCTGAAGGTGGCTATGCTCCTGCCTAACGCTATCGCAAGCCTTGTCACTTTGGGATTAACCTACAAGCTATCGCTAAGACTTGCCAGTGAAAAAGCGGCAATGTTGAGTATGCTCGTACTTCTACTGAGCCCTCAGTTTCTTATTCAAGCCAAATTTGCTCAAATAGATGCCCTTGTCGCCTGCTTTATCTGGATTGGCGTCTACGGACTCATTCAGCACTTTTATGTGCATGTTAATTGGCGGTGGTACCTTGCAGCATGGTTCTTTATGGGGCTTGGGATCATAACCAAAGGCGTTGGCTTTTTACCTGTTCTTTTATTTATCCCCATTGCATTTTTCGCATTTACCAGCGGCTCACATCGCGGCAAGTGGTCATTGCGCATGTTGTTTGGCCCCTTAATCATGCTATCAGTTGTGGCGATGTGGCTTGCACCTCTGGTTTATCTTGGTTTGATAAAACAAGAGCCTCAAATACAACAATACTTGTCGAATATTTTGTTTAAACAAACGGCTGAGCGATATGCCAATGCCTGGCACCACATAGAGCCTTGGTATTACTATATTGTTGAAGTTATCCCTGTGTTTTGGGCAACTCCAATTGCCATACTTGTATCAAAAGCTAAGTCGTTAAAAGATGTACTTACTCACAACCCCGCTTACTCATCGCTGTTTATATGGGTAATGTTGGTTGTCATTTTCTTTAGCATCAGCCCAGGTAAACGTGGTGTTTATGTTTTACCGGCACTGCCTGCGTTGAGTATGGTTGCAGGTCTGGTACTTGCGAATTCAACTGTATCAAGAGGGTTGGTGCTTTTTGCGCGCGCAGTTACTTCGTTAATCTCTGCCGTTTTATTGATTGCTGGCTTAGCACTGCTATTTCACGAGCCCACTGCTGTTAAGCTGATGACGCACTTTGACAGCGACAGCGAAACCCTTGTTCGTTTAAGCATAGTATTACTTGTACTCGGATTCGCTGGGCTTTGTACTCATATTGTCTACTATGTTTACAATAAAAAGCGCAGCGCAGGGGGTGGAGAATTACTCGCACGCCAATTACTGGCATGGCTTTTCATTTTAACTGTAATTCCTTCCACATTCGGTGCATGGCTGCTAAACGACTACCGTACTCCCCGTATAGTCCTTCAAAATGCAGAAAGCCAAATAAGTAATATGTTGACGAAGGATTCAACTGCCTTCGAGGTAGGGATAGTCAGCTTTAAAGAACAGTATTTGCTTTATTCACCCTTTAAAATGGCTCATTTTGGTTACCATACTCCGAAAGAAGTAGAAAACGGTACAGCGTGGGCTTGGTTGACCGATACTTCCGAGCCTTCCCGCGAGCAGACAAAGGTTTCAGGCCAGCGGGTTAAACAGACAGCGCGTCAACGCTTTTTGTTAGTTCCAAGTGACTACAAATTTCAATGTGTAGACTTATCACAAGCCACTTCAATGGGTGTAGCCCACCGTGACGAATGGTTATTGCTTCCTGCCACTGCTGCGAACGCTACCTGTGATTTACCGGCTAACGGCCCAGTTTTTAATCGCTATGACGGCTAAAGCGATTAATTAGCTTGAGCGTTCTTAACATTATGGACTGACATTTAAAAAAGTTTTTCCCACTTAAGGTTCTCTTAAGGTCTCGCGTAAATACTCATAACATCGCAAAACCAATGAGCATGTTTATGAGTTACGTTTTAGCTTCAGTTCCAACCCAAGTTGCGAGTCAGCAATCTGCGATTGTCTCAAAGGAAAAGTCCGCTATAACCTTTATCGCGGCAAAACATGGACATAATGCCCGCCGCCGTATTGAAGCGTTTATAGCGAGTGGTTTTAAAGCTCGCTACAACGCAAGAGTGACTTCCTTTATGCCTATGCTGTTTGCTCTTGACGCTAAGGGAGTTAAAGCCGCCGCAGGCGCAAGATTTGCCGCCTATGATGGTCAGTATAATTCTCTTTTTATAGAGCAATACCTTAACACTTCGGTAGAAACTGCCCTCACCCTACAAGGGTTGACCGTAAACAGAGCGCATATTGCTGAAGTTGGTAACCTTTTTAGCAGTGCATCGCGCTATACCCTCCCCTTGTTATTTGCCCTGTTCTTCGTTTTAAAACGATGTGGTAGCAAATACCTGGTTTTCAGTGCGACCTCACAGCTCACCTCTTTACTCATGGGCGCGGGTATTCAACTCCTCCCCCTTGTTAAAGCCGATGTGTCAAAACTTAAAGGGAATAGCGATGATTGGGGCACCTATTATGACACCGCTCCTCAGGTTACTGCCCTGTCGCTACATCACGTAACCCAACACATTATTGGCTGCCCTGAGCTTAATGCTCATTACCAACGTGCAATTGAGCTTATTTCCGCAAATGTGGATGCGTTAACGCAAAATATCTGCACAAAAAAGGAAACAGCGTATGTTGCTTAATCAGTATATAAATGGGCACGATGATGACGTTGCGCTGAAATGCAAAGACGGCTCAATGACTTACCGTGCCCTTTTGAGCGCCGTCGAGAACCTCGCAAGCTGGATAACAAACCACAATGCCGAGAGGGTGGGCATTGCATTTGACAATAGCTTTGCATGGGTGATTGCTGATTTAGCCTGCCAACAGGCTAACGTCTGCTGCGTCCCCGTTCCGCTATTTTTTAGCGCTTCCCAACAAGAACATGTATTAAATGAGAGCCAGTGTCACTTTTTATTGACCAATCGCGGTGGTGAACTAAGTGAATGGAGTAATTCACCGACTGTTATTGATAGCGAAAACGACATTGTCGCTCATCCACTCAAACATGACACTCGTGTATACACACCTGTAGGTACTAACAAAATAACCTTTACTTCTGGCTCTACGGGCTCACCGAAAGGCGTGTGCCTGTCAACTGAATCGCAATGGAAAGTTGCCCATTCTATTGAGCGTGCTGTTCAACCAGAAATAGTGAACCACCTGTGTTTACTGCCATTGTCCACCCTACTTGAAAATATTGCAGGTGTATACGCCCCTCTGTACCACGGCGGCACGGTTTATTTAGCCACGGCATCTGAACGCGGATTTCAAGGAAGCAAACTCGTCAATCCAAACGCACTGCTGTCACTGATAGACCGCGTTCAACCAACGTCTGTGATCCTGGTGCCCGACTTGCTAATGGTGCTAGTACAGGCATGTAATCAGGGCTGGACACCACCTTCATCACTAATGTTCATTGCTGTTGGCGGTGCACATGTAGCGCCCACTTTGCTGGCGCAAGCTCAAGCGAAGGGACTACCAGTATTTGAAGGTTATGGCTTATCTGAAGCGGTATCAGTATCAACATTGAACACGCCCAATTGCAATACAATGGGCAGTGCCGGAAAAACGCTTGGTCATAATCAACTGCACATCGAAGAGGGTGAAATCGTAGTTACAGGCAACCACTTTCTGGGCTATCTGAATCAACCTTCCTCATTTTATCCGACCCAGGTCAGAACCGGCGATTTAGGCGTCTTTTCTGACAACACACTTACCCTGAATGGGCGTATAAAAAACATAATGGTGAACAGCTTTGGCAGAAACGTATCGCCAGAGTGGATTGAATCTTTATTGCTGGGAACGGGACTGTTTAGGCAGGCTTTGGTGTATTGCGAAGCTAGACCTTACTGTGTCGCGCTCCTCGTACCCGCTTCCAATACTCTTTCTAATACACAGATTCAAAGCACCGTGGCGCTTATCAATAAGCAGTTACCTGACTATGCGCAAGTTGTTAATTTCGCCACCATCGGTCTTTGTACGCCAGAAAACCAACTGCTTACCCCAACGGGAAAACTGAAGCGTGACGCAATAATTACCCGCTATGCGACTGACTTAGACATGCTCTACCAGGGCCAAGACCAACACCAGTACAGCGTTCAAAGTACAACAGCATTTTCTTCTCAATTTGTTATCAAGGAATAATTTATGAATTTCTATCAGCAACTTCAAAGCAACACCGAACATGCCAGACAGTCATTCTTACAGGCGCCGATTATACAACGCTGCTTTAACGGTGATTTTAACCTAAACGACTATATTGCCTTTCTTCAACAAGCCTATCATCACGTTAAGTTTACTGTTCCCCTGCTTATGGCTACAGGTGCCAAACTTAACGAAGATAAGGAATGGCTAAGAGAAGCAATTGGTGAATACATTGAAGAAGAAATGGGTCACCAAGAGTGGATCCTTAACGACCTTGCAGCCTGTGGCGTTGATAAAGAACAGGCGAGGAAAAGTCAGCCTGCACCCGCCACCGAATTAATGGTTGCCTATGCTTTTGATGCAATAGCGCGCAAAAGCCCACTGTATTTTTTTGGCATGGTATTCGTTTTAGAGGGCACAAGTATTGCGCTTGCCGACGCGGCTGCAAAACAAATCAAAGACAAGTTATCTCTGCCTAAATCAGCGTTTAAATACCTTACCTCTCACGGTGCGCTAGACCAAGAGCACATTGTTTTCTTTGAAGGGCTTATGAACAAAATTACTGACCCCAAAGAGCAGCAAATGATCATTCACAGCGCGAACATGTTTTATCGCTTATACGGAGATATCTTTCGCGAATTAACACCTGAACACGGCTTGGAACAGGTTGCTTGAATTCAAGGGTTTACCTCTGGTGCTTATCCCTCGAGGTAAACTGCTAACACGTTAAGGTAAATACAATGAATATTCAGTGGCGTAATCAAGTGGTACTTCTTACAGGTGCAACTGGCGGTATTGGTCAAGCAATAGCCAAGGCGCTTGATGAAAAAGGCGCGCACATTATCCTAACTGGCAGAAGTAAGGCGAAGCTCGAACAGCTGCAACAAAATTTAACCCTTCATCATACTGCCATTGTGGCTGACATTACGTCAGATGAAGGCAGAGATAGAGTAGTAAGTGCCTGCCAACGACTTCCTTTAAGTATTCTGGTTAACAATGCTGGCATTACCTATGTGGGCGAGTTTGAGGGCACCCCAATCGAGTCAATTGTGTCGACAAATATGCTGGCTCCGATGCTACTAACCCAACGCCTACTGCCGTTACTCGAACGTAGACCGTCTGCGCACGTTGTGAATGTAGGATCTGCTTTTGGAAGCATAGGATTTGCTGCGCACGGGACCTACTGCGCAACAAAATTCGCTTTGAAAGGCTGGACGGAAGCGATGCACAGAGAATTCAGCGATAGCAAAATTAAATTTCACTATCTAGCGCCACGCGCAACGCGTACCGATATAAATGACGAACGCGCTAATGCGCTAAATGAGGCATTGGGCAACCAGACAGACGAGCCTGATGCAGTAGCACAAGCATTCATTAAACAGTTAGAAAACAATTTGCCAAGGGTCGCGCTCGGACGCGCTGAACGCTTTTTTTGCCAAACTTAACGCGCTAGTTCCCAGTGTTGTTGACAAAGCGTTGGCAAAGAAACTTCCAACAATTAAACGCTATGCCTTTCAAAAAACGCAATCACAAGACAAACAGACCAGCGCTCAAAACGATACCTGCCTGGGTAACAAGCTGGTTTAACACGAGGACATTATTATGAAGAAATTAACCACGCTTAGCACCACGGTAATTCTGGGACTCGGTCTGGCATTAAGTCACACTGCTATGGCTCAAGCTAACGAAGTCACAGAAAGTACAGCGCCGACATCAGCCTTAAGCGAAACAGCTACCAGCCCTTTAAAGACACTTCAGCATCAATGGGCACATATTAACTATGAACTTGATGACGCAGAAAAGGAAAAAGCATTCGTCGCCCTTATTAATACCGCTAAATCTTTCGTAAAGGCAGAACCCAATAACCCTGAGCTATTGATTTGGCAAGGCATAATTCAATCCAGTACAGCCGGTGCCAAGGGGGGACTTGGTGCTCTGGACTACGCAAAGGATGCTCGTAAGAGTTTCGAACATGCAATGCGACTAGATGAAAATGCACTCTCGGGCTCAGCGATGACCAGTCTAGGCGTGCTGTATCATAAGCTTCCGGGTTGGCCTATTAGCTTTGGTAACGACAAAAAAGCTGAGAAATTGCTGAAGCATGCACTTGAAATAAACCCTGACGGGATAGACCCCAACTATTTCTACGCCGAGTACTTGTTCGATAACGGAAAATACGAGCAAGCGCTCAAGTTTGCCAAGAAAGCGCTCGACGCCCCAGCGCGCGCTGATCGTCCTATTGCAGATTCAGGTCGCAAAAGAGAGATAGCTTTATTGGAAGCGAAAATAGCGAGAAAAAGTTAGTCACTCCAAAGGTATACAGGGAAAGGCAATGCTCTTATTGCCTTTCCATTTTCAACAAGTATTAGATTTTCGCTGCAAATACCGTTAGATTAGCCGCCGATTCAACGATAATTCATGAAATTACTAACAATTTCGTCGAGTTATCTCGTTTATTCCTAACTACCTCTATCTTATAAAGGCGACTTTTCATGCAGAAAAAGAATTTCTTCTCTCCTTTTCTATTCATCCTTATTACTACGTTGTCGATATCTAGGGTTCATGCAAACACCCCTGATTTGCTACCGTTACAACACGCGTGGGCAAAAACGAACTATGAGCTTGAAGGTGAAGCCCAATTAGAGGCATTTTCTACACTGATAGCACAGGCGAAAGTGTTAGTCGAGCAATCAGAAAATAGCGCTGAAGCACTGACCTGGCTGGCTATCTCTCAATCCAGCGCCGCTAGTGCAAAAGGCGGTTTAGGTGCCCTAGACTTTGCTGAAAGTGCGAAGGAAAACTTAGAACGTGCCATTGAAAAAGAGGAAGCGGTATTAGAGGGGACGGCACTCACTGTATTAGCGGCACTTTATCATAAAGTACCAGGCTGGCCTGTTAGCTTTGGAAGCGATAAGAAGGCAAAACAATTATTTAAGCGTGCATTGGAAATTAACCCTGAAGGTATGGACCAAAACTTCTTTTATGCTGAGTTTCTTTTCGACGATGGTGAATACGAAGAAGCCCAAGGGTTTTTAACTCGCGCTCAAAACGCGCCTGAAAAAGCCAATCGCCCACTAGCAGATAAAAAACGCAGAGAAGAGATTGCTGCGCTTCAAGAAAAGCTAGACTCTAAAGCTTAGCTCACCTAAACAGTAAAGGTGGTCCAGTTGACCTTAACGTTCCACCTTTACTTCAAACACTTCCCTTACCAGCTTAAGCTTATCACTTTTGCCTTGTTGCCTTTTCTAGACAGCACCTTTCTTAAAAGTGGTTCTTAATTATCACTTTCTTATCAGCTTCAACTAACCACCAAATTTAATGCGTACACCTGCATTGGCAATAAAACCATCGTTGCGTGACCAGATGTCGGTTGTCCAACGTCCACTTGGCGCTTGTGACTGCAACAATAACGGGTGCTCATCGGTTTGCTGAACATCAAGCAAGTTTTCTAAGTTTAAGAACCAGCTGTAGCAACCTGTCGTTATTTGTCCGAGTAAACCTAAATGCCAATAAGGCTTGGTATGGGTTATGTACGGGTTATCGTCTACACGCTGAACGCCAGTATAGTACGCCTCAAAACCTAGCATAAACTTGCCGTGTTGCTCCCACATAGCTACAAAGCCAGCTGAATGCTGAGGTGTTAGCGCGAGCTCTCGCCTACCACTAGCATTGGGCACTTCTTCTGTCGCGTCTAAGTAAAGATAGCTTGCGGTCAACTTCAGGTCTTTCCAATAGTAGCGAAGTAAGACTTCAGAACCTCTAATTTTCGATTCACCTTCTGCGTTTACCAAGCGGACATTTGTAGACGGTGTTCCGTCGCTCGTTTCTGCAGTTTCTAAGCGAGTCACGTTATCAACGTTAGAGCCGAATAGGGTAAGACTGGTTTCAATATCATCAAAACGATAAATAATATCTAAAGATGCGGTTTGCGCCTGCTCTTCTTTTAGCCCTTCTACAGGAAGTAAGCGTAATAACCCTGCCGCCTCAATTTCCTCAACAAACGGCGTAGGGGCGAAATATCCTTCGCCATAAGAACCTCTTATGGTGACATCACTAGGGCGATATAAAAACGATACTCGTGGGCTAAATTGAGTACCGTATTCACTGTGATCGTCTAGCCTTGCACTCGCTGACGTTGTGAATTCATCGCTTATTTGATAATCCACCTGGGTAAAGATACCCGGAACCTCATAACTGTAATCAAAAGATTCAAAGGTATCCGAATCGTAAATATTAGATTGATAGGCAACTCCCACCAACCAATCACTCTTGTCTGTGTATCCAGCCAAACTAGTCTCAGCGAGGTAACTTTCGTGTTGATCACTTTCTACGCCTGATAACTCGTTGCCGAATTGATGCGTATGTTCTTGCGACATTGCTGAAAAGCGTGAATTAAGGGTAAGTGTATCGCCAAGGGGCTTTTCAAACACAAGACCACTGTCAATACGCTCTGACTCAAGCCCACGAATAAAAGAGACAGCATTTTCTCCGGCTCCTACAGTTGCGTCACCTACGGTGCCACCTTGGCGATTTTCCGTCATATAACCGGTTGTAAAATAAAGGCGCTCGCCCTCATCTCCTTCCCAGAAAATACGCGGTCTAACCGTGTAGCGCTCATAACCCGCTAAATCGGCCCAGCCGTCGTTATCGAGATCTTTCTCACTTTGATGATGCGCGCCTGCTGTTACTGAGCCGCTTACGCTGTCGATAAAAGGCGTGGCCATATATGTTGTGAAATCTTGCCCGTCACGGGTGGTGAAATTTACCAACGCTTCTCCTTCAAACTCATCTTTTGGACGACGAGAGACAAGGTTGATAACACCACCAAGCGCTGAGCCACCATAAAGAGATGAAGCAGAACCTTTGATAATTTCAACGCGCCCTAAGTCTGTAGGGGGAATTTGAAGTAAACCAATGGACGCTGATTGATTACCGTAAAGCGGCAACCCGTCAGATAAAAGCTGAGTATAACGGCCATACAGACCTTGAAGGCGAATATTTGCACTGCCTAAGGCAGGTGATGTGGTTTGCATTCTGACACCGCCAGTCTCGGCAACCAGCATTGAAATGTTACCAGGTCGCATCGCGGCTTTTTCTTGAATTTCTTCTCGGTTAATCAATTCAACCCGAACAGATTGGTTGTCTGCTATGCGGCCCGAGCGGGTGGCTTGAACTACTATCTTTTCGACACTTTCTTCTTAGTGCGCTTCATGTTCGCTATGTTTGTCTTCATGGGCGTGTAACACGGAAGAGGAAGAATAAAATGCAGTTAACGCTAAAAGGTAAAGCGAGGGTCTCAAAAACGTCTTTGGCATGACCGTCCATAAAATCCATTGTATGCAGGACGTGCATTACATCATAGTCAGCCATTAAGCTCACACCAATTTGCCTTGTGAAATCATACATTCAAAGAATCCCCCTTTATATTCGCTGGTATTCTTTTACTAGCGTATACCCTTTTTAATTCCAAAGTCCTTTTTATAGGCTTCGTTTATCCGCATGTATAAATTGCAAACAGTTCTCATTCGGTAACAGCACTCCTATTATGAAAGAAAAAAGGAGTGGCCCAATGCCTAAGATCCCGCGTTCCTCAGACAACGACTATACCCATAATATGAGCCAGACCCGCCGCAAATTTATTTCCCGCGAAACCGGTACTCAACTCAAACACTTAGCTCACTATTCCATACCGCCCGACTCACTGTCAGGTAATATCGAGAATTTCACCGGTGTTGCACAGGTACCTATTGGCTTTGCTGGCCCAATTTTGATAAATGGAGAGTACGCCAAAGGCGAATTCTATGTTCCGATGGCAACAACAGAAGGTACGCTAACAGCCAGCTACAGCAGAGGTATGCGTTTAACAAGAGAAGCAGGAGGCGTAACCACCACAGTCATTGACGATGCCATGCAGCGAGCGCCTATGTTCGCGTTTTCTAACGCAAGAGAAGCCCTCGAATTTGGCAAATGGGTTGAGCAAAACTTTGAAGCCATCAAACGCGCCAGTGATAACACCACCAGCGTGGGCAAACTAAGGGATATCGAGCAGTACGCTGCGTCTAAGCTTCGCTGGCTCAGATTCAATTTCACCTGCGGCGATGCGGCTGGTCAGAACATGGTAAGCAAAGCCACTAAAGCGGGTTGTGAGTGGATACAAGCGAACTACCCACGTCCTATCGAGCACTTTGTACTAGCCGCTAATCTTGATACCGATAAAAAGCACTCTCACTTAAACTCTCTGCATACCCGCGGAAAGCGCGTTGTAGCAGAAATAACCCTGCCAAAACAACTTATGACGGAGATTATGCATTGCCCACCAGAGGCTTTATTTAAACAGCGCCAATACTCAAATATGGGCGCATTGATGGCAGGTAGCGTTAACAATGGTGCGCATTTCGCTAACGGCATTACCGCCATGTTTATCGCTTGCGGGCAAGATGTTGCCAATGTGGCAGAGTCGTCTGCAGGGTTTACCTACGCTGAGATTACGCCAAGTGGAGATTACTACTTCTCTGTTACGATTCCATCATTAATTGTTGCTACGTACGGTGGTGGAACTGGTTTAGCTACACAAAACGAATGTTTAAGCGTACTTGGCTGTACAGAAAAAGGTAGCGTTAACAAGTTTGCCGAGATTGTTGCAGCGACCGTATTGTGTGGGGAGCTATCTCTGGGTTCTGCAGTCGTCGCAGACGAATGGGTAAGCAGTCACGAGCGACTGGGTAGAAACCGTTAAAGGTTTTTGAACCTGTCACCTAACGCTTAGCAATGTAGTTCGAATAAACTGTGCGCTACTGCCGAAGGTAAGTAAATTCTGTATAGAGAATTTATACAGCAGGCATGCTGGGGCGCGTAACAACAAAGTACGCGCCTATTCCCATGAATAGACCTATGCCTATGTACGCTGGAATAGGCATTGAGGCGAACAGGCAAACCAGAATAAAGCTCACCAACATACTGCAGCACGCTATGCATTTCACTTTTTTCGAAATTGCACCATGTTTTCGCCACGCAACAAGACTGGGGCCATATTTAGGGTGTTGAAGTAACCAGTTTTCAAGGCGCGGTGAAGATTGAGTAAAACAAAAAAGCGCACCTATCAAAAAAACAGTTGTTGGCATTACCGGCAAGAATGCGCCAATAATACCTAGAAGGGTAAAAAACAACCCAAGTGATAAATACAGTACTTTTTTCATGAAGTAGTAACGCCCAATTCAGTCCAACTCCTTGGTAAGTGTCATGACTTAACACCAGCGACACACCCTTCCAATATGCCAATTTTATACTCAGATATTAGATAAAGTGGATCTACATTGCTTTGTCGTAAATCGAACCTACTCTATAACCATACGCCAAAATAATGAAGTTTCCATCTACATTGGTCTAATTTACTTTGATGCGAATTGACACCTATCCATCTACGTTGCTGCACACCATAACTCTCGCTTACTGATATTGATTACAACACGACAAATGGCATACAACTATAGATAAACGATAATAAAAACTGTTATCATTTACACTAAAGTATTGGCTTTTCATCACGCTCCTTTTATCACACAACACTTGGATTTTTTTGCAATGAAATATTTAGCCGCGTTAATAGCTGCTTCGTTGACCTCCCCTGCTTTATCACAAGACATTGAAACCTCTTCGGATACACGTGAAATATCACCCGCGAAATCCGATCAAGTAGAGCGTGTGGTAGTGACTAGTAGAGCGATCAATCTATATCGCAATGGTAACTCATCTACAGGTAAGTTAAGTGTTGACCCACTTAATTCGACCCAACAAATCACTACAATCAACGAAAGCTTGATACGCGATCAGGGTGCGCGCAATGCAAAAGATATTTATCGTAACATTGCTGGTGTTAGCCAATTTAGCTATGCCGGTGTAACCGCCAGGGGTTTCAGACAAGAGGAAATCTTCTTCGATGGCTTACGCGGAGACCCTTATGTAGGTTTTAACGTACCTCAACTATTTAATATCGAGCGCGTAGACTTTTTAAAGGGCCCTGCCGGAATGCTCTATGGGCCGGGGGCGCCAGGTGGCTTGTTCAACTACGTCACAAAAAAACCTACGTCAGAATTCGACGCCAACGCTAGAATAATTGCTGGTTCGCATGCTCGCTTTGGAGGCTCAGCAGAAATAAATGGGGCAATTAATGACGACCAAAACGCCCGTGCAGGTGTTTTTTATGAGCAGCAAGATACTTATCGAGACAACAGCGACAGTGAAGTATTTATCTTCGATTCTGGCTATACATACGACCTTCAAGGCCACCTACTAACGCTTCAGTACACTCATTACTCACAGGATTTGGGCGCTAATCGACTGCGCGGCGTGCCCGTCGACGACAGCGGTAACTTTCTCACAAATCCAGACTGGAATCATAATGAAGCCAGTGACTTCCTAAATTTGCGCTCTGACTCTGTTCAGCTCTCTCTAGAAGGACAGCTTAACGATGCAGTAAGCTACAATACACGTTTGCGCTACATAGATAATGAACAAGAGCAGAACTACCATGAGCCACGTGCTCTTATTGATAGCGATGGAGGTGGGAACATAGACCTTGTCGGCCGTGAATTTAGAGATCAGTTACGCGAACAAGAGCAACTTAGCTTTGGCGCCAACTTTGTATATTCAGGTGAGTGGTTGGGTGCAGACCATAGAACGGCGTTCGGCATTGACCTTTATAAAGGAAAAGAGGACGCACTTTTAGGTGCTGCGGCTTTTCAGCAGGATTTCGTTCTTCGTTATCTAAGCGGGACTTCACTTGAATCAGATATCATTCCACTAACGCTTACTAACCCTAACTACGGTATAACGCAGCCTGAAAACTACAATGTACAATTCAGACCATTGAGCACAACCAAGCAGACGCGAAAAGGTGCCTATATACTGAATGAACTTGCTTGGGAGCAGTTTACCTTTGTTGCTGGTTTGCGCTACGACCAGTTTGAAGATGAAACGTCTAGTGCCATTTTCGACGATTCAAACGTAAGCTTCAGGGTTGGTGGTATTTATAAAATTAACGCTAATGTTTCACTTTATGGTCAATGGGCAGATTCATACGAACCACAGTCGGTAAGTAGTCAGCAAGTTCAGGCGGGCGGACCATTTGAACCAACGACCGGAGATATTATTGAAGGTGGTGTGAATGCAGAGTTGTTCGATGAAACCACCTTACTGCGATTGGCTGTGTATCAAATCACTAGGCAAAACCTCCTTCAGTCTACCGGCGAAGACCCTGAAGGCGACGGCATTGATAATGTCGCGCCCGTGGGTGAGGTGACCAGTGACGGATTTGAAGTTGAGGTTATCACTGACATAACACCAAATTGGATCTTGAGCGTAGCTTATGGCTATAACGACGCAAGAATCACCGCTGATAATGGCGGTGGCGGTATTAGCAATAGTGTCGGCGACCGCTTCGCTAATGCGCCTCAGAATCAATTTGGTTTCTGGACGCGTTACCAAATACCTGAGTGGGATCTTGCCTTTGCCTTTGGTGGAAACTATGTTGACGACCGACTGAGCCTGTCAGGTCAGAACGTGAAGTCATATTTCATTGCAGATGCTTCGATAACTTGGGAAGTAGACAACTACAGCGTACTATTTAGAATAGATAACCTATTTGATAAAGAGTATGCAGAATCAGGCTTTATAGAGCGCACAGGTCACTTCCCCGGAAACCCAAGAAACGGTTTTGTAGAATTCACCTACAAGTGGTAACCACTGCGTTTTTTAAAATTCGGGATTGGCTATGCGCATGAATTCTGCTTAGAGTTCTGTTTATAAGTAGCGCTTTTGAGTTAAATGCTTGCGCTTAGCCCTTCTTTCTTTCAATTATACGCCATGCTTTTTACTATGTTCCCTGCACCATGCAGGGCTTGTCTTTTACCTTACACAAGTATTTCATGACTAACGATAAAACCGCGCAAAGAAAGTACCTAAAGAAGTTATATAACTTGCACGCGTGGGTAGGTTTTCAGCTCTCACTTGTGCTTTTTATTATTGTTGCAACGGGCACTATTGCTACGGTATCCAATGAAATTGATTGGCTTGTATTTGAGGAAATGCGCACGTTTAATACGCCTTCTAGCAGCCTAGACAACGCCGATGATGAAATTGTTAAGTGGAACAGTATCTATGAGGCTACGCTTAACTATGCAGAACAAGCTAAGATAAAATCAATCTCGACCATGGGTCATGAAAATTTCACTTACCGTGTCAGAGCAGAATTCCCCGATGGTCATGACCGCTTTATCCACGTGGATCAGTACACCTATGAAGTGACAGGCGATATTCCTATTTTAACGATTCAGCGGTTCTTCCGAGACTTTCACCGCTATCTGTTTATGCCTAACTATCTTGGCTTACCAACGGTTACCTTTTTCGCATTCATTCTTGCTATCTCGCTGTATACGGGCCTAAAAACAACCCGAAACTGGAAAACCGCCATTACTCGACTTCGCCTAAACCAAGGCCCAAGAATACTACTGAGCGACCTTCATAAACTACTTGGGTTGTGGAGCCTCTGGTTTTTCGTTGTCATTGTTATAACCAGTTGGTGGTATTTATTTGAATTCGGCGCCGCTGTTACAGGCAATCGATTTGAACCCCGCGCACCTAAGGCCACTGTCATTTCAAATTATGAGCAAGTTAACCCTGTATCAACCACGCAGTTTTCCAGTGCGTTTCAGAAGGCATCGCAAGCCATTGAGGACTGGCAGATCACCAGTGTACTATTTCCTAACTCAGACACAGCAACACTGCGATTCACAGGTATAGGCAATAACCCTTTGCTGCGTGAGCGCGCGCATAAAGTAGATATTGATATAACCAATCAGCGTATTGTTGGTGTACAAGAGCCCAAAAGTATGGCCTGGACTAACTACCTGAATGAATACGCAGACCCGCTGCACTTTGGATACTTCGGTGGGCTTTTAACTAAGCTAATTTGGTTTGTATTTGGTGTTGGTTTAACAACGCTTTCTGCAACAGGGGTGATGATGACATGGAAGCGTACGAAATCATCTGCTCTAACCAAAACACAAAAGCGTACTCTGCTCATCTTACTTCTGGCACTTGTCTATTTTGCTTTTTGGCTGCAGCGGTATTTGCAATTCGTTCTAACTTAAGACTCACATACCTCTACACCAGCGCGGCATTCACGTTATCAGTCTACGCAGCGCTTTTAGTATGCTGCTACGTACAATTACTTAGTGTTAGACGACTGCTTGACCTGCTGCCACAGCGCTTCCATTTCATCGAGCGTCAATGCGTCAAGCTTCTTGCCCTGTTCAGCCGCTAAGCGCTCTACGCCTTTAAAACGGTTAGCAAACTTGTTACTGGCGTTTCTAAGTGCGGTATCAGCATCTACCTTGCAATGTCTTGCCAAGTTAACCATGGCAAAAAGTGCATCACCAATTTCTTCTTCAATTGCTTGTTGGTTGTCGGGCACGCCACTGTTTAAAGGTGCAACACCCGCATTCAGTGCCCCTTGTGCTCGCTGTTTGAAATCCAGCTCTTGCTGAATCTCTTCCACTTCCTCGCGCACTTTATCTATGACAGGTGCGGTATCAGGCCAATCAAACCCTACCTTTGCGCAGGCTTTCTGCAGCTTTTGCGCGTACATGAGTGCCGGCATACCTTTAGGCACATTATCTAAAATACTGTTTTCTATTGCTTCGTTGTCTTGCTTTAAACGCTGCTTTTTAAGCTGCTTTTCCTGGGCTTTGATAGCATCCCACTGCGCGTTTAAAGCACTGTCGTTCAATTGGGTACGCTCGACTGTGACGTTTTCATTTGTATCGCCAGAACCCTCAGATGCAAGCGCATTCGCAAACACATGAGGGTGACGACGCACCAGCTTATCGCTAATGCTTTGCGCTACATCGTCAAAAGAAAATGCACGCGATTCACTGGCTATCTGCGCGTAAAACACCACTTGAAACAGCAAATCACCCAATTCATCTTTGATATCGTGCATATCACCCGTGGCAATAGCATCAGCCACTTCGTAGGCTTCTTCTATGGTGTAGCGAGTTAGGCTTTCCATGGTTTGTTTTACATCCCACGGGCACCCAGATTGCGGGTCGCGCAGCTGCGTCATAATGTCTAACAGCCGCTGCATTTCGCTAAGCTTAGCTTTGTTTGCGTTTTGCATCTGTCACGCCTTTAAGCTGTCGCAATCGGGTTAACACTTTAGACACCGTATCGAGGTCCTGAACCTCTATCGAAATAGTGATAAGCGCCGTCTGCCTATTTTTATCACTTAGGCTGTTCACGCCTAAAAGCGGCACGTTTTCATTCGCCAATACCGTAGTAATATCGCGCAACAGGCCAGTTCTATCGTGACAAAATATATCAATACCCGTCTCAAAACCTACTTTAAGCTCTTGTGACCAATTCACTTCTATCTGACGCTCAGGGTGCTGTGACAACAAGTGTTGCAGCTGGTCGCAGCTTTCTTTATGAACGCTTACACCACGGCCTTGTGTGATATAGCCTAAAATCGCTTCGCCGGGAACCGGCTTACAGCAGTTCGCCAGCTGGCTCATTAAGTGACCCACGCCCTGCACCACCACTGCATCTTTTTTGCCTGATCCGGCAGCAGTTTTGCGCGTTTTAACCTTAGGGCTAATTTCGGGTTCTGGGGCTGGGGGCTCCTGCAAGTGATGAATAAAGTTAATCACCTGCATAACGCGTACATCACCGGCACCTACCGCAGTGTACAGGTCATCAAGGGTTTGTAAGTTAAACTTCTCAAATGCCTCATTAGGTACTTTAGCGGGCAAGTGGGCACGCTGAAGTTCACGTTCTAGCAGCTCTTTACCAGCAGCAAGGTTTTTGTCTCTGTCCTGCTTTTTTAAAGAAGGAATGGATAGTGGCACGGGCCCGTGATGAATGCACATAGCCAAGACCTGGATGCATCCAGTCGCGGCTTGGGTTTGGCTCTTTTCCGGTGAGTACTTCTATCTGATCGCCACTTTGCAGTAAATAAGTGAAAGGCACTATTCGCCCATTCACTTTTGCGCCAATACAGCGATGTCCCACGTTACTGTGAATGTAGTAAGCAAAATCAAGCGGCGTAGCGCCTTGGGGAAGGTCAATAACATCGCCTTTTGGTGTGAACACATACACCCTATCGTCAAACACCTGGCTGCGAAGTTCTTCAACCAAATCGCCAGACTCAGCCACTTCCTCTTGCCACGCTAATATGCGACGAAGCCAGTTTATACGCTCGTCATAGCCTGACTGCTTGCCCGTACTGCCCTCTTTATATTTCCAGTGAGCAGCCACACCCAGTTCTGCATCCTGATGCATTTTCTGCGTGCGAATTTGAATCTCAACCGACTTCCCTTCAGGCCCCACAATAACGGTGTGAATAGACTGGTAACCATTAGGTTTGGGGGTTGCAATATAGTCGTCGAACTCATTAGGTAAGTGCTTATAGCTGGCGTGAACCGTGCCAAGCGCGGCGTAACAATCTTGAAGTCGCTCGGCAATAATACGCACTGCACGAATATCAAAAAGCTGCTCAAACGTAAGGCGCTTTTTCTGCATTTTCTTCCAAATGCTGAATATGTGCTTGGGACGGCCGTAGACCTCTGCGCGAATTTCTTCGCTATCAAGCAAGCCTTGCAAGTCGCCTACTATGGTTTCTATGTACTCGGCGCGCTCTCTGCGCTTACCATCTAATTGTTTTGCAATTTGTTTATAGGTGATGGGATGCAGATAGCGAAACGCGAGATCTTCAAGTTCCCATTTTAACTGGCCTATACCCAAGCGGTTTGCCAATGGCGCATAAATGCTGGCACACTCGCGGGCCACCATAACGCGGGTTTCTTCATCGGCTTTCTTAACCTGTTGCAATGCACAAATGCGCTCTGCCATTTTGATCACAACGGCACGCACGTCTTCCACCATCGCAAGCAGCATGCGGCGAATACTGTCGATATGCTGTTCGTCTGACCTTTCGGCAAAGCCGGAGCCGTTCACTTTACGCGCATGTAAAGACTTAATGGCATCCATTCGGCGTACGCCAACGATTAGGTCGCGTATTTCTTTGCCAAACTCATCAACTATATCCTCTTCACTTAAAGCGTGCTGTTCGCAATAAGGGAAAACAAGGGCTGCCTGAAGCGTTGCATCATCCATATTAAGCTGGCACAAAATTTCGACCATTTCCTGGCCGACCAATAACCGTTCAGGAATGGCTGATACTGCACTTAGCTTTTCTTTTGTTTCTTCACTCAGCTCAAGGCTATCTAACCAGGCTTCAAAGGGGGGCCGGTCTGCTTCGTGGACCTTTCTTGTTGATACCATATCCTTTACTCGTTACTGCTGCTTTCGCGTAAACAAGGCCATCATTTCCATGTGATGGGTGAAGGGGAACATTTCTGCTACGCCCGCTTTTTCCATTTCATAACCTCCGTCTATCAACACCTTTGCGTCTCTAGTAAACGTACTTGGGTTGCAAGAAACATACACTATCGTTTTTGGTAGTGCTTTTACAAGCGCATGACAAACGGTCAACGCCCCTTCTCTTGAGGGGTCTAGTAATACCTTATCAAAGCCCTGCTGTAATGAAGCCTCGACATTGTTCTTATCAGACAAATCTAAATGCAACCACTCTACATTTTCAATGCCCTGTCGCTGTGCATTATCTTTGGCGCGGCGCACCATCTCTGCCACACCTTCTACCGCCTGAACCTTTGCACCTAACTTAGCAATAGGTAAAGTAAAATTACCCAGCCCGCTAAACCAGTCGGCGATACGCTCGTTAGGCTTCGGGTTTAGCCAACCTATTGCCTGATTAATCATTTTTTCGTTAACCACTTTATTTATTTGAATAAAGTCGTTAGCACTTGGGGAAATTGAGCAGCCATTTACTGTGTTAATAATTATGTCAGTGTCATGGCCCACACTGCGAATTTGCCCCTGCTTATTTTCAAGCTTTAATTCAATACCGAAGCCGTTAGCCGATGTACTCTTGTTCACCAATTCGCTCACTGCATCAATAAGCTCAGCCTCGAGGGCTTTGGTGTGTTTAATCACAAGGTGCGAGATATTGTCGCCCGCAATAAGGCTAATATGTCCAATATGGCGTGCTGACTCAAACCCTGTAAGCGCATCACGTAAAGGGCCAATAAGTTTAGATAGCGGGTCGACCAGTATTGGGCAGGTTTCTACATTGATAACGTTACTGCTATTTGCTTCACGAAAGCCCAACTTAATTTGATTGGGGTTGCGGGCATCTATAGCCAGTCTTGCTTTCCTGCGATATTGAGGGCGCGGCCCTGCTAAAGGTGCTTGCCAAACATTTGGCTTCATTGCAAGGTGACGTTCCATCATCACTTTAAGAGCACGGTCACGTTGCTCAAGGGCAGCGTCAGGCTTTATGTGCTGTAGCTGACACCCACCACATGCATCAAACACAGGGCAAAAAGGCGCTTGTCTTTCATCACTTGGCGAATGAATATTTGTCGCCTTGGCGTTAATGACTTTCTTTTTGCTAGATAGCACCTCTATGTCGCAGGTTTCTCCTACAAGGGCACCTTCAACAAATACCATCGGATTGCCGCGCACTACGCCATTGCCCATCCAGTCCAAATCTTCAATGGTGATCGTGTTAGGCTTTTGACTTTCACTGGTATCCGCTGCTTTTTTGCTTTTCCCAAATCGAAGTCCTGCGACCTGCGCGTTGGCTCTGGCATTCCCTTTTTTTGAAGCGCCACGCTCAGTAAGCGACGTTTTGCCTTTTTGCTTGCTACGAGATTGTTTAAAAAGGTTTGCCAAGTGTGACTCCGGTTACTTGCTTTACGTGGTTTGATGTTAGTAGAGGTTTTTGCGCGCGCTCACCAAATAGAAGTCGCCTGCGTGGGTTAGGGGCAGTTACTCTATTCAGACTCTAGTATAACGGTGGCGACAGCATAATGCTGCTCATCTGAAATACTGACCACGCTTCGCGTGATACCTCGGTTTTTGCACATTGCAGCAAACTCGCCAGAAAAATGAAGCTCTGGCGCACCTAAATCGTTATTGCGCACTTCTATATGCTGCCAGCTGATCCCGTTTCCAATCCCTGTACCAAGGGCCTTCACTGCCGCTTCCTTGGCGGCAAAACGTTTGGCTAAGAAGCGAACCGGCGTACCGTGTTCGCTGAACTGCTGCCACTCGGCAGGCGTAAGTACTCGCTTGGCTAAGCGTTCATTAGCGCCATCGCCTTTACCAAGTCGCGCTATCTCTACAATGTCAGTACCTAGCCCTGCAATCGCCACGTTATCTACACTCTTTTGAATCTAAGGTTAAATGCCTGCTCGTGCTTCTAGCATAAGTTTACGCATATCAGCTACAGCCGCATGAAGGCCATCAAACGCGGCGCGAGCAATGATAGCGTGGCCAATATTAAGTTCGATTAACTGAGGGATAGCCGCAATAGGCTTAACATTGTGATAGTGCAAGCCATGACCGGCATTCACTTTAAGCCCTAAGCTATCGGCGTACTCGATACCTTCAACTAAACGCGCTAGCTCTTTATGCTGCTCTTCTTCGCTGGTGGCTTCTGCATATTGGCCTGTATGAATTTCGATGTAAGGAGCGTTACATGCTGCGGCCGCGTCAATTTGCGCTTTGTCGGCATCAATGAACAACGACACCAAAATGTTCGCATTAGCGAGTCGCTCGCACGCCGCTTTGATGTTTTCAAAATTCCCTGCCACATCAAGACCACCTTCGGTAGTCAGCTCTTCGCGCTTTTCAGGTACTAAGCAACAAAAAACAGGCTTCACTTCTTCGGCAATTGCCAGCATTTCATCGGTTACCGCCATTTCCAAATTAAGTCGGGTATTAATGGTTTGCGCTAAAATGCGTACATCGCGGTCTTTAATGTGACGGCGGTCTTCACGCAAATGAACCGTAATGCCGTCTGCACCTGCACGCTCGGCAATATCCGCTGCGTGCACTGGATCTGGGTAATGCGTACCGCGCGCATTGCGTAGCGTTGCAATATGGTCGATGTTAACGCCTAATAAAATCGTGCTCATTTCACCACCTAACCTGTAAGAGCGATAGAAGAGGCCAGCTCTTCCTGATTAATACGTTGCTTTGAGGGTAAAAATACCCTTTTAAGGAAAGTCGCAATTGTAGCAAATTTTTTTGTAGAACGTGCTTATTAAGCGTTTGAGTTAAGAGAAAATAATTTAATGCTATTACCGCGGCTTGGGCATAAAAAGCTCGCGGCTTTTAAGTGGCTTGTCACCAATTAGCGGTTTCAGCAAGTCCCGGCAAAGCACCTTAGCCACCTTTTTACTGAGCGGCGTAAATTCCCCCTGTGATAAGCTAAGCAGCGCTTGTCCAGGAAAGCCTCGCATTCCGCGGGTTCCCGCCATATCGTCAGGCAGGCGCACAAAGCCCGCGTCTATCTGAAAATGATAGCTACCGGTTTCTTCTATGGGCAATTCGTATTCGACGTCGGTGGTGAAGTCGGGTAACAGCCCCATTTCATCAAGTAATGCAAATTCAAACTGACGTAAGGTCACTTCTATGTCGCTTTCATCTCGAAGAGACAGCAGCGCATTTTCATAAGCATTGTGAACGCCATCGCTGGCAAGCCCCGCCGGCATAACACGATTAGTTAGTTCGTTAACGTACATGGCGCAAAATAACGCCGTTCCCACAAGATTGATGGAGGGTGAAACACTTTCAACGTGACGTAAATTTTTTAACTCCGACTTTCCGCTTAACTGTAAGCGAAGATGCTGAAAAGGTTGAAGCAGGCTTTTCTTATCTGATTTGCTGTTTTTTACCCCTTTCGCCACGGCACTAACACGCCCTTCTTCTAGGGTAAAAAAGTCAACAATATAGCTGGTCTCCCTGTAAGGGCGTCTATGCAGTACATAGGCATTTAACCATTCATTATTCATTGTTGTTCACTGTGTTTTGATTGTGGCCAAAGTGTTACCGCTGGCAACGTTAATATCAGCTGCGCTTAATTCGTACCACTTTCATGGTTTCAAACTCAATGCCAGCCACCTCTTCAACGTGGCGATAGTAGGTTACGTTCACTCGCGCGCCTTTTAAGCTTTGGTATTGCTGTTTACGCCGATAGATAAAAGGGACATCAATACCTTCTAGCATAATGGTGTGGCGAATCCAGTCGCTGTCTTTCTCTTCTCGCTGAACGTGGGAAATCACTTTTGCATTGTCGGTTTGATTCAGCTGACTATGCTTATCCACCAGCTTTTGTCTTTCGCTTTTCACCTTTGTCCCTTCTTTCCACAACTTTACGCTTATTGCTCGTTAGGCTGACTGGCCATCCGTCTGCGTGTGAACTCGCTCCTGCTAACGCGCTTCTATTTGCTCTACAATAAGTTGCACGGTTTCCTGACCGCGAAATACGTTGATATCAAGTCGATAGGCAATATGCACGCGTTTGACCATGGCATTCGGCCATGATTTTAAATCAACGTTAAACGCAATAGCATCGACCTCGTTAGCACCGTCACTTTTTAACACCATTTTTAAGTGCTTTTGGCCAACTAAGCGCTGGTCAAGTAGTGCAAATTCACCATCGAATAGCGGTGATTCAAAGCCCTGTCCAAACGGACCTGCTTGACGCAGTAAATGCGCAAAGGGTAAACACAGCTCTTTCGATGACAAGTCACCGTCGGAAAGTAAAGCATGATTTCCATCAAGCTTTGCCATGTGCGCTCGCGCAATATCAACAAAAGCCCGCTCGAAGTCTTGAAGCTTAGCTACGGGCAAGCTTAATCCAGCGGCCATGGCATGCCCGCCAAATTTTTCGATAACGCCAGGGTAGCGCGTATTAACTTCATCAAGTACATCGCGAATGTGCACGCCAGGAATTGAGCGTGCCGAACCTTTAATGATCTCGTCGTCTTGATGGGCAAAAGCGATAACAGGCTTAAGATATTTCTCTTTCAAACGCCCTGCCACAATACCAATAACCCCTTGGTGAAAGTCTTCGCGATAAACCACCAGTGCGCTTGGCATATCGCCTTCATCCAGCGCCATTTGCTCTAGTACGGTTTCCGCTTGTGCTTTCATGCCGGTCTCAATTTCACGGCGTTCTTTATTAAGCGCATCGAGTTCCGCAGCGATCATTCGCGCTTGAATGGTTTCATCTTCTAATAAGCACGCAATGCCTTGTGACATGTCGTCTAATCGACCCGCGGCATTAAGCCTTGGCCCAACCACAAAGCCTAAGTCAGTTGAGGTTAAGTGAGCGCAATCGCGATTCGCTACTTCGACCAATGCTTTAATGCCAGGTCGACACTTACCCGCCCGAATCCGCTGAAGGCCTTGATGAACTAAAATTCGGTTGTTTTTATCAAGCACTACTACATCGGCCACGGTGCCAACCGCAACAATATCAAGTAGCGACGCTAGGTTTGGTGGCGCTACTCCCGCTTTTTCAAAATGCCCTTGCTGCTGTAGCTCGGCTTTAAGTGCTAGCATGATGTAAAAGGCAACGCCAACCCCAGCCAAATTTTTAGAAGGAAATTCACAGCCAGGTTGGTTAGGGTTTACTATCGCATCAGCGGGAGGTAGAACATCACCTGGCAAATGGTGATCGGTAACAACAACCTGCATTCCCAACGACTTTGCATGGGTTACACCGTCAATACAGGAAATGCCATTATCCACTGTAACAATAACCTCTGCCCCCTGTTTGGCAGCTTCATCCACAATAGGCACGCTAAGTCCGTAACCAAAGTCAAAGCGGTTAGGTACAAGAAAATCAACGTTGTGATAGCCCATGGCTCGAAGCGCCAATATACATACCGATGTACTGGTTGCTCCGTCGGCATCAAAATCGCCCACAATAATAATACGTTTATTTTGCACAACAGCATTGGCGAGAATTTGCGCGGCCTGCGGCATCCCCTTCAAGACATTGAAGTGTGTTAGCCCTTTTAGACCATTCTCCAAGTCATCTAAATTCGCAATATTACGACCGCGATAAATTCTATCGATAACAGGATGTAAGTCGGAACTAAGCGAGGCGCCGGTAACCTCACGGCGAACAATAGGCAAAATCATGAAATACCACTAACCAATACTGTAAATGCAGTTGTCGATGCCAGTTCAAATAGGCTTTAAATAAAAAGACTGGAGTCGGGACACTTGATAATTAGTGCAGATTCCAAGTAAACGCTCGTGTGAACTGCAAAGCAAAACTGTACGAAAAAACGCTAGAAAATATGAGGACGAATCATACCGCAGAAAACAAAAAACGCACAAAGCGTGCGTTTTTATCATATTTAAGGTTAAGGACTGAATGGCTATTCAGCTTCCTCCAATGCTTTAGCAAGCAACGCAGCTGGCTGATAACCAGGAATCAATGAACCGTCTGGCAGTACGATATTTGGCGTGCCATTCACGCCTAATTTTTGACCTAACATGTACTGCTCTGCCACTTTATTTTTACAGCTTGCGCTAGCTACGTCGTTACCCGCTTTAGCTTTAGTTAACGCTTTTTGCGGGTCTTTCGCACACCACACCGACACCATATCGTTGTAGTTTTCACTGTTTAACCCAGAACGTGGAAACGCAAGGTAGTGTACGGTGATGCCCGCATCGTTGAGTTCATCAATCTCGTTGTGAAATTTACGGCAATAGCCACACGTAATATCAGTAAATACGCTTATTTCATGCTTTTCGTTTTTGGCCTTAAACGTAATAGACGATGATTCCATCTCTTTTACGCCTTCTTTGCGCAGCCCAGAAAGTGCCAGCTCTGTTTCGTTACGCATCTCTTCATCAATGTTAAAAACACGAGCCTGAAGCAGATACTGCCCGTTTTCACTTACGTAAAATAAACCGCGGTTTGTTGATACCTGAACCAGCCCTGATACTGGAGAGTCAGCAATAGTTTCTACATCTAACCCTAGCATTGAGGTTAATTTATCACGGATAGCCGCTTCATCAGCCGCTTGCGCACTAAGCCCTAATAGAGAACCTGCCGCAACTACACTGGCTAACAATACTTTCTTTACTGCTTTCACTAAATACTCTCCATTTTGCCATTTAAGTTCTCTTGTACTTATTGGCTTAACATGCAACTGCTTGAATCGGTATCTTCCATTTAAAGCAATTGCTAAAAATTTTTACATTCATAACGTTCAGACCGTAAAACTTAGCAAAAAATTGCACGTTAAACGCTAATTTTCTTTTAACCTCAGTACATTTAACGTCATCATTTAAATTCAGCCGCGTTAAAGCACTAACGGAAAATGTATTTTCTAAACGTTTTGCATGGCTCGTATCCTATCATAGACCTTTTTATTTTATATACGTCGTCACTGAGCCTCGTCGTACACAGCCCCCAATTTATAGCATTCTTTATTTGTATATTTAGCCAATTTAGCCACGTGGGTGATGACTGTGGATTAAAGTTTGAAGTCGCTCTGTCGCTACATGGGTGTATATTTGAGTCGTTGACAAATCGCTGTGCCCCAACAGCATTTGTACAACACGTAAATCAGCACCGTGATTCAAAAGGTGTGTCGCAAAGGCATGACGCAACGTGTGGGGAGAAAGGTGCTGCTCAATTCCCGCTTTCACCGCATAGTATTTAATGCGATGCCAAAATGTTTGGCGCGTCATTTTCTGTCCACGCTTGCTTAGAAATACCACATCAGAAGCCTTACTGGCGAGTATCGGTCTTGCTGTTTTAATATAGGTCAGCAGCCATTCTATTGCATCTTCACCAAGGGGCACTAAGCGCTCTTTATTCCCTTTACCCACAACCCTAACTACGCCTTGCTGAAGGCTTATTTGATCCATTGTTAACCCAATAAGTTCACTTACACGAAGGCCGGTTGCGTAAAGCACTTCAAGCATGCTCTTGTCCCGACATTCAATAGGGTCGTCGGTAAGGGGGGCATTTAGCAAATCTTCAACTTGTTGCTCACTGAGTGAAGAAGGCAAAGCTTTGGGTGTTTTCGGATTAGACAGCGCGGAAACTGGGCTATCAACGCGAACCTGCTTACTAATTAGGAATACGAAAAACGCCCGGATAGCGCTAAGCGCACGTTGGGTGCTGCGTGTGGACAGCCCCTTGTCGTGTCGATAGGCTAAATAATCCTGAAGCTGCTCAGTGGTCAGCACAGCGATATCTTTTACGCCTTGATTGTTGCTGAAGATAGCAAGCTTAGTAAGGTCGGTGCGATAGCTCTGCTGAGTATGATCAGACAATCCTTTCTCAAGCCAAAGCATCTCGATAAAACCATCGATATGCGCCTGACTCGCTGCCGGCACATAAGTTAACTCACGTTGAGTTTTTGCCATCTAAAAGCCACGCTTTTGCTTAATCAGCTCGTAGGCTGATTGAATATCTTGCGCTTTCTTTTTCGCAATTTCCATTGCCTGTTCAGGTAGCCCTTTAGACACCAGCTTATCGGGGTGATGCTCAGACATGCGCTTCCTATAGGCACGTTTTATTGTCTTTTCATCGTCAGATGCCGCCACACCTAATATGTGATAGGCATCATCTAAACTTTGCTGTTCTGAATAGGCTGATTTGCTGTGCTGACGTTGACCTGAATGAGTGCGTTGTCCTGAGCCAGAGTTAGACCGCTGCCTAAAGCGTATTTCAGCTTCATACATTGAAATTAGATAATCTAAATCACGACGCCTAAAGCCTAGTGGCTTCGCTACTTTTTCAAGTACGTTGTATTCTTCCTGTGAAAGCTGACCGTCGGCGAAAGCGGCTTGAATAAGGATCTCTAAGAATACTTGAAGAATATCCCGTCTACCGTGGCTGGCGTCGTAAAAACCTTTCAAGGTATCGACTAGAGGAAAGTCTCGTGCTTTGCCTTCTCTAAATGCATCCTGAGCTTCACGACGGGCATCCCCAGTTAAACGCATCTCGTCCATTAATGCTGTGGCGATTTGAATTTCTCTGTCCGTTACTTTGCCGTCAGACTTAGCAAGATGGCCTAACGCACTAAACAAACTATGAAAGAAAATAGCTTGCTGCTTCAGATTGTCCTGATCGGTAAAAAAGCGCCCAAAGCCACCTAGCTGATTGAAGTCTTGGCGATAGGCTTTATCAAAAAAGTGCCCGACTAACAGCCCTAAGATCGCCCCAGGTATTTTAAGAAACATAAAGCCGAACAAGGCGCCGAGGATTTTTCCCCAAATTGACATCGCGTCATACTCCGTTGGTGCACTGTTTAGAAAGTTGATGTTACTGTAGTGAAATCACGCCGTGCAGAGCGCGTTATACCAATCATCATATCAAATACATAAGTTAATTAACTAGGGCTTGTGCAGCTTGAAATCAAGCTTACTGCCACTAATTGCCTCCGTCTTTGATGTGTTGTGCATATAAAAGTGCATTTTTTTGTCTGAATGGTTGGTAATTACGACAGAAGTGCTTAGAATTGAGCGCTTATATAAATAGTAATAGCGAGTGAAAGCTACATTAACTCTTTGCCAAGAAGTAATGTGCATTATCACTGTTTTTTTAAACGTTATGTCGAACTAACCGAGACGGACGTCGTCTTACTTGGGTTTAAAAGCAACATACAACAAAACAGGCCGCCCATTAACGCATGAAAAACACCTGCGCCATGCTTGTTTCCGCGACTCTTTTGCCTACAGTCGCGTTTGCACAGGAAACGACAGCTTCAAATTCTAAACCAACGTCAGATGCAGCCCCTCTTGCATTCTGCTCAGTCGAACCTGTTACTTTCAGTAGCCAAGCATTAATGCCCAAAGGCCACGTTAAAGTTGAAGCTAACCGTACTGAAATTATCCAAGATACCGTAGCGCTGTTTTCTGGTAATGTTGATATCACGTCAGATACTGCGGTAATTAGTGCATCTCAAGCACAAATTAACGGAAGTGGCAGAGACCTTATTGCGAAAGGCGACGTAACGTATCAAGACTCGCAGTTAAAAGTAGAAAGTGATGCTGTGACCCTTCGCTCTGAAGAAGAGCGCTTAGAAATGCAAAATACCCGCTATCAGCTGACGGGTTTTGTGGGTCAGGGAGCCGCAAAAGATATTGTATTAGATACAGACACGGGAATTGTGCTCAAAGAAGTTAGCTTCACTACGTGTCCTGAAGGCGATGAAGACTGGCTAATACGCGCCAGTGAAATTAGTTTGGAAAAAGGGACCGTATGGGGCCAAGCCAAACACACACGCTTCTACATTGCCGATGTTCCAGTGTTTTATTTACCGTATTTTGCGTTCCCTGTTAGCAACGAGCGCCAAACGGGCTTATTGTTTCCAGAGTTAACCAGTTCAAGCAGAACGGGCGTCGACTATACGCAGCCTTTTTACTGGAATATTGCCCCCAACTATGACATGACCATCTCACCGCGATTGATGACCCTTCGCGGTCTTCAGCTGAATACTGAGTTCCGTTATCTAACGGAGCGTAGCCAAGGCAAAGCGTACGTGGAGTACTTGCCGAGCGACTCAGATATTAGTGGGAACCCTGACCGATATTTTTATCGCTTGGAGCATCAAGGGCTTATAGCTGACAACTGGTTACTAAACGTTGATTTCAACGGATTAAGTGACGACAACTATTTAGTTGACCTTGGTTCAGATTATTATAGTCGCGCTGACACCCACCTATATCGTAGCGTTGGATTAAGTTACTACTCGCAAAATCTATCCGTAAATATGCAGATAAAAGATTTTGAAGTACTGGGTAATACTGCAGATAGCTATCGCGCCGTACCTGAGATCAAAATCAACTACAACAAAGCGTTAGGTGAATATCTAGAGTTCAACCTAGACTCAGAAGTCGCACACTTTGACAATACTCTCGATACCGCTCCAACGGCTACTCGTTTTCACGTTGCACCTACTTTAGCGGTGCCGCTTCGCGCAGCATGGGGTGAACTTGTCGCAGAAACCACGCTTTTTCAAACGGTTTATCAACAAGACAATGTTGAAGGAACTGACTTAAAAGAAGATGTTGAACGCACATTAGGACAAGCTCGCCTTTATGGCGCATTATATTTTGAAAGGGATAAATCGTGGTTCAGCGACGATATGTCGATGACTTTAGAGCCAAAGATTCAATATCTTTATACATCGTATGAAGACCAAACTGCGATTGGATTCTATGACTCAACGCCGCTGTTAACCGACGTTGAAGGATTGTTTAGAGGTCAGGAATTTACTGGCCTTGATAGAATAAGCGATAACAACCAAATCACCCTTGGCGCGACCACACGCATGTTGGATAAAAACAATCGGGAACAATTTGTTCTTAGTGTGGGTCAGATATTCTACCTTGAAGATAACAAAGTCATTGCGGCAACCAAGAATCAAGATCGTTCAGCGCTCGCCGCTGAAGTGGATTGGCGCTTTAATAAAAACTGGTTCTTCCATTCTGATGTGCAAGTGACCACTGACACAGACAAAGTTGACTTAAGCAGCGTGGGTATTGAATACCGCAAAGATGATTCGCGCTTTATTCAATTAAGTCATCGCTATGTTCGCGATCTCAGTGGTGAAACCATAGATCAAATTGGTATTTCGGCAAGCTGGCCTATTTCTGAAAATTGGCAGTGGGTTGGCCGTACTTACCGAGATCTTGAACGCAATAGAAGTGTAGAAACCTATGCAGGTATCCAGTATGAATCATGCTGTTGGGCGGTGCGATTAGTTGCGCAGCGCAGTCTGAACAACCGTTACAATGCTAGCGGCGAACAGACAACAGACGATTTTGATTCTGGAATATCGCTACAATTTATTTTCAAAGGCATCGGGTCATCTGGTACCCAAAAAAGCATGCTTCAAGACGGTATGTTTGGCTATCGTCAGCCTTATAGTTTAAATTAACCCGCAGTTGAGCGCTTACAGCGCTTAAATGCAATCAACCAATAATAAAAGAGTGTGTATGAAGTTCATTATCCGTGCATTGATGTTAGGTGCCCTACTCTCGTTTAACAGTGTTGCGCAAGAGGTCATGCTTGACCGCGTGGCCGTAATTGTTGACCAAGGTGTTGTGCTTGAAAGCGAAATTGATGCCCTTGTACAAGACGTTAAACGCAACGCAGAAGCTAATAATCAACAGCTACCGTCAGATCGTGCGCTTCGTACACAGGCAATTGAGCGTTTAATCACTAAGAGCCTTCAGCTTCAAATGGCAGAGCGTATGGGTATTCGCATTAGCGATCCACAGCTAGAGCAAACCATTAGCAACATTGCAGCGAATCAAAATGCAACGATTGAAGAACTTCGTGCCCAATTAGCGGCAGAAGGTATTGCATACGATGATTACCGCGAAGACATTCGCGAAGAAGTTATCATGGGTGAAGTTCGCCGTGCTAACGTACGTCGCCGTGTTTATATTACACCTCAAGAAATTGAAACCTTGATTGACCTGATGGAACAGCAAGGCGCTACTCAAGCTGAATATCGCTTAGGTCACATTCTTATTGGTTTCCCGCCAGAGCCTACAGATGAAGATATTCAATCGGCACGTGAGCGTGCAGACAAAGTCATTTCACTATTAGAGTCAGGCTCTGATTTTGCTAAAATCGCCATTGCGTCATCATCAGGTAACGAAGCGCTCGAAGGCGGTGACATGGGCTGGCTTAACATTAACGCCATGCCGACGCTTTTTGCTGAAGCTATTCAAAACAAAGACAAAGATGCTCTTGTTGGACCTATTCGAAGCGGTGCAGGCTTTCATATCCTAAAAGTATTAGATACGCGCGGTATTGAGAAAGTCACGGTGGAAGAAGTAAACTCTCGCCACATTCTTGTTAAGCCGTCAATCATTCTTAGCGAAGACAAAGCTAAAGCCATGCTAAACCGCTTCAAGGAAGAGGTGAAAAATGGTGAAGCTGATTTTGCAGAGCTAGCTAAAGAGCATTCAGAAGATCCTGGTTCAGCCCTTCGCGGTGGCGAGCTTGGCTGGTCGGATCCAAATAATTACGTGCCTGAGTTTAAAGACGCACTTGCACAGCTTGAGCCTGGAGAATTTAGTGAACCTGTTCGTACCGTGCACGGCTGGCATTTAATTCAGCTTATTGAACGTCGTATTGATGACGCTACCGATAAGCGCAAAGAAGATAAAGCTTACCAGCTTATCTTCAACCGTAAATTTTCAGAGGAAACCGAGAACTGGTTACGTGAGATGCGTGATGCCGCTTACGTAGAAGTTGTCGACTCGTAACAATAAGTTATTCATGAGTACACCAATTAAAATAGCAATAACGCCGGGAGAACCGGCAGGTATCGGGCCAGATTTGATCATAAAACTGGCCCAGGAAGCATGGCAAGCGCAGCTTGTCGTGTTTGCCGATGGCGAAATGCTCAAAGCACGAGCAAGCGCCTTGGGGCTGCCATTAACGCTAATCGATTACGATGCCACTAACCCGCAAATTCAAGATGCGGGTTCGTTGTTTATAAAGCAAATAGATAAATCCGTTGACGTTACGCCAGGCGAGCTTGATAGCGAAAACGGGTTATACGTAGTAGAAACTCTGCGCCAGGCGTGTCAGGCAAATATGGATGGCGACTTCGACGCCGTCGTTACCGGCCCCGTACACAAAGGCATTATCAACAAAGCAGGGGTATCATTCAGCGGTCATACTGAGTTTTTTGCGTATCAGTCCAATACCATTGATGTGGTTATGCTTCTGGCAACTGAAGGTCTTAATGTAGCGCTTGCCACCACGCATATTCCCCTTGAGTATGTAGCGAAAGCTATCACCCGAGAGCGTCTTCATAAGGTCATTCATATCATCAACACCGACCTTAAATTGAAGTTTGGCGTTAAAGAACCTCACATTTATGTGTGTGGCTTGAACCCTCACGCGGGTGAAGATGGTCACATTGGCACTGAAGAAATTCATACCATCATTCCGGCGCTTAACGAACTAAGAGAAGAAGGCTTAAAGATCACAGGCCCTCTACCTGCAGACACCATATTTCAACCCAAATATCTGGAAAATGCTGACGTAGTGCTGGCTATGTATCACGACCAAGGCTTACCCGTGCTAAAATATAAGGGTTTTGGGGCTTCAGTGAATATCACGCTAGGGTTACCTTTCGTTCGTACATCGGTAGATCACGGTACTGCATTAGACTTAGCAGGAACAGGTGAAGCCGACGCCGGTAGTTTCAGAAAAGCATTGGAAAAAGCCATCGAGCTTGCACATCATCAACAATGAGTAAAACACACTTAGGCCATACGGCCAGAAAGCGATTCGGACAAAACTTCCTTCACGATGATTACGTGATAGGCAAGATTGTTGCGGCTATCGCGCCAAAAAATGAACAAAACCTGGTAGAAATTGGACCCGGTTTAGGCGCATTAACAGATCCTGTTTGTGAAGAAGTAGATGCACTCACAGTCATTGAGCTAGACAGAGATCTTGCTAAGCGGTTGAGACACCATCCATTTAACGGCAATAAGCTAACGGTTATTGAACAAGATGCAATGACCATGGACTTTGGCGCCCTTTCTAAAGAAATGCCAGTCAAAGACAAAAAGCTTCGCGTATTTGGTAACTTGCCCTACAACATTTCGACACCACTAATGTTTCACCTTTTTGATCATGCTCACTGCATAGAAGATATGCATTTTATGCTTCAAAAAGAAGTGGTAAACCGCTTGGCAGCAGGACCAGGTTCTAAGAATTACGGCAGGCTTTCCGTTATGGCGCAGTATTACTGCCACGTCATTCCGGTACTCAATGTTCCGCCGGGTGCCTTTAAGCCACCCCCGAAGGTTGATTCTGCAGTAGTGAAGCTAGTGCCGCATCAGGCTCCGCCAGTAGACGTTGAGTCTGTAAATACGCTTGAGCGCGTCTGTGCGCAAGCGTTCAACCAGCGCCGAAAAACCATTCGCAACTCGCTGAAAGACAGTTTAAGTGAAGAGGAGATCCGTGAGCTAGGTATCGATCCTACCTCTCGCGCAGAAGTATTATCACTTAACGATTTTGCCACAATAGCAAACGCTGTGTCGGCAAAAGAGCACCAACAAGAGCAGTAAGTTCTCTATGGATGTACTTGATATTAAGGTGCGGGTGAAAACCCGTCACCTTCCCGACCACCTTCCGTCAGATTCAAAGCAATTTGCCTTCGCGTACCACATTACGATTGAGAACAATAGCGACCATACGGTGCAATTACTCAGTCGCTACTGGAAAATTACCGATGCAAATGGCAAGACATCAGAAGTTGAAGGTGATGGGGTTGTAGGCAAGCAACCTATCATGAAAGCGGGCGAGCATTTTGACTATACCAGTGGCGCTGTCATTGACACACCGGTTGGGAATATGGAAGGCTACTATGTAATGGAATTAGAGAGCGGCGAGCGTTTTCGCGTTCCTATCGACGTTTTCCGATTAGCCATTCCAAGTATTCTTCATTAAGGTTTCTATGTCGCAAGGTAACACGTACGTCATTGGTGATATACAAGGCTGTTACGAGGGTCTTCGTCGCGCGTTAGATAAAGTAAAATTCGACGAAGAAAACGATACGCTACTCGCAGTAGGTGATTTAGTTGCTCGAGGAGAAGATTCTTTGAGCACATTGCGCTTTTTAAAGTCTCTCGGCAGCCAGTTTAGCAGTGTTTTAGGAAACCACGACCTTCACTTACTTGCCGTTGTAAACGGTATTCGCAAAGCAAAAAAATCCGACAAATTAGAGCCTCTACTTAATGCTTCAGACTTGACCGAACTTATTGACTGGTTGCGTCAGTTCCCGTTGGCAATGAAGTTAGATGAGCAATCAGTAATGGTGCATGCTGGACTCTATCCTAAATGGTCTATCGATGAGTGCGTTTCACTTAGTGACGAAGTTAGCAACATCCTAAAATCCGACAATTACGCTGCTTTTCTTTCAGAAATGTATGGTAATAAACCCAACAACTGGTCAGATAAACTTAAGGGTGATGAGCGACTGCGTTTTATTGTGAATGCGTGTACGCGCATGCGTTTTGTTCATACCGATGGCACACTCGATTTTGATAACAAATCTCATCCCAGCGCAGTATCCCACAGCACTAGTTGCACGTTAAAACCATGGTTTGAAGTAGAGAATAAAAAGCTCGGTGACGATCAACGAGTGGTATTTGGGCATTGGGCAGCTCTGTCGGGCCAAACAAACAGCCATCAATTTATCGGCTTAGATACAGGCTATGTTTGGGGGCAAAGCATGACTTTGCTAAACCTGAACTTCGCTTCGCTTGTGAGTGTTTCTGCCTAAAACCAGAGTTTACTGGCTCCGCAATTATCCAATTCGCACATATTTACGTGTATAATTTTACACATCAACTGGTATTACCAGTTAAACTTTCTACACTTAAGTGCTAAATAAAATAAACATTAAGTTATTGTAGCCGATACACTTACTTACGATAGTAACGATAATGTCTCATTATCTACTCAGTAATTAAGCAAACTAGCTTCTTTAATCGCTATATTTTGTTTGCTGAGACGGGTAATATCGTTAGGGATAAAAATAAAAAACACTCATCCAGGAGTTCCGATGAAAATAACGGTAGCCACACGCGTAATCGGGGGATTTGTAGCGATTAGCGCACTTCTGATCGTCATTAGTGTTGTTTCACTTTATAACCTCAACTCAATAGGCTCAGCAACGGAAGAAGTAAATGACGTTGCATTACCCACAGTAGCAGGCAGCAATGCACTTAAAGCCAGCTTTCTCAATATGGGACGACTTACCTTCGAGAGCTACATCGAAGAAGATCTAAATGGCTTAAAAGACAAACGAGCGTCTTTTAACTCTGCCAAAGACACCTTTGAGAGTGAATATAAGAAACTGGCGCAGGCCGTTAATAACGAGCCTGAACTAAAGAGCACGCTGAATACTGTACGTGAATCATATGAAGCATATATCACCAATGTTGAAGCGATGTACAAAAATCACCAAATGTACCTTGATATACGCAACACAATTCAAGACAGACTGGGTGACGCCGAAGACAACGCAGACGATGCATCTACCTACCTTCTAGACTTCTCAGACTTAGACGCAGTTCAGCGCGACTCTAACCTACGACGTGCGGCAGAAATCGGCGGCCAACTTGAGACGTCGCTGCTTTCTTTGCTAACGGTTTCATACGAGTACATTAAAACAGAGACACTGGTTCGTTCGCAGACGCTAGGCAACGAAGTTGATTTGGTTGTCGAGAAAGTGGTCACTCAATTAAGCGACATGATGCAAACTGCGGGCGGCCGCGATGATTCTGGTACTCTTGATGACATTAACGACTTGGTTAACAATGCAATCAATGCGATTAAAGCTAGCGATGGCGTGGTTCAGCTTCATGTTGATCGTCTAGAGCGTAGAAATGATGCTGAAAAAGCGCTTAACGCTTCAGACTCAAATATCGCGCAAGCGGTTGTCGCTCTTGAAAACCTGCTCAACCTTGCAGACAAGAAAGCGACACATGTAGAAAATCAGGTTAATGGCGCGATTGCGACAGGCAACACGTTCGTTATTGTGGTCGTTATCATCTCGATTGCAGTAGCAGCATTCATTGGCTACGTGACCGTTCGCGCAATCACACGTCCGCTTTATCGTGTAAATGAACTTCTGACGGTGGCTTCATCGGGTGACCTTACGCACCGCTTAGACGATTCGGCGCAAGACGAATTTGGTCTTTTAGCTCGAAACTGTAATACGCTAATTGGAAACCTGAAGGAGCTCATTACAGCCATTAACGTTCGTGCTGAACAGCTGGCAGCCGCCTCAGAACAAACGTCTGCAGTGACGGCGCAAACGACGCATTCAATTCAGGATCAGAAATCACAAATTGGCCAAGTAGCAACAGCAACCACAGAAATGCACTCTACGTCGCAGCTGGTTGTGCAAAACGCTGAAGATACACTAAGTCAAATTCGCCATGCGGATGCTGAGGCTGAGAACGTGCGCCAAATCTCACTAGAGAATAAGAACACCATTGAGATCTTATCTCGTGACGTTCAAGAAGCGGCAGACGTTATCAATAAGCTTCATCAAGACAGCGCAAGCATTGGTGGCATCTTAGACGTTATCCGTGGTGTTGCAGATCAAACCAACCTGCTCGCCTTGAATGCTGCTATTGAGGCAGCGCGTGCTGGTGAACAAGGTCGAGGCTTTGCGGTTGTTGCTGATGAAGTAAGAACCCTCGCCAGCCGAACTCAAGAATCGACACAAGAAATCAACGCAATGATTGAAGTGCTTCAAGCGGGTGCTGAAAAAGCGGTATCGGTGATGAATCAAGGTAAAGAGCAAACTGCGGCGTGTGTGGCACAAACTGAAAAAGCTACACAGGCATTGGATATCATCTCTGACGCCGTTCACAAAGCCCATGACGTGAGCTCTCAAATTGAGCAGTCTGCCCGTGAACAGAATACGGTATCACAAGAGATCAGCGAAAAGCTTGAAACTATTGTGGGTATCGCTGAAGAGACGACAGCTGGAGCACAGCAAACGTCTGAGTCTAGCCATGAAGTGGCTCGACTTGCTGAAGAGTTACAACAGTCTATCAGACAGTTTAAAGTGTAACGCTTTTTACAAACCTGTTTTAAGAAGGGGCTTTTAGCCCCTTTTTTGTGTCTAACAATTAATCTGGGACACTTTAGGAATGCATAGATAGTTACTTAAGAACAGTTTAACTGAGCATTAATCGGCTTTAATTCGTATAAGGACTATTCGTAACAAACCACTAAAAAAGAATGATATTTTCCCGTTTTCGCTTGCCTCTTTTCATTACTACTTTATTGGCGTCAACAATGATCCAGGCTGAGCCATCATATTACAAAGATACAGAAACCCTTCCCTATTCCATTATCGAGACCCTTGATGAAGATATTGAAGTGAGGCATTACAATGAAGCGTTAGGCGTAATGTCTAGTGGGAATGAAGATAACGGAGCATTTCAACTACTCTTTAATTATATCTCTGGTGAGAATACATCCAGTAGCAATGTGTCAATGACGTCCCCCGTAGAAGTTGGAAAGCGCTCTCAAGAAATTGCAATGACCTCTCCTGTCGAAGTCTCATCTTCAGAAACAATGATGTTTTTCTTGCCCAGCAAATATGACATTAAAAGCGCTCCTGTGCCTACGCACAAAGATGTATCGCTGGTTACTGTACCAGCGAGAACGGTAGCCGCTATTCGTTATTCAGGTTTCAACAAGGACAGCGATAAGAAGCAGTATACGAATAAACTGCTTAAAGCCCTTAGGGACAATAATATTGAGCTTGATGGTGAACCTAGCTATATGGGCTACGACTCGCCTTTCACCCTACCGTGGAATAAACGTCACGAAATCATTGTACCGGTCGACATTTTGAAATCATCTACAAACTGATGTGAAATAAAAACGGCCGCCTTTAAGGCGACCGTTTTTTGGGGTCATTCAGCACAGTAGGTGCTTATTCAAATAACGCCGTGTGAAGCTTGCGAACCACGTCGTCACTGTCGGTCTCGTTAACCAAGAACGATAGGTTGTGCGGGTTGGCGCCAAAGCAAATCATACGCAGGTTGAAATCTGAAACCGCAGCTAAAATCTTGCTAGAAACACCAACAGCGGTTTGCATGTTGTTACCTACAACCGTGACTAGGTCGTAACCTTTTTCTACTTTCACATCACAGATAGTTTCAAGTTCAGCAATGGTTTCTTTGTTTAGTCGCTGAGCCACAGAGTTTGCAGGGTTATCAAGGGTAAAAGATACCGAGATTTCTGACGTGGTAACCAAATCAACACTTAGCTTGTGCTTAGCGATGATGGCAAATACCTGCTGTAGGAAGCCTTGCGCATACATCATCTTCGGTGTTTTCACTGTCACCATTACCTGCTCTTTACGGCGAGTAATAGCGCGATACGGTGGTTCGTGCTCACAATCACGCACAATCCAAGTACCGCCCTTTTCTGGCTCCTTACTAGAGCCTACAAACACCTTTATGTCCTTGCGAAGCGCAGGCTCCATAGTGGCAGGATGTAGTACCTTGGCACCAAAGGTGGCCATTTCCGCCGCTTCTTCAAAGCTGAGTTCAGGTAACGGATGAGCAGCTGGCGTGATGCGCGGGTCAGTTGTGTACACCCCTGTTACGTCAGTCCAAATCTCACACGATTCGGCATCAAGCGCTTCAGCAAGTAGCGCCGCCGTAAAATCAGAACCACCACGACCTAGCGTTGTAGTACGGCCTTCCTCATCGGCTCCAACAAAGCCTTGAGTAACCACTATCGCGTCTTTAATTTCAGGTGCCAGCAATTGTTTAGACAGCTTTTCGATTTCTTCGATTTGCGGCGCACCTTCTCCAAACTCACTGTCCGTACGTAACACCTTACGTACGTCAAAGTTCATGGTTTTTACGCCCTGCTCTGCAAGCACTGAAGAGAACATCAGCGATGACATCCGCTCACCCATTGAAAGCAGCTGATCTTTTAAATCATCACGGTGAAGGATTTCTTCATGAAACGCTAAGCTTCGCATTTCATCTAACAAGTCGTTGAGTTTTGGCTCAACCGCGTCTTTATCTTTCAACTTGTTAAGAATGGCAAGCTCAATATTGATAATGGCCTGACAAGTCTCTTCAATTTGCTGTTGCGTCATAGGTGTGTGCGCTAAGCTTACCAGGTGATTGGTTACACCTGCCGCAGCGCTCACTACCACAATGCGCGTTTTGTCATTACCGGCAACAATTCGGGCGCAGTTTTGCATTACTTCGTAATTCGCAACGCTAGTTCCACCGAACTTAGCTATCGATAAGGCATTTGTCACTATATTTAACTCCAGAATAAAACTAGCATTTCGCTAGCAGCAACCGCGCCTTTTGCGCGGTTAATCAATCGTTATTTGGTCGCCTACTTTAATATTATTCTCGGCAAACCACCCTTGGTTCATTTCCAACGCGTAAAGTACCTCTTTCGATGATCCGACCGACTCCAAACTATGCGGAGTGAGAGGTTTTATATCCGTTATTACGCCTTTTCTGTCGATAAATGCTACGTCTAGAGGAACAAAGGTATTTTTCATCCACATGCCCGCAAACTTTGGGCTAGAAAACTTAAAAAACATACCGCAGTCTTCACACAAGGCTTTGCGAAACATAAGGCCCTGTGCGCGTTGTTCAAAGGTTTTGGCATACTCAACTTCATAGTGCTTGCCGCCAATCTCAAGTGTAATGGATTCAAAGTCCACTGAATTCAGCGACGATACAGGGTCAACCTGCGCTTTTGCACACCCTAAGGTTAATACAAGTGCAGCAACAATAAAGAAAGATTTTCCCATTAGACATTCCTTTTCGCCATAAAAAAAGCCGGTCACCTTAACGGTCACCGGCTTTGTAGTTTATACACTATTTTAAGCAACATTCAATGTTGGAATAATGCGCGCTTTTGCTTCTTCCTCAGCCTTTTTAAAGCTAGGCATTTTGTCGAAGTTTAAGTAGCGGAATACTTCACCCGACATTGCGTTAATTTTGCTAGCGTATTCCATGTACTCTTCAGCAGTTGGAATGCGCCCAACAATGGCACCCACTGCAGCAAGCTCGGCTGAAGTCAAATAAACATTCGCCCCATCGCCCAAGCGGTTAGGGAAGTTTCGAGTAGACGTGGAAAGCACCGTTGTGCCCGCATCCACCCGTGCTTGGTTACCCATACATAGTGAGCAACCGGGCATTTCTGTACGTACGCCTACGCGACCATAAATGTTGTAATAGCCCTCTTCCATTAACTGGGCTTTGTCCATCTTAGTCGGTGGCGACATCCATAAACGGGTTGGCAGTGTTTTGTTGTACTGCTCAAGTAGCTTACCCGCTGCACGGAAGTGACCAATGTTTGTCATACATGAACCAATGAAGACCTCGTCTACCTTATCACCTGCAACGTCAGATAAGGTTTTCGCATCGTCAGGATCGTTAGGGCAGCACACAATTGGCTCTTTAATTTCGTTAAGATCGATTTCGATAACCTCAGCGTATTCAGCGTCTGCATCGGCGCGCATCAACTCTGGGTTAGCTAACCATTCTTCCATTTTTTGCGCTCGACGCTCTAGCGTACGAGGGTCGCCATAACCTTCGTTAATCATCCAGCGAAGCATGGTAATGTTTGAACGCAGGTATTCAGCAATCGACGCTTCAGATAGATTGATAGTACAACCTGCTGCTGAACGCTCCGCCGACGCGTCAGAAAGCTCGAACGCCTGTTCTACGGTTAAGTTCTCTAGTCCTTCGATTTCTAAAATACGGCCAGAGAAGGCGTTGATCTTGCCGTTTTTTCTCGACCGTTAATAGGCCTTGTTTGATGGCGTACAGCGGAATGGCGTGTACTAGGTCGCGTAGCGTAATGCCCGGCTGCATTTCTCCCTTAAATCGTACTAGTACCGACTCGGGCATATCTAGCGGCATAACGCCAGTAGCCGCAGCGAACGCGACCAGACCTGAACCCGCAGGGAATGAAATACCTAATGGGAAACGAGTATGCGAGTCACCACCCGTGCCTACTGTGTCTGGCAGCAGCATGCGGTTTAACCAGCTGTGAATAATGCCATCGCCAGGACGCAGCGATACACCACCGCGATTCATTATAAAATCAGGTAGCGTGTGCTGCGTTTCTATATCCACCGGCTTTGGATAAGCGGCAGTGTGACAGAATGATTGCATGGTTAAATCGGCAGTAAAGCCAAGACAGGCTAGGTCTTTGAGTTCATCGCGAGTCATAGGGCCTGTAGTATCTTGTGAACCCACGGTAGTCATTTTAGGTTCGCAGTAGGTACCTGGACGAATACCGTCAACACCGCACGCCTTACCCACCATTTTCTGCGCTAACGAGAAACCCGCGCCGCTGTCTTTTGGTTGTTCAGGTTTTCTGAATAAGTCCGTCGGGCCTAAGCCTAGTGTCTCACGCGCCTTCTCGGTAAGGCCACGGCCAATAATCAGGTTGATACGTCCACCTGCGCGCACTTCATCCAGAATCACCTTCGACTTATAGCTGTATTCTGCAAGAAGTTCACCGGTTTCATGGTTGGTGATTTTGCCTTCAAACGGATAGATGTCTATCACATCACCCATGTTCATTTTTTCCACATCGGCTTCAAACACCAACGCACCGGCGTCTTCCATTGTGTTAAAGAAGATAGGCGCAACTTTTGAACCAATGCACACACCGCCGCCACGCTTATTAGGCACACCCGGTAAGTCTTCACCAAAGAACCACAATACAGAGTTAGTTGCCGACTTGCGTGACGAGCCGGTTCCAACTACATCACCGACAAACGCTACGGGATACCCTTTACTTTTGACTTCTTCTATTTGCGCCATTGGGCCTTTAACACCTGGCTCTTCTGGCTCTAAACCTTCGCGGGGCATCTTGTAAGCTGCCAGGGCGTGCAGAGGAATATCTGGGCGAGACCATGCGTCTGGGGCTGGCGACAAATCATCAGTGTTAGTTTCACCTGTTACTTTAAACACGGTGTAAGTGATTTTATCGTCCATTAACTTACGCGACGTAAACCACTCACCTTCAGCCCAAGATTTAATGATGTCAGTGGCATGCTCGTTACCCGCTTTGTGCTTTTCTTCCACATCGTGATAAGCGTCAAACATTAAAAGAGTATGTTTCAGCTCTTTCGCTGCCAACGGCGCAAGCGCTTTATCATCAAGTAGCTCCACTAAAGTGGCAATGTTGTAGCCACCGTGCATATTTCCTAGCAGTTCAACGGCTTTCTCTTTAGAGATAAGCTCACAACTGTCTTCACCTTTTGCGATTGCACTTAAGAACCCAGCTTTAACGTAAGCTGCCTCATCAACCCCAGGCGGTACACGTTCTGACAGCAGTTCTAAAAGAAAGTCCCCTTCGCCTGCTGGCGGGTTCTTTAATAAATCAACCAGGCCAGCTACCTGTTCAGCGTTAAGCGGTTTAGGTGGAATATTTTGAGCGGCACGCTCTTCAACGTGATTGCGATAGTCTTGTAACACTGTCTCTTCCTCTAAGTTAGCTTGCGCAATGGGAGTAAACGGTCTTGTACGCACTTGACGCAAGGTGTGTTTAATAAATCATCAACAGTATAACTTCACGGGCTCATTTTTTAAATTTAGCGCCCTTTTAATTCACTTGTAATCGCTATTCATACCATTACTTTTAAATGACAAAAGCGATTAGAAAGAAATAAGCAAAGTCACTTTAGCAATTAACATGTAGTAAAGTTATAGGGCTTTATGATTTAAAGACAAGGGGTTAGCTGTACACGATGATTCTTCAATTGAAGCAAACCGTAAACGATTAATACCAGTAAGTTCATTGTGACTATACTGGCAGTAAATAATTGTTAATTGGGCAAGTCTGTCTGAGGTCTGGTGCGAAGATAGCTTGCAAACTTTGGCTTTCCATTTTTGGTTAAGCCGTAGTACTTAAAGGTTACCCAGCTGCCGATAGCGGGCGGAGATTGGCGCTCATTTTCTGAAAAGCCCGTTCCTAATTTAAATTGAATGCCTTCTCGCGTTTCTACAAGAAGCGAGCCCATCATTCCCTTAAATCGTCCTTTTCCCGGAAGCAATGCCAGTACTTTCCCTTCTGCATCTTCAAAGCGTTTTACTTTGAGCAACATGTCACTTCGCCCGGATGTGTACAGCGCTTGTTCATGATGAAGCATTAACCCTTCTCCGCCTTCCTGGGTTACTTGCTCCAGCTTTTCATCAAGTGAAGCAATAGACGTAAGCTTAAATTGAGGGATAACTGCAAACGTTGGATTAGGTGTAGATTTACTTAGGCTGTTAAGCCTGTTGAGTCGCCGACCAAAGGGCTCACCCATCATAGGCATGTCAAAGGCCATAAATCTAACTTTGGCCCAGCGTTTTGCAGATAGAGAATTGGCTGCGGCAATAGTGTCTGCTGAAGACACTTTGCTAGATGAAGCGTTAGCGACAGAATGCGGCTCGATGTTTGTCAGCGTTGAAAGCACAATAGAAGCTGTACGTTCAAACTCCCCTCTTCCTATCCAAAGTTCGCCGTCAATAGTGGTTTCTGGCCAGTTAGCGGTGAACCATGTTGGCGCGAATATCTTGTTCCCATTACGGGTAAGTAGTTCAGTACCGTCCCACCTTGCGCGAATACCGTCTAGCTTCTCACTAACCCAATAGTCAGCTACGTTGATATCAGTGCGACTTTGATCGTATTGCTTAGCAAGCTGCAGCCCTTCGACAGTATCGAACTTAGGCTTAGCACTAACGTTAGCAATAGCAGTGATTAAAAATACACTTACAGCAGTCAGAAAATATCGCATTGAAGCTTCCTCAAAATCGTTAAACCTTGCTTTAACGCTTTTAGAAAAGAAGCGAAAACAAAGAAGGCAGAGTAAATTACTCTGCCTTCAACGCTTTTTTAACTGAACAAAAGAACGTATTTGGTGAGGGGGAAACGGTATTAGTCAGTAACAATATCGAGAATGGCAAAAATTACATCTTCAACAATGGCTTCACCTGTAGTCCTTTCATTGTCACGTTGTAATTGGTAATTTTCCAAGCAAGCATTTAGCTCCTCATTGGGAGTATTAACTCTATGTACATCTGTGCTGTTGGCTTGCTTAATGCAGTGTTCAGTTTGCTTGTCAGTAAACGTACTGCAGCCGCTTATACTTGCAGTAATTACAACAATTACAGCCGCATTTACGAACCAGATTAGCTGTTCAAATACGCGCTTTTGCTTCACTTAAACTATTCCTTAAGCAACGATTGAAGGCGTTGTTGCCTATTTACATAAACCTGATGGCCATCGTGCTCAGACGTGGAAAGTGCTAAAGCTTGGTTCACGCTTTCCAGCGCTTTTTTGTACTCGCCCATCTGCTCATAACCATAAGCTAAGCCATTATAAGCGTCTGGCGTTTGAGGATATTCAGCAATATCGTATTTAAACAAGGCGATGGCTTTGTCGTAATTTTGTTTACCCACATAGTGATAACCCAATTCGCGAATAACCCATTCCGGCGCGTCGAGTCTCTCGCCTCGCTGCTTTGAAACACGGGCGTAATAGTCTTTAATACTTTTAATATCTCCACTGAACTGCTGTGGCCTTAAATAAGCTGATAAGAACAAATGATGGTAAGCGCTGAAAGTTGACGCAGCTGAGACCAAATTGTGGGTAACCCCCTCGTAGGCTTCGTTCTCCCATCTTAACCCGACAGGTTGATTTGCCCGCATTCCAGAAATCATATCGTTATAATACGGGCGCATGGGCGCGCCTTCATTGCCGATAGACGTGTAAATGAAGTGGTCTAATTGATTGGCAGATTTTAAGAATGCAACCGTACTTTTTGCAGATGCGCCATAGTTCCACCACACCGCAGCACTGTAAGTCAGCGCGGCGTTAAAAAGCTCAGGCTTCTGGGAAAGTGCGTACAACGCGAATACACCTCCGGCTGATGCACCCTCTATCACTCGAAAGTCATGCACGCGATATTTCTTCTCTACCATCGGCATAAGCTCAGTGGTTATAAAGGAAAGAAAGTTTGCACCGCCACCGCCATAGCCTACAGGCCCGTTTGGATCTTCATTTGCCGTGGGATATAAATCGCGAAGTCGGTCGGTATTTTCAATGGCGACTATGATGACTTCCGGAGCAGCATTCTGAGATTGCAGCGATTCTAGCACTGCATTCATCATAGTAAGATTTCCCGCACCATCTAGACGATAAATAACGGGGTATTTCTTGTCGGGGTTTTCGGCGTAGCCTTTTGGAAGCTGAACAACCACTTCTCGTTGCTCGTTTAGCACTTTAGATTGGAGTTTCTCTACCTTCAATTCGTAACGCTGGCTGTCGCTGCCTGTTTCGCTGTTAGCCGGAAGGCTCGTGAAAGCAAGAAATAGCAGGGCAATTATAATATGTATTTGTGACTTCAAACTTAAATCCTTTTATAAGACGCTTTGCTTTTCGCAGTAATACTATTTACTTGATTGGGCCAAGCGAGCTTTTATTATTATCTATTGTATAACAGGGGTTTATTCGGATTAATGACAATTTCTTAGCCACATTACTCTGTATATTCCCCTTTAGCAATACAGGAACTTTCTGTAGACATTTCTCCGCCCAAATATTTAGTTAGCACAGCGTGTAGTTCCGTTTTATTGACTGGTTTTGTGAGATATCCATTCATCCCGGATGCTAACGCTTTATCTATTTCTTCGGCAACCACCGCAGCAGTGAACGCGATAATAGGAATAGTGATGTTAGCTTTTCGCAACGCTAAAGCGGCTTCAGAGCCGTTCATTTCAGGCATGTGTAAGTCCATCAATATAAGGTCGAAATGCTGCTTTAGTGCAATATCTACTGCTTCTTTACCGTTATTAGCAAGCGCAACTTTCAATCCTGTGTCTTCTAACAATGATTTTGCTACGACCTGGTTAATGTCGTTATCTTCTGCCACCAAAACAGTAAGGTTTGAGAACGACGGTGTGCTTTCCTGTTCTCTAGCGCCAATTACACTATCTGCAATTTCAAACGGTAGCTCGAAATAAAATTCACTCCCCTGACCTACCGCGCTTTTTAGATAAACCGTGCCGCCCATAGCTTCAACCAAGCTTTTTACTATCTGTAAACCAAGTCCCGTTCCCCCGTGCATTCGATTAATGCTGCTGTTGGCTTGTGTAAATGCATCGAATACGCGCTCTTGTTCAGAAGCATCAATCCCGTCCCCCGTATCCTTAACTGAAAATCTGACAAATTGATGGGTCTTTGACGCTTCACCTTTCGATAGCCCTAAAGTGACACTGCCCTGATGCGTAAACTTTATCGCGTTGCTCACTAGGTTGTTTAACACTTGAGAAAGGCGCGTTGCGTCCCCTACAACACAAGTATTTAGTGTTTTATCTACTTCTATTCTCAGTGAGATACCTTTGTTCTGCGCCAATTGTGCATAAAACGCCACGCAATCTTTGGCAGTACTTTTTAGGTCAAAGGGAATGATCTCCAGCGCAAGTTTTCCCGCATTCAATTTGGAGAGATCTAATATGTCGTTCAAAATGCGGTTTAGCGAGAGTCCTGAACGCTGAATCTTCTCGAGGTTAGGCCGTGCACTTTCCGAAATATCATGAGAAAGCACTACATCGGTCAATCCCAAAATACCGTTTAATGGCGTGCGAATCTCGTGTGACATAGTGGCGAGGAATCGTGATTGTGCAGCCGACGCTTGCTTCTCGCTCGCAAGCGCCCTGTTTAGCTCAAGAGTTTTGTTTTTACTCTCTACAAGGGCTTTCTCTAATTGGCTCGCTAGAGCATAGATAAGAAGGGACACAACAAGGTTGGTCACACAAAGCCTTAGCCAAAGGCCCTTGTCATAATCCCCTTCGTAAAACGGCACAAGAAAAGTACAGCATGCGAGTACTACCATTGCACTTATTCGCCAACCATTAGAAAGCAGTAAAATGGGAAAAATAGTAGCAATTGGAACTAAGGTTGCGGGCATGAGCCCATTGCTTATTACAAGGTAAGGCGCGACGGGAATGGTGAGTATTGCCCACAATTTCGCCAAAGGTTCTTTGTAGTTAGAAAAGATAATTCCCGCTATCGAAATTGCACACCAAGACAGGCCGAAAAATACTGCCACATACACATTTTGGGGTTGTGCTATGACGATTACCGCTAAGATGAGTAAAGAAAAAACCAGCAGAATTTTGAAGCCAGCTTTTTGCAAGGCCGATGTAACTTCGCCAAATGATTCAGGCTTTGTAGAGTACTGCTTTGGCATTAGAGTTTCTAAGTATTATTAAATGACTAATAACTCAGTATAAGTGCCAAACAACAACTCTGCATAAAAATAATGGGGTACAAAAAAGCCCCAACCGAGGTTGGGGCTTTTAAATGCGTTTAAAAGCGTTAAGTACTTATACGCGCTTAACGGCTACATCTGCTTCGAACTTAGGCTTAACTGCCAAGTCTTCAGAAGGTGGAGCAAACTTAGTTAGGTCAATGCCTGCAACTGCTTGCTTGTACTCTTCTGTCGTTGGGAAACGACCAAGAACAGTTGAAAGTACTACTAGCGGCGTAGAGCCTAGTAGTGATTCACCTTTCTTCTCAGCAGAGTCAGCTACAACACGACCTTGGAAAAGACGTGTAGATGTCGCGATAACTGTGTCGCCTGGCTCAGCCTTTTCTTGGTTACCCATACATAGGTTACATCCAGGACGCTCTAGGTAAAGAATGTTGTCGTACTTAGTACGCGCCGCTTCTTTAGGCTTAGCATCATCGAACTGGAAGCCTGCATATTTCGCTAGAACGTCCCAATCGCCTTCCGCTTTAAGCTCGTCAACGATGTTATATGTAGGTGGAGCTACAACTAGTGGTGCTTTGAATTCAACAGAACCGTTAAGCTTTTCTAGGTTACGCAGCATTTGCGCGATGATTTGCATGTCGCCTTTGTGCACCATACAAGAACCAACGAAACCTAGGTCTACTGGCTTACCATCATAGTAAGAAACTGGACGGATAACGTCGTGGGTATAACGCTTAGATACGTCTTCGTTGTTTACGTCTGGGTCAGCAATCATTGGCTCGTCAATTTGATCAAGATCGATAACCACTTCTGCGTAGTACTTAGCGTTGTCATCTGGCGCAAGCGCTGGCTCTTCACCAGACTTGATTTCAGCAATACGCTTATCAGCTAGGTCAATTAGGCCTTGAAGCATGTTCGCTTCGTTGTCCATGCCCTTGTCGATCATGATTTGGATACGGCTCTTAGCAAGTTCAAGCGACGCAATCATTGTCTCGTCATTTGAGATACAGATTGATGCTTTCGCCTTCATTTCTGCAGACCAGTCAGTGAATGTGAATGCTTGGTCAGCCAATAGAGTACCGATTTGAACTTCAATTACACGACCTTGGAACACGTTCTCGCCAGAGAATTGCTTAAGCATTTGCGCTTGAGTCGCGTGAACCACGTCACGGAAGTCCATGTGCTCTTTCATGCTACCTTTAAAAGTAACTTTCACAGACTCAGGGATTGGCATTGCCGCTTCACCCGTTGCAAGTGCTAGTGCTACCGTACCTGAGTCCGCACCGAATGCTACACCTTTAGACATACGCGTGTGCGAGTCACCACCGATGATAATGGCACGATCGTCTACTGTAATGTCGTTAAGCACTTTGTGAATAACGTCAGTCATTGCATGGTAAACGCCTTTAGGATCACGTGCAGTGATTACACCAAAGTTGTTCATGAACGACATAAGCTTAGGAATGTTAGCTTGTGCTTTTTTGTCCCATACTGATGCCGTGTGACAACCAGACTGGTAAGCACCATCTACAACAGGAGAAATCGTTGAAGCGGCCATTGACTCAAGCTCTTGGCACGTCATTGGGCCAGTCGTATCCTGAGAACCTACAATGTTTACTTTAACGCGCACGTCAGAACCAGCGTGAAGCGGAGCATCTGAATTTACGCCAACTGCATTACGGTTAAAGATTTTTTCAACCGCTGTTAGGCCTTGGCCTTCGTGAGACACTTCTTTCGACGCTGCATATACGGCTGGCGCTTTTGTACCTAGAGTACGTGCTGCGAAAGACTGTAGCTGCTTACCGAATACAACTGCGTAAGAACCACCGGCTTTCATGAACTCCATTTTTTGAGGAGTAAATGATGCAGATACGTCAGCAAGTTCTTCTGAACCGTTGTAAAGCTTCTTCGCCTTAGTATCGATAGTTAGTACGGTACCAGTTGCTACTGAGTACGCTTCTTCAAGTACTGGGTCACCGTTTGCATCGCGAACAATTTCACCATTTTCATCAGTTTTCTTAACCCAGTTCTTAAGGTCAAGACCAATACCACCGGTTACGTCAACAGTAGTAAGGAAGATTGGCGCAATACCGTTAGTACCAGCAACAATTGGCGCTTTGTTTACAAATGGAATGTAAGGGCTTGTTGGCTCACCTGCCCATAGTGCAACGTTGTTCACACCAGACATACGAGATGAACCTACACCCATTGTACCTTTTTCAGCGATAAGCATCACTTTAGCATTCGGGTGCTTCTTACCAAGTTCAACAATTTCTTGCTGCGCTTCAGGAGAGATCATGCACTGGCCGTGAAGTTCACGGTCGGCACGTGAGTGCGCTTGGTTACCTGGAGAAAGAAGGTCAGTTGAGATATCACCTTCAGCGGCGATGTAAGTCACAACTTCAATTTTCTCTGGAACATCAGGAAGCTTGGTAAAGAATTCAGCTTTTGCGTAGCTTTCTAGTACGTCTTTAGCAATAGCATTGCCAGCTTTGAATGCATTTTCAAGACGCTCAGTGTCAGCTTCGTATAGATAAACTTGAGTCTTCAATACTTCTGCCGCAGGCTTAGCAACCGCTTCGTCATCAGAAAGTGCTAGGTCTAGTAGTACTTCTACAGACGGACCACCTTTCATGTGTGAAAGTAGTTCAAGCGCAAACTCAGGGGTAATTTCTTCTACTTTTTCTTCGCCAAGTACAATTTCTTTTAGGAATTGTGCTTTAACACCCGCCGCAGGTGTAGTACCTGGAAGCGTGTTATAGATAAAGAATTTTAGAGAGTCTTCGCGATGCTCGTTTGTTGTATCTTTAATTTGAGCAATAATTTCAGACAGCAGATCTGCACTGTCGATTGGCTTAGGGTTAAGACCTAGTTCCGTTTTACGGGTTTCGATCTCTGCCAGATATTCTGAATACAAACTCATATAGTTCTCTCGGTCTTAGTTTTACTTGGGCGTAGTGTTAAGTCGGTCTTAGCTATACGCATATAAAAATGAGGGATATTTTAACCGATTTTTAGCGGTTACGTAATGACTGAAAGTAAACAGTTAGGTATTCACCCGCCTAAACTGTCGTTATGTTAAAGCACTTACATTTTTACTAGAAAAACGCTTTTTAATTAAAATAAAAATTAAGCCAATTATTTCATACAGTTAGAAGCAAACCGTCTGAAATCAATGACGATATTCAGCTTGAATGGTTTGACCAATAAAGATAAATAATAGTGTTGCACTTATGACAGACATTCATTTTATTTATGGTGCTACCAGTACAAATCACCATCAATTTTGAAACAAAATTTCATTTATTAATGTTTTCTGTGCCTAATTTCCTCTTGGCGATACTTCGATCACTCTTCCATTTTCACCATCGGTCAAAAGAAGCAGGTTACCTTGATGCTCAAGCGCAATATCCCGCAGCCGTTCCCCAGGTCCCTCAAAAATTTTTGTAGAGATATATTCGTTCGATACGGCTCTAACTGCATACAAAGCTTTGGCTTTCAAGCTGGTAACAAGTAACGTATTAGCTAGCATCGGGAAACGCCCATGGGAATAGTAGATCATGGAGGATGGCGCTATAGAAGGTGTCCAGTCTACAATGGGGCCCGTCATACCCGGATAGGTCGAAAAAGGCGAAATTCTAGCGCCGGAATAGTCTTTGCCTAGTGTAACAACTGGCCAACCATAATTTGCGCCTTGTTGTAAAAGGTTTACTTCATCACCGCCATCTGGGCCGTGCTCATGCAAAAATAGGTTGCCGTCACTCCCCTCTACAAGTCCTTGGGGATTGCGGTGTCCAATACTAAAAATAAAGGGGTTATCAGGAAAAGGAGGGTTGGCCAACGGCTTGCCGTCTATTGTGAACCCTAGCACTTTTCCTAGTTGTGAACTGATAACTTGCGCTTGCTCGCGATAATCAAAGCCATCTCCTGTCGTAACCAAAAAGCCCTGTTTTGTGTTTAAAGCACTGCCCTCTAGTTGAAGCAGTTTCCCACCGTAGTGCACAGGCGTGTCTTTGGCTTGTGCCAGTGCTAACACTGGCTGAATGTTAGTAATGCCAGAAGTAAGGGAAAGCTGTCCTTTTACTATGGCAAGACGGTTTGCACTATCGCTCCCCTTGGAATAACTCAGCAACACGGTTCTGTCTTCAGGGAATTGCGAGGGTATAAGAAGATCGAGTACGCCTCCTTGCCCTTTAGTGTACAAGTCATCGAGCATTAAAGAAAACCGCGCACTTTCCCCCTTATTGTCAATAATTACCAGCTCACCATCTCGCGTTACTATCAATATATGGGTGCTTGCCTGAGCCTTATCGATAACCGTCGTTAAGGCCTTGGGAAACGCCAGTGAGGTAGCGATATCTTTTGTCACGACATGCTGGTCAAAATTTTCATAAGCCGTTAGATTTGAGCTACCTGCTTCATGTTGCTCAGAATTAGATGCGTGCTTTTGAGTGAGTTCAGTGGCAGTAGTTACGGCAAAAGCAGGAGCTAAAGCAGCTCCCAATAAAGAAAAAGCCAGTAAACCGATCATCGTACGCCATAACTTCATTGTGATTGTCCTCTTTTACTTAACATACTATGGTATACCCTATTGCCACGCTCAAACCATTTGAGGCCTGTTGAGTTTTGTTCTAATGCACTGTGCGACAAATCTTGGACTACAAAAATGAACAACCTAATACGACGCACTATTTTCCATTTTTTACCATCATGGGCCGTCGGCTTTCTACTAGCAAGTACGTTTCACTCGTGTGCCGTTTTAATCGGACTCTTTCGAATTGATGTCGATATGAATCCAAGCGATTGGTTTTTCATGATATGGCAAGATGCACTAGGCCTTTTGCCTACTTACGGCGTGATTATTGCCGTTACCTTATTGTTGGCATTCTTGGCGACACATTTCATTGTTAGACGTCTTAATCAAAATGCTAGTGGCTCTACCAACCGTACCCGATTTATTCTTTTCACAATAGCGGGAGGCCTGTCGTTCTTATTAATGCTCATTGCCATGCAGCCCATATTGAATGTGACCCTAATTGCAGGCGCTCGCACTACCTTAGGACTTGCCGCACAATGCATGGCAGGCATCTGTGCTGGTGGGCTATATAGTTACTTAAGTAATAGTTCTACAAACAATTGATAACTAAAAATTATAATACTAAATAACCCAACCCTGATGTAAATGAAAAGTTAAGTTTGCTACTGTAAGGCATAAACACCCTACTTACTTTGCCCTACTAGGAACAAGCAACATGATAACTTATCCTGATAACGTGACCTGCTTAGCCGATTATATTGAAAGCGTTTTGCAAAAATTTGCCGACAGGCCAGCGTATACGGCGCTTGGACAAACACTTACATTTGCCGAGATAGACCGTAAGTCATCAGCGTTAGCCCGCTACTTTGTTCACGAAGCTAAATTGTCTCCTGGTACCAAAGTCGCCATACAACTTCCTAATTTAATTCAAAACCCTATTGTTGTTTATGCTGCCTTACGCGCAGGCCTTGTTGTAGTAAATACAAACCCGCTTTATACCGAACGCGAGATGAAGCACCAGTTCACTGATAGTGGCGCGAAAGCTCTGGTTATTCTGGGTGATTTGCTCCCCAAATTCACAAGCATAAAAGATGATACTAGTATCGAAACCGTTATCACCACATCGGCAACAGAGCTTTTAGACCCTAACACTGCACCAAATCTCGATGGTACGGTTTCATTCACACAAGCAGTGGAGCTAGGCAATACACTGCCTGCATTTGAACGTCCTTCTATTGCTCTAGATGAACTCGCCATGTTGCAATACACCGGTGGTACTACAGGGGTATCGAAGGGCGCAGCCTTAAGTAATAAAAACGTTTTAGCTAACTGCATCCAAATGCTCGACCGTATTGGTGAGGGCTTCAAAGATGGTGAAGAAGTGTTGGTATGCCCATTACCGCTTTATCATATTTATGCATTTACGGTTGGAATGATGGCGCTCTTTGCCAAAGGTACTCAGATAATTCTTATACCCAATCCACGGGATATCGACGGATTCATTCAAACACTCAAGCCCCATAAAATTTCAGCATTCATGGGGATCAACACCTTGTTTGTTGGTCTTGGGAGACACCCTGAATTTGCAAAGTTAGACTTTTCTAAATTACACCTCACAATGTCTGGCGGCACCGCACTTACTCAAGCCGCAGTATCTATTTGGCGAGACGTAACCGGGAACACCATCACCGAGGGCTATGGGCTATCAGAAACTGCGCCAGTTGTATCTTTTAACATTCCAGGTAAAGAAGAGATCGGCACGGTGGGGCACGAACTAGAAGGCACTGAAGTTGCGTTACTGGATAGCCATGATAAGCCGGTGGCCGATGGTGAGTCAGGGCAAATTGCAGTTCGCGGACCTCAGGTTATGCTGGGTTATTGGAACCGAGACGACGAAACTGCCAAAGTCATGACCCAAGATGGCTTCTTTAAAACCGGGGACATTGGCATTCGCACCGAATCTGGGGCAATTAAAATTGTAGATCGTTTAAAAGATATGATTATTGTCTCTGGCTTTAATGTCTATCCAAACGAGATTGAAGATGTACTTACAACTCACCCTAGCGTGATGGAAGCCGCTGTTGTGGGTAAACCCGATGAAAAGACCGGTGAACGAGTATGTGCATTTATTACTGTTTCAAGCGATGTATCGACACAAGACGTCATTGATTTTTGTAGACAGCACCTCACAAATTACAAGATCCCTAAGTCGATCACGATACTTGACGAGCTACCAAAATCTACCGTCGGAAAAATTCTACGTAGAGAGCTTCGTTCGGCTTAATGACTCCCCCACTTGCGCCGCACATTCAGCGCGGCGCTTAATACCTAGTTTTACGCGTTTTCCATTGAAAAATCAGGTTATTGCTACCAAAGGATAATCTGATTTCATTGGAAATAAGCGCGGTACAGACTATAACTTATCTATACCCCATTCACTTTTGTTGCACATATGCAATTTATGACATTGTCTGTCAAAACTAGCCGTCGTTCTGTCCTGCAATTCAACATTGTTGTAGGAGAGTTCACATGAGCGCGCAGCTTTTACAGCGGCAGGCCATGGATAAACACGGCATTGTTGCGACAATGGACGTAAACGGTAAAATTCTAAGCGCTAATGACAAGTGCAGCCAACTATCTGGTTTTTCAATTGACGAGATAATTGGGGAAAATATCTCTGCATTCGATATTACCAATATGTCCGAGCAGGAAAAATCAGATATTTTTGTTTCGCTATCTCAAGGCCAAACCTGGCAAGGCGAAGTACATAGTCTGACTAAGTTGGGCGAACCTTGGTACGTATTTGCCACTCTGGTTCCCGTCATTAAGTCACCGCCGCGGGTAGACCACCTAATTGCTATTGCCACCGATATATCAGAACAAAAGCGATTAGAGAGGAGACTTTCCGAAGGGCGCGCGTTCTATCGAAGTATCACTGATAGTATCGGCGAGGGTGTGTATGCCGTAAACGGTGAAGGTACAACACAGTTTCTCAATCCCGCTGCCTCGCGATTATTAGGGTGGTCGCTTGACGAATTACAAGGCCGACGTTTCCACGACACGGTCCATTATCAAAAAGGGGATGGAACTCTCCTTCCTAGAGAGCAATGTCCAGTTAACCTCACTATCCGAAGCGGTCAGTCTTACACGTCTTATGAAGACTTCTTCACCGATAAACGGGGCCGCCTTTTTCCCATATCTATTGTTGCGGTTCCTCTGCTCGATAAAGAAGGAAAGCCCGATGGACACGTGGGCGTATTCAACGACATAAGCGGCCAAAAAGCCATTGAACAAAAACTCCAAAAGGCTTATGACGAAGCCCAAAGTGCTAACAAGGCAAAAAGCGACTTCCTTGCCACAATGAGCCATGAAATAAGAACACCGATGAACGCCATTATCGGCCTCACTCACCTTGCCCTAGAATCCACCGACAATGAGCAACGTCAGCAATATTTAGAAAAAGTGCAGCGTAGCTCTACAGCATTGTTAGACCTGATGAATAGCATTCTCGATTTTTCTAAAGTGGAAGCAGATAAAATAGAGATAGTTGATGAGCCCTTCACCTTAACAAAAACCATCGATAAACTCGCTCAAGTCTTTCAAGTAAAGGCGCAACAAAAACAGCTTCAGTTGCTTTTTGATATTCGGTGCCATACTAATTTGCAATGCCGTGGCGACAGCGAAAAGATATACCAAGTACTGCTCAACCTTTTAAGTAATGCTATAAAATTTACCGCCAGCGGCCACATAATACTGACGGTTGAAAAGCGCGAAAATCAATTAGCATTCAGTGTTTCCGATACCGGTATGGGTATCAGTGAGCATGTAAAATCAAAACTTTTCAAAGCCTTTGTTCAGGCTGATGCATCCATTTCCAGAGAGTATGGGGGAACCGGCCTTGGCCTTGCGATATGTAAGCGTCTGGTTGAACTAATGGGTGGTGACTTAACCTTGGAAAGCGAGGTAGACAAGGGAAGCTGTTTTTCCTTTGCATTGCCTGTCTGTTCTGATGAAGGCCCTGGTACAGGCCCTCAACTTCCCGTATCGGTTCCCGACAATGTACTGTGCATTCAAACACACGAAAGCGTGAGCCAAGGATGCGAAATACTTGCGGCAACATTGAACAGACATAACATTCACTGCCAAATAATCGACCAAGTTGAAGGGCTATTGCCGAGTAAAGCCTCTCAAACTATCGCATTTCTACCAGATGATGAGCAAAGCTGGAATAGCTTCATTAAATACATGCAGTTTGGTGAATATCAGTCGCTAAACCTTACTACATTAATCAGTCCCCTCAACAAGCAAGACGTACAAAAGCGAATGGGAAGTGCCCTTGTTCAAAATATAAATATCATTGAGCTTCCGTTTACCGACACAGAACTTATTTCAACACTATCTCCAGCTCAACTATCACTCAGTAAGCGGACAATAGAAGGCCTTGAAAGTCGAAAATGGCGAACCAGGCGCCTTTTAAACAAACATGTGCTTGTGGTAGATGACGACGCAATTAGTGTAGAGATTAGCCAGCAAATACTTTCTGATCTAGGTATTAATGTTGCTGTTGCTTCATCGGGTGAGCAGGCACTTGCGTTATGCGAAATGAGCAAATTTGACGCTATACTCTTGGATTGCTACTTACCCGGCGTATCGGGCTATGAAGTTGCAGAACAACTTACCCAGAAAAAAGACTGGTATACGCCAATTATTGCGCTTAGTGCCGATGAGTCTCAGGAGGCTTCTGAAAGCGCGCTTACCGCCGGTATGTGTCAGCACTTGGTTAAGCCCGCTACTGCGGATGAAATCGTTCATACCATCGATATTCACATACATTCAGGCTACATTGAAATAAACCCTCCGGACGAAATGAGCCAGTTTATCTCGTCGCTGCTAACATTTTATAAAACCTACAGCCAGCGTGGTGTTATGTCTGACTTGCTCGATATTTTTCATACACAGACGAACACGTCGAAATTGTTAACCTCTCTGCTTGAAGATGCTCAGCTTATTGGCGCCACAACGCTTGAGCAAAGCCTGGTTCCTCTTATAGAAGCACAAGAGAGAAATGAAGCTGTTAATGCAAGACACGTAACAAACTTATCGTTTCAGCTAGATGCAACGCTACGCCTAATTGCTCACACTATCGATAAAAACGACACCGACAACATGCATCAAAGCGGTACGAACTTCGATAAATCCTCCATGCTATCGACCCTACGCAACGTTGAGCAGGCGCTTCAATCTTATGACGCGAAAGCGGTTGAATACATCAACGTATTGGCAGCCAATTACAGCGAGTCGGTCTATGCACATAAGATTAACCGATTGAAACAGCTTGCTACCATTTACGATTTCGAAAGTGCTCAAGCGGTTATTACGCAACTGATAGGCGATATTACCGATGAATAATCAACGTAATGAAGCACATAGGTTTAGCATATTAGTGGTTGATGATGAGCCCGCAAATATCGATATTCTATTAGGCATTTTAGGCCCTTACTATGATGTAAAGGTTGCGCCTTCGGGAACAATAGCACTTAAGATTACCCAGCAGTTTACTCCCGACCTTATATTGTTAGATATAATGATGCCCGGTATGGACGGGTTTGAGGTATGTAAAAAACTCAAAGCTAACGAGGCGCTTAGCCATATACCTGTTATTTTCGTTACAGCCTTAACTCAAGGAGAGGACGAAGAAAAAGGTTTCAAACTTGGTGCAGTAGACTACATAACCAAACCCGTATCACCTAGTATCACCCTCGCTCGCGTTAAAACCCACATTAGTTTAGCCCATCAAATGCGGACGGCTGAAAACCTTGTAGCGGCGCGTACTAAGGAACTAAGTAAAAGCCAACAAAGCGCAATCAGCATGCTAGCTGCCGCTGGTCATTACAATGATACCGATACCGGTCATCATATTTGGCGGATGGCAGCTTACAGCCAATGTCTTGCTCTGGCTCACGGTTGGCCTTTCGAAAAAGCGTGCCTGCTCGCGCAAGCTGCTCCAATGCATGACACAGGCAAAATAGGTATTGCAGACGCAATATTAAAAGCACCTCGGCGATTGTCATTGAGCGAAATGGAGGTTATGCGCTCTCATGCTGAAATAGGGCACAGAATACTGTCTCAATGTGATACCCCGCTCTTTAACCTCGCAGCCGAGATTGCTTTATGTCATCACGAAAAGTGGGATGGCACAGGCTATCCAAGAGGATTAAGGGAAGAGGCGATACCTGAAAGTGCACGTATCGTAGCTATCGCCGATGTTTTCGACGCCCTTACAATGAAAAGGCCTTATAAAAAAGCGTGGGCTGACGATGATGCTTTTGATCATCTTAAGCGAGGCTCAGGCCAGCACTTTGATCCCGTATTGGTCGACTGCTTTCTTTCAATAAAGGAAGAGGTTTTAGAAACCAAACGCTATTGGAACCAGTTAGAGGCAGAAGGAAAGATGGCCTCGGTGTCTGACTTATTGCCTCAAGTACTTTTCCCTAGCGCATAAAAAAGGGTCGAATATTATTCGACCCTTTTAAATGATGTATTAACGAAAGTACGATACTTAACTTGTACCTAGCTCAGCTGCAATGGCGTCTGCCTGACGCTTTTCGCCCTGCACAAACTGCTTCCATTGCTGTGCCATGGCTCGACTTTTCTGATGCTTTTCTGCTTCAGCTAGCTGATTAAGCGCAAGGGCATATTGTTTCTTGTTGTAAAGTGCCATGCCTTTAATCAGGTAAACCAAACCAGGGTTTCTCAAATCGCCCTTTTCAACGGCTCGGTCTGCTGCAGCAATTGCATCGTCGAAACGCTCTTCATTAAGAAGAATTTGCGCTAACTGTGCATCTAACTCACCGTCTTCAGACAGTTCAGCCGCTTGCATCATAACGGGAATGGCTTTGTCTTGCTCTTTAGCAAGTGACCAGCTTTGGCCTAAGAACTTAAGGTTGCGCAAGTTTTTCTCTAGCACGCCGTCGTTCATCGCCTGCTCCATCAACTTAGCACCTTTGTAAGGTACGCGATGATAGTAATAAAGCTGCGCCATGTTAAACACATCAGCGGATGTATTAACGAACCCGCGCTGATAAGCGGTTTCCATAATAGCCAACTGCTTGCGCTCTTCGCCTAGCTCACCGTACATACCCGCTAGCTGGATCCAATACTTAGGCTCGTCAAATAGCTTCACCATTTTAACCAGAACGTCTTTAACCTTTTTAGGCTGCTTGAGTTCATAGAAAATAGCACGCTGAAGAATTAACCACCCTTCATCGGGGATCATGCCTTCTGCTTCGTGGTCGGCAACGGCTTCAGAAATCCACGTTGCGGCTTGCTCGTACTGCTTATTCTGATAGTACGCTTGGGCCTTGATGACTTTGTTTTTCACCGGCACAGGGCCCGCATTAAGACTTTCCCAACGCTCTAAGTAAGTGATGGTATCGTCGTAATTACCTTGCATAAGGTTAAGCTGCGCCAAACTGAAAAGTGTAGTCATTTCGAACTTTTCAGGAATAGGCTGTTGCTCTACTACCTTGGCGAACGACTCCAACGCTTTTGCATAGTCTTCGTTGTTGTAATAAATGAAGCCGAAAAAGTTGTACATCATGGCTTTTTCGTAGGCGTTCATGGAGTCAGCCTTATCTTCTACTTCTTTCAAAATAGAAATGGCCTCTTCTACATCGCCAGCTTCATCCGCTGCCGTTTGCGCGCGGGCTAGCTGCTCGTAAACCTTGCCGCGTAACGTAGGCACGCGGCGAGTTTTCTTCTCGCTCGCTTTTTGCTCTTGCGCAACAGCGTCACCAGCAACCAACATAGTAGGTACAGATACTGTGGCCGATGCAAATGCAAACGCCAGTGCACTAAGCAATGTATTCGTCTGTTTTCTCATCATGTTCTGTTACCCGTCAATTTGGAACGTAATACGGTTTTGTACACCAGACACTTCCGTTGCTTCGCCATTTACCACTCGAGGCTTATATTTGAACTTCATTGCCGCATCAATAGCCGCTTGTTCAAAAATACCTGAAGGGTTAGCTTCAACAACAATTGGGTCGCGTACTGCACCTTGTTTAGTTACTGTAAATTCAACAATAACGAAACCTTCAATACCCCGTTGAAGTGCACGTCGTGGATACACTGGCGCAACCTTAACAATAGGAAGATATTCACCGTCACCGGATTCGAGGGCCAACCCGCCTTCTAGCGAGATGTCGTCTCCGACTTCAGCACCAAAGTCCATCGACGTACCTTCTGCATCTGGAGAAGGCGAGTCCATTTGAGGCTGCTCCATTTGCGGTGGCGGCTCTTCAGGCTTAGGTGGCTTCTTCGGCTTACGATCTTTTTTCTCAACCTGTTCATCCTGCTTAACCCTTACGAAGTCAAGCACGCTTCCCTTAGGCGGCTCAGTTAGTGCGCTGCCACCCATCTTGATAAGCGATTGCATCAAGAAGAACAGGCCTAACGTGATCGCAAGGGAAATAACAAATGCGATTAAATATCGTGGCATGATTTATTGCTCTTGGGCTGCAATCGAAACATCGTAAACGCCAGCGGCTCGCGACGCGTCCATAACCTTAATCAGTGTTTCTGTTGTGGCTTTTTTGTCAGCCTGAATTACAACAGAACCCTGTGGGTTTTCTGCGCGAAGACGCTCAATGTTCGCTTGTACTGCGCGAACGTCGATACGGCGTTTGTTAATCCAAATTTCGCCTTTATCTGAAATAGCGATAAGGATATTAGCGCGGTCCTTTTTCACAGCAGTTGCTGCTTCTGGACGGTTAACATCGATACCCGCTTCTTTCACAAATGACGCAGTCACAATGAAGAAGATCAACATGATAAATACAACGTCCAGCATGGGCGTCATGTCGATGGCTGCTTCTTCTTCATCGACTAAGTTTTGAAAGTGCTGCTTCATAATAAATACCTTACCTTAACGCTTAGCTAGCATTAACGTTGAATAATCAATGCATCCTCAAGATGCGTGCGTTCTGATTTCACCATACGAGTTAACCAGGTAGCGGCGAATACGCCTGAAAGTGCGCCAACCATGCCCGCCATTGTGGGGATAGTGGCTTTCGATACACCTGAGGCCATTGAACGAGCATTACCTGAACCCGCAATCGCCATTACATCGAACACTTCAATCATACCGGTAACCGTTCCCATCAAGCCTAGCAGCGGACAAAGCGCAACCAGTGACTGGATAATTGGGATGCTGCCGTTTAGGCGCATGGTTAACTGTGAAATTGTTTTCTGACGAACCTGCTCTGCGAACCAAGAAGAGCGATCGGCACGTGCTGTCCACATTGCTATCGCTTCTTTCTTGGCTTGCTTGTGCCAAACCATCAGATACATCGCACGCTCGAGGATCAAAAGCCACATAACGAATATCAGCAGACCGATGACCAGGAGAACCTGGCCACCTGTTTCTGTGAAATCGCGAATTGCTTCTAGAAACTCGATCATGATTAGCCTCGCTCAGCGCGCTCTGCAATTACGCCAGACGCCTGTTCTTGTAGGATGTACACAATGTTCTTAGAACGTGTGTTAAGCATTGCATAAAGCAGTGTCATTGGAATCGCTACAACTAGACCTAGTACTGTTGTTACAAGTGCTGTTGAAATACCACCTGCCATCAGTTTCGGGTCACCCGTACCAAACAACGTGATAGCCTGGAAGGTGTTGATCATACCGGTTACGGTACCTAGTAGACCCATAAGCGGTGCTACAACAGAGATAATCTTAATGATAGTTAGGTTACGACCTAACTTAGGCACTTCGCCCAAAATCGCTTCTGTAAGGTGAAGTTCAAGTGCTTCAACATCTGCGTTTGGATGCTCGTCACGTACTTTAAGTACACGGCCAAGTGGGTTGTTTGTGTTAACTTCTTTGCTCTTAAGTTGCTTATTAACCTTCATACGGATAAGCGACAGTGATACAAGACGCTCAAGAGCTAGTAGTAGACCAAACGCACCAACGATAAGAATGATGTAACCTACAACACCACCTTGCTCTACACGCTCTTGAAGGTTAGGTGCTTGAACAAGAAGACCTAGGATTGAACCACCCGTTGGGTCGATACCGAACTGCACTAATTCACCGCTTGATGCTTGTAGTTCAGCAGCAGAATCCATGTAACGGTCAGCAGGCTGACGTACAAGTTCAGATACTGTACCTGTTACACCGTTGTACTCTAGGTATTTACCATCAGCAACAAGTGCAAAAGGACCTACGCGAACAACAGACTTATTCACTTTTTCACCGCCCGCTTCAACAACGTCTGTCTTGAACGTAGTGACTTTGCCGGCTTCAGTCATTTCACGCTGCATTTCAAACCAAACGCGCTCAATTTCTTCAATTGATGCAAGTTTTGAGCTTGAACCCATGTCCTGTGCCATCTTATCAAGGAAGTCAGCACGGCCAGGGATTTGTGCAGAAACCACTGAGTTATAGAATTTGTTTTTGGTGTCGCCAGCGATTTGCTGAAGCACACCGAATAGCTCTTTAAGTGAACCAAGACGTGTGTCTAGTGCACCGTTTAAGTCAGCCAGTTTGAATTCGTTTTCTTCGAACTGAGTTTCAAGCTGCTCTGATTGTGCAAGCATTTGGTCGCGCTTTTCACGAGTTTCGCGAAGAATGCGATCTTGCTCTGCACGTTGCGCTTGGAAATCACGCTCGCGCTGTTTGTTTTGCTGAGACTGTGCGAACTGACCTTCTTCTAGTTGCTTAAGAAGTGCGTCTAAGTCCATGGCACGGTCGCTTTGTGCGAAAGCACCAACGCTGATGCTAAGGGCTGCTAGACCAACAGCGATACGTTTTACTGTGTTAAACATTCTCATCAACCTCTTAGTCTGTAATTGCCACTGGCAGCATTAGCAAGTCTGGTGCAAGTTGCTTCTTCGCCATGCGCAGACCTTTTGTAATTTGTGTACGGTAGCTGCTATCAAGCTCTTCCCACTGACGAGTTTGCTTGTTCCAAACACCCTGCATGCTTGCGTCACGTGTTTGATAAATTAGCGCTGTGCGACCAAGGCGTAGGAATTCAACGTCACGCTCTTGACCGTTAATTGAATGAATACCGCTGTACGCTTCCATAGTGCGGCCGTAGTCCATCTCTACTTGATACGCTTCCATTACGCGGCGGAATTTTTCAGACGCAGCAACGTCGGCACGGTCCATCATAGCGCGAAGGTCAGCAACGCGATTTGCGCGCTCTTCTGGAAGGAATGGTACGTCTAGCGCAACAAACTGCTCTAGGCCGTCAATCATGCGCATCATTAGTGGCGTGATTTGACGCTCAACAACAGACACTTCATCGATAGCAGCATTTAGGTCTGCCATTTCTTGTTCTTGGTTATTGATTTGCTTACGAAGCTGAGTGTTATAAACCTCAAGGCCTTCGATTTCTTTCATCAATGTTTTGAACTGTTGAAGTTTGCTGTCGATTTGATCGGTAATACCGTTAATCTTTTCTTGCGATTTCGCCGCTGACTCGTTTATTTTCGCTGCCTCATCGACAACGGGTTTTAAGACTTCATCGTCTTGTGCAAGCACGGGTGTCGCTGCTAGCGCACCTGCTACAAGCAAAGCATTGATAAGCTTCATACATTCAAACCTTTAAAGTTAAAAGAAATCGGTTTTGTCCGACTATAAATTTCTGCGCGTAGGATAGGAGTTTTCTGTGACAGTTTTATTACGAAACTGTCATAAATAGACCAAAAGTGTCATCTATTGCACATAAAAAAAGGCCGCTGGTTAGCGGCCTTTGTAATAAGTTAAGGTTTAGAAGTCATATTTATATGACAACCTAATACCTGTACCCCTTGTCTCCGACCTAAGCAACGTATCATTGAACTCAATTTCACGATCTTCACCTAGGATATTTTGAACGCGTAATGTGACAGTGCTATTAAAGTCTGGGTAATACTTGTACACCATATCAAGTGAATGGAATGGTTGTTCGAAGTTATCGTCGAAACCGTCGATACCCGGAATTAGAATACGCTCACCAAATACGTTGTAGACGAGTGAGGCAGAGTGTTCACCATTATCTGAGTCATAACCCAACTGCATGTTAAGTACATACTGAGAGTGACCCGTCATACGACGTTCAACATTAGTAATCGCCGCAGAAACACCGGTTTGCTCAACAATATTCTGACGATCTAATACGATTTCAGAATCACTGACAGTGATGTTACCTGTAGTAAACAAGTTGTCCCAGATACCGTCACCAATAAAGGCCAAATCTTGTAGGAATTCAACTTCGACACCATAAACCTCACCAGATTCTGCGTTAGCAATACGAATTAGCGGTGGACCATCCTGAGCTGGAGATTGTACCGATTCAATTGGCGCTTCCATGTCTTTGTAGAATAAGCCTACCGATACGTTGTTGCCTGCTTCACGGTACCATTCCCAACGTAAATCATAGTTAATGATATCTGTTGTGCTTACACCAGGTGTACCCGCAATCGGGAAGTTAGTTAATGGGTCTAGGTAAGTTGCTGATGACACTTCACGAAGATCAGGACGCACAACTGTTTGACCGATGCTCGCTCTTAACTGCATATCGTCTTCTAAGAAGTAAGTTACAGCAAGCGCTGGATAAAACCCGTCTTCTTGAAACGCTAGCTGTGAACGATCCGCTTCGTCACTCAAGTCAAATTGGTTTGTTCGCGGATCCAATGGCGCCACTACCTGACGGAAGTCTTCATAACGAGCACCACCAGTGAAACGCCATTTGTTGTCATAGAAGAAATCAGCTTCTAGATAGTACGCATCAATTTTCTGACCCGCTACATAGTCATCACCAGCAATCGTCGTATCACGAATGATAGGTCGGCTAGACAAAGACAGGGTGTCTAAAACGCTGTCGCTGAAGATTTCGCTAAAGTCGTTACCATCTAATATTGAACGGTCTTCAACACCTAACGTATTGATATCGAAACGGCGGTTTTCTGCTGTACGAGTTTTGGTTACAAAGCTTGCACCCACTTTGTACTCAGTTTCCCACTTACCCATTGTCATCGGGTAAGTCACGTTATAGCCAAAGTTCTCCAAGCGGTCGTGAAGATTTTGGAAAGTATAACGAGCAGCAGTTTGTGCATCAGATAAGAAGATTTCGTTTTCATCGTCAAAAATACCATCTTCATTCACATCTTCCATAACGAAGCGTGCATTGAAGTTACCTGGCGCATAGCGTACCGAGCGGCCTAATGAGTATGTCCAGTCAATACCCATGAAGTTTAGCTCTGGGATTGTATGCTGGCCTTTAAGCTGATTGGTATATAGCGAGCGTTCTTCGTACTGAACATCAATATCTCTAATACGCAAGCCTTCTGCTTGGTTTAAGTTTTCAGTATTACCGAACATCTCGCGGATTTCGTCGCGCGTATCGTTTAGCACGATAAGGCTATAATCAATACGATGTTGACGGTTATAGTCTACACCTAGTGTTAATAGTGAAGACCAAGTCACCGTTTGCTCTGTACCTTGGATATCATCAAAGAAGCGTACATTGATAATTTCATCGCCGACTAAGTCAGGGTCTTGTAGCTCGTATTCTTCTGATGAACGGGTTTGCGCTGAATATCGCGAAGTTACCAAAAAGCCAAAGCGCCAGTCTTCATCGTAATCATAGCTGTCACCATAAGTGATATTAACGCGCATGTCAGGATCGGCAGACTCTCTTTCTAGCCCGTATTCTCTATTAACACCTTTGAACAGTTCTAATGCTTCTTCTGGCTCAAGATCGTCTAAGAAATTTTTTGAATCCCAACGTTCTTGAATAGCCGCTGAAACGCCACGAGTACCGTCGTCTTCACCTGTCCAATCGCGCCCACCACCAGCATAATTTAACACATCACCAGAGTTTTCCGTATCGATACCAACCGCAGCTGATACGTTGAAAACACGCTGTGTAGGTATAGATTTCAATCGGATATTTACGTTACCACCACCGAATGCCGCGGGCATAGATGGTGAATACGACTTCTGAACCGCAAGGCTTTCGATAATGCTCGACGGGAACAAGTCGAGAGGGATTACGTTACGCGTTGGATCTGGGCTTGGCACGATTGCGCCGTTTAATTGTGTTGATGAGTAACGCTCACCAAGGCCACGAACATAGATGAAACGACCATCTACAAGTGTTAGACCAGTTACACGGCGAAGTGCGCCCGCAGCATCACTGTCACCAGTACGAGCGATCTGCTCAGCACCCATGATGTCAGCTACGAAGGCTTGATTTTTACGTTCTTCCATTACTGCTGTCGCGGTACCTTTTAAGCGCGTACCGGTAGCGACAACTTCCTCAATCACTTCTTCTTCGTTTGATTGAGCGTTGGCTATAGTCGTTGGAAACAAAATGCTTGCTGCAACGGCTAAGCTAATGGGCTTTAGAAGAAACCTGTTAGCAGGTCTGTTCATGATGAACCTCTTTAGAAAGGAATACTTTCACGAAAGTTATTCGTGTTTTACAAACTTAAAAGCAAGTGCGCCACATTTGCAACGCACTTGCTTGTTTTTAGCTATGCGAACTGAGTCTTATTCAAGACCAACAGTCCATCCCGCAGTCCAGTCGTTATCAGCGTCTTTAACTGCGCCGATAAAGTCTACTGAAGAGAAGAAGCTGTCTAGCGTCGATACGTCAGTCGCTACTGTTGCATCAACTGTGTAGATACCGTTAAGTACTGTCGCAGTGTTGTCTAGTAACGTGTTACCAGATTGTGCAGTGAACCACGCTTCTTGGTCGAAATCACCAGAGTTGTTGATGTTTTCAGCACACGCTAAAACAGACGTTTCGAAAGTAAGCTGAGGCGTGTTCGTGCCATCCATGTTAGCCAGTAGCGTAGTATCGCCATCGCTAAGGTCAGCTTCGAAACACTCGCCCATTCCCGCAGGACCAGTTACAACAAAGTTGTAAAGTTGTGCATTCGTTTGGTCGCGAAGTAAAACACCTTCAGAGTCTGCATCAGCAGTGTCGAACTCGTTACCAATGATAGTCATGTTAGCAACCATTGGGTTAGAGAACGCTGTGCCGTCGCCGCCGTCACCGTCGCCTTCAATTGCGCGGTTAGCATCAGAGTTATCTTCAGCGTGCTTAACAAGTACAAACTGAAGCTTACCTACGTAGCCGTTGTCCCAGTCTACTGAGTCATCTTGAATGCCTGTTAGCGTAAGATACTTAACGTTTACTGCACCACCGAAGAACTCAACACCGTCGTCTGCGTTTTTGTGAACTTGTACATACTCAACAGTAGTACCAGAACCCACACCGCCAAACGTAATACCGTTTAGTTCGTTATCTGGTGCAATTTCAAAACCACCGTGCATTACGCGAACGTAGCGAAGTGTACCAGAGCTATCTGTGTTGTCAGTTCCTCCGAAAACTGCACCTTCTTGTGCACCTTCAACTTGAAGTGAACAATCGGTACCGTCTTGAGGACACTTAGTTGATTCGCCGTTACCTAGAACGATCATACCGCCCCATTGTCCCGCTTCACCCGCCTCAAGGCCGCCAACAACGTGGTCACGTGAAGTGAATGTAATTGGGTTTTCAGCAGTACCGTTTGCATTGATTTCTGAATCACGGCTAATTACTAGGTAGTCATTACCAGATGCACCGTAAACGGTAACGCCTGGCTCAACAGTAAGGGTTGCGCTGTTTTCTTTGTCACCACCTACGAATACTGCACCTGAAAGCGCGTAGAAGTTACCTTCTGTAAGCGTCAGGTCAGACGTGATAGTGCCAGACACTTCGCACGTAGTGGTTGAACCGTCTACTGGCGTGATAGAAGTCGTACCTGATGGACAGCCAGAAGCTGATTGTACTAGTTCGATGTTACCGCCACCGAAACCAAATGCCCAACCTTGACGCCAGTCGTCTTCACCAATCGCACCAATGAATGTGTTTGCTTCAAAGAATGTATCAAGCAATGTTGACGCATCGCCACCAGCTGTTAGAAGTTCACTTTGCGCTGTAAGCGTGCCGTCGGGGTTAAGACCAAGGTTTGCACGGTCTTCAAACGCGATTAGCTGATTGCCTTCTTGACCTGTAAACCAAGCTTCTAGATCAACTGCACCTTCAGGTGTGTTGAACGGCTCAGAACAGGCAATAGCTGAGTAAGTCATAGTTAGGTCACCGTCAGAAAGGTTAGCTTGAACCGTTTCGTCTGTGTCCATTTCTAAACACTCGCCCATTGCTTCTGGACCAGTGATTAGGAAGTTCATTAGGTTTGCGCCAGTTTGGTCGCGAAGTAGAAGACCTTCAGAGTCAGCGTCAGCTGTGTCGAAAGTGTTACCGATAACTGTCATGTTAGCGATCATTGGCTTAGAGAATTCTAGACCGTCACCACCGTCGCCGTCACCTTCAATACCGCGGTTTGCGTCAGAGTTGTCAGCAGCGTGCTGAACGTAAACGTACTGAAGCTTACCTTTGTAACCGTTGTCCCAGTCTACTGAGTCATCTTGGTTAGCTGTTAAAACTAAGTGTTTCGCGTTTACCGCGCCACCGAAGAATTCTACACCGTCATCAGCGTTGCTGTGTACTTGTACATAGTCAACTTCTGTACCTGAACCAACACCACCAAATGTAATACCGTTAAGTTCGTTGTCTGGCGCAATTTCAAAACCAGCGTATTTCACTACTACGTATTTAAGGATACCAGAACTGTCTGTATCGTCTGTACCACCGAATACCGCACCTTCTTCTGCACCTTCTACCTGAAGCGCACAGTCAGAGCCGTCTTGCGGGCATTTAGTTGAAGTACCGTTACCAAGGATAACCACACCACCCCATTGGCCTGCTCCAACTTCATCACCTACAACGTCGTTGAAAGATGTCATGATGATTGGAGAAGATGCTGTGCCTTCTGCTTCAATTTGAGAGTCACGGCTAACTACAAGGTAATCTGCACCAGTGCGACCAAAGATGATTGTACCTTCTTCGATTGCTAGCGTTACGCTGTCTGCTTTGTCGTTACCAATAAATACTGGACCTTCAAGTGCCCACACTGTGTCATTAGTTAGCGTGATAACGCCTTGATCGTCAGCATCATCAGCTGTTAAACGACCAGAAAGAACGCGTACTTCAACCGACTGGCCGAATGCATCAGAAACTTCACCACTTAGGAAAGAGCTTACTTCACCTGGAGCTGTATCATCTGAACCAGTATCGCCACCAGTATCGCCACCAGTGTTTCCACCGTTATTATTAGTTACGCTGTTATCAATATCACCTTCACTGATATTAATATCGCCGCCACAGCCTGCTAGAACTAGTGCAGTAGCAATAGCTGAAGCCTTGAAAAGTTGCTTAAGTTCCATGTGTTTCTCCAGGTACGGTATAGTTATGGATTTTGAAAACGCGGAAACTTTAACTGAGGTAGATGACACATTTGTTACATTAAGTCGCTGTAACAAAAGTTTCATAGAAAAAGTTCAATTTTGGGCTAAAAAAACGTTTAGAAGACTCACTTTGGCAACCAGGAATTTGTTTTTTGTATATTTTTCTAAAACTTAATTGGTAAAAATCTGAAACTTTTGACCGAACGTAGACATTATTTATTATCAACCGCCCCCTTTTTTTAATCGCAATTAGTCAGTTATTCGTCAATATACCTTCTTGATTTGTGACGTAATTATGACATGAAGGTAGGGTGAAGTAGACTTTAAAGAGGCTTCCACCTAAAAAACTTGTTGATTTGTTCAGCTGCATTAGAGCGGTTAACGTTGCTCTGAATGGCACTTATTATTCGTCAAGCAATCGGCGTTGGCGTACCAGTACGTCTTCACGAATGGGGAAATATCCGTCTCTTAACACCTGCTGCTGCCCTTCCTGTGACAAGATATAGCGCAAAAACTCCCTTTCCAGAGTAGGTAAAGGCTCACCAGGCTTTTTATTTATCACTAAATAAAGAAAACGGGCAAACGGATACGTTTCGTTGCGCACCGTATCAATAGAAAGAGGGATTAAGCTATCTAGCGACTCACCTAAAGGCAGAGCGCGAACTCCTGCGGTTTTATAGCCGTAAGCGGCATAGCCAATCGCGCCTGTACCGCTGGCCACGGACAATACTACAGATGCAGAGCCAGGTTGTTCGTTTACCGTATTCTTAAAGTCACCATCGCACAGCGCCATCACTTTAAACAAGCCGTAAGTACCCGATACTGAATTTCGACCGTACAGCCTGATAGGAGAACGATAGCCTATATCGTCAACGCCGAGCTGAGACCAATTGGTAATGGCTGTATTGCTGCCACAAAACTGGGTTTCAGAAAACACCGCGTCAACTTGCTCAAGGGTCATACCCGGCAGCGGATTGCGTCTATCCACAAAAATGGCGATGGCATCCATTGCCACTTTTAATACTGTAGGCGGGTAACCGTGGGTTCGCGTAAAATCCCGTATTTCACTGGGCTTTAATTCCCGGCTCATAGGGCCAATGGTAGCTGTACCTTCAATAAGTGCCGGCGGAGCGGTGGATGAACCAGACGCCTGTATTTGAAAGCCGACCTGGGGATAAAGAGTTTTAAATTCCTGTGACCAAAAGGTCATTAAGTTTGCCAGCGTGTCTGAGCCAACAGAGGATATTTTTCCTGCCACCCCAGGCTTACGTTCATAGGCAGGTACTTGATAGCTACCAGAAGCAGATGACGAGCTTTGAGTATTTTGAGAATCAGCCAGGGTTCCAAATGGTAACAGTAAGCCTATTACTAAAAGTAACATTGAAAGGCGATAGCGTTGCCCTTTCATCTTGTCATGCTTTTTGCTCACCAACACTTCTCGCCTCTTAGGGTTACAGTTGCTCTGCAATCAACTCGTTATCCAGTACAAACGAGAAATTGCTGCCCTCACCCAATGTACTGGTTATATCTAAACGAGAATTATGATGACTTAGTACATGTTTTACAATGGAAAGACCTAAGCCAGAGCCACCGGTTTTGCGAGAGCGCGCTTTATCCACGCGATAAAAACGCTCGGTAAGACGGTTTAGATGATTTGGCTCAATACCATCACCGTTATCTACCACAGAAAATTGCGCGCCATTGGGTTTACGTCGCCAGTACACATTAATTTCGCCACCAGCAGGTGTGTAGTGCACCGCATTAAACACTAGGTTTGAGCAAGCACTTCGAAGCTCGGTCTCAACGCCGAAAACATAGAGTTCTTTGTCGATGTGGAAGTTTATTGTGTGGTTTTTCTCTTTATTAAGCGCCTGCGCTTCTCTTTCCACTTGCGCAAGGACCACAGGAATATTCACAACATTTTCGTAGATGCGTTCCGAACTTGCTTCAATGCGCGACAACACCAGCAAGTCTTCTATCAAGTTTTGCATACGGTGGGTTTGCGATGTCATTTCTTTCATCGCTTTTTGCATGAATGGATCGGAGTCTTCATCAATAGGAAGAATTTCAAGGTATCCGTTAATGACCGTTAGCGGTGTACGCAATTCATGAGACACATTTGCCACAAAGTCCTTACGCATTTCTTCAAGCTGGGACACCCGCGTTATGTCACGGGCAATCAGCAACAAATGCTCATCGCCATACGGCATAATCCGGTATTCAAAGGTTTTGTTGGGGTTCGTAGGCGACGGTACTTCAATGGGGTATTTATAATTCCCTGCATGAAAGTACTGAATAAACTCCGGATGGCGCAACAAGTTGTCGATTCGACGCCCAGAGTCTTGCGGCCATTTAAGCCCTAAATCCAAGCGAGCAAGGCGGTTACACCAAATAATGCAGGCCTTAGCATCAACCACTACCGCCGCATCAGGCAAGGCTTCAGAACCCTCTCTAAAGCGCTTTACCAATTCACCAAGCTCTTTACGCTTATTGCGGTTACGACGCTGAAGGTAATAAATACCTTCATAAATATGTTCCCACACGCCACGCACGGTAGGTGGAGACATTTTACGACTATGCCATAACCAGCGATTTAGCTTGTAAAGATGCCAGTAGTTAAATAGCAGTAGCAGGGTTGCGCCAATAGCAACGGCGAATAACATATCATCTAGATACCACCCGACTAGCGCAAAAACCACAAGGAATAGCACTAAGCGCAATGTACTTCTCAACCAAGAGAACGGGTAATACATGAAATAGCTCGCGTTGTTAAAGGTAGAATTGGGCGCATGCCCAGATGGCGCAGCGGCATCAAGGGAATAACACTATGTTACTCCCTAAACACTACATTTATTACAGCTTAGTAGAAAAACGGTAACCCGCGCCGCGTACTGTTTGGATCATAGCATCATGTCCGTGGCGAGAGATAGCTTTGCGTAGACGTCGAATATGTACATCTACCGTTCTGTCTTCTACATAAACATTGGTTCCCCAAACATTATCTAGCAGTAGCTCTCGGCTATAGACACGTTCTGGGTGCGTCATAAAGAAGTGCAACAATTTAAATTCAGTCGGCCCCATGTCTAACGGTTCTTCATTCGCCATTACGCGATGTGATACCGGTTCAAGTTTAAGACCATTAAATTCAATGGGCTCCTCGCTTGATGTAGGCGTTACTCTTCGCATCACTGCTTTTATTCTTGCCACAAGCTCTTTCGGCGAGAATGGTTTAGTAACGTAGTCATCAGCACCTGCATCCAGGCCGCGAATTTTGTCTTCTTCCTCGCCACGGGCTGTAAGCATGATGACGGGAATGTCACGAGTAAACTCGTGCTGCTTTAAACTTTTAGCTAGCTGTACACCGCTTCCTCCCGGCAACATCCAATCTAATAAGATTAAATCTGGGTAAGGTTCGCAAATTTTTTCTTGCGCGATGTCGAAATCTTCGGCTTCAATAATGTTAAAACCAGATTGCTCAAGCACAAACTTAAGCATTTCACGGATAGGCGCTTCGTCCTCAACCACCAACACTGTACGAGACATCGTAATATTCCTGCTCATTTTTAAACGCCGTTATTATTAATGTGGTCTGTGACAGTTTTATTAAAACGATTACATTTATGTGTCAAGTTTAATACAAGCTTGTTCCAAAGTTTAAATACATAATCTTGTTTATTCATACGATTACGCATATTCTTGAAATTACATAAAACCGACTGTTATTGTTGCAAAGGTGAGCAACTACCAAGCGTTGTCGGTGATTTAAAAGGTCTGATGTAACAGGGGTGTGTTTATCGATGGCTGCGGTCAAGACAGGGTTATCAAGGAAACTCTTAGCCAGAGTGTTGTCAGTGTACTTTTCTCTCACGCTGCTAGTGACGGTAGGACAGATCTTTACAGAATACCTCAGCACGAAAAATCACGTTGAAGGCGAGCTTCAAACGCTAAAAAACACCTTTTCTTCTAGCCTGACCCGCGCTTTGTGGGAACTTAACCACGACCAAGTGCGTGCCATCGCCGAAGGCCTTATGTCATTGCCTATTGTTGAAGGGCTTCAGGTTCGTGGTGAAAACGGTAACTACATTGCCGAGTACGGCATCCGTGCTCAGCGCTCTCCTGCTCCGGTTGACCGTGAAATAATTGAAGATCATCCCGGCGGCGTATTTAGCTACAGCTTCCCACTAGTATTTAAATTCTCAGGTCGCGAATCTACGGTTGGCGACGTTACCTTGTATTCTAGCTTTGATACTATTTTTAGCCGTATTGAAGTAGGCGTATTTTTTCTTATCGGTAATGCGTTAGTAAAAACCACCTTTCTGGTCTTCTTGTTCATGACCGCATTTCGCACCATGCTTTCTGAACCGCTGCAAACCATTACCGAGCAAATGGGTAATTTCGATCCTCAACACCCAGAAGAGAGCAAACTCAGCATAAAGCTCGATGATGACAACGAGCTATTACAGCTTAAGGAATCTTACAACCACGTTATTGACGACCTGATTATTTCAAACAATAAGCTGAAAGACGCGCAGAATGAACTCACTCTTGCCAACAAGAAGCTAGACGACCAAAACCTGATTTTAGAACAAGAAGTGGCAAAGAAAACAGCGTCGTTGTCTCAGATCATGCTCGACTTAGAGCAGCAAAAAGACGAGCTTATTGCCCACCAGCGAGAGCTTCGCCAAGAAAACGAAAATCGTCAGTATATAGAAGCCGAACTGCGCAAACGTAACCAAGAGCTAGCCAGTTCGATGGATACACTTCATCAAGCGCAAGAGCAATTAGTCGAGTCGGAGCGCATGGCGTCGCTTGGCGGTCTGGTGGCCGGTATCGCGCATGACGTAAACACGCCATTGGGCGTGAGTGTGACCGCAGCCAGCTTTCTACAAGAGCGACTGAACAATTTAAAGACCGACTTCGAAGATAAAAGCCTGACCAGTAAGAACATGGCAAGCTTCATCGATGAAGCAGAACAAACTGCGCTATTACTTTTAAGTAACCTAGAACGCGCATCTGATCTTATCGCCAGCTTTAAACAGGTGGCCGTTGACCAGACCAGTGAAACCGAGCGCGAATTTGTGTTGGGCGACTATATTAACGAAATTATTCAGTCACTTAAGCCAAGTTTTAAGCATACTGAACATCAAATTAACGTATCCTGCCCCGACAATTTAGTTGTGACCTGTGCACCCGGCGCCATCGCTCAAATCGTTACCAATATGGTGGTTAACTCAATTACGCACGGCTTTGAAGGCAAAGCGGCCGGCTCTGTAACACTAGATGTAAAGGAAGATGGTAATAATGTTGTGATCCACTACCAAGATGACGGAAAAGGTTTAAGCGAAGAAGAGCTCAGTAAGTTGTTTGATGCCTTCTTTACTACCAAACGCGGAGAAGGTGGTAGCGGTCTAGGCACACATATTATGTACAACTTGGTTACACAGTCACTGCATGGGCATATAGAGGCCGACAGTACGCTTGGCAACGGCTTACAGTACACCATTCGTTTTCCGAAAAAGAGTGCTTAACCTTTCTTGCCACTATCAATCTAAGGTGCCCGCTGTCTAGGGCCTTTTATTCAATTGCACCGCGAGTCTTACGTTGGTAGGCTTGCGCCCTATTTTTATCAAGAGAATGCTTACACTATGTGGTTTAAAAATGTAAAAGCCTATCAAATTACTCAGCCGTTATCGCTAGACGAGGGCGATTTAGAACGTGCCCTTAACGAACACGCTTTTCGCCCGTGCGGTAGCCAGGACTTAGCAACCATGGGGTTCGCCTCTCCGTTTTCTCAGGCGGGTAAGCAAGGCACCATGTTCCATGTTGTTCAACAGCGTTTTTGGATAACCCTAAAGAAACAAGAAAAGATCTTGCCCGGCGCAGTGGTAAATGCCGAGCTTGACGAAATGGTGGCCAAAATTGAAATGGAAACCGGTTCGCCGGTTGGTAAAAAAAGCCAAGGCAGATCTTAAACAAGAAATTCAAACCCGCTTGCTGCCCCAGGCATTTACGAAAAACACCTACACTCACGGCTTTATTTCGCTCGCTGACAACTTAGTCGTAGTTGACGCATCATCTGATGGCAAAGCCGAAGCCTTTTTGGCCATGGTAAGAAAAGCCATAGGCTCACTTCCAGTAGTGCCATTTACGCGCAGAAGCCTTCAAAGCGAGCTTACGCACTGGGTTACTGAGTCAACACCAGAAGGTGTAGGTCTACTTGAAGAAGCTGAGCTTAAATCTACCGATGACACTGGCAGCGTTATTCGTTGTAAGAACCAGCCGCTAGACAGCGAAGAAATTAGTATTCATCTGGATGCCGGTAAGCTGGTTCAAAAGGTTGCATTCGAATATGCAGAGACGTTGACGGCTATTATGTGTGAGGATGGCGCCATTAAACGTGTTAAGTTCACCGATCGCATAAAAGAAGAAACTGACGATGTGCCAAAAGATCAGGTTGAAGCGCGCCTTGATGCAGAGTTCGCGCTTATGTCAGCCGAAATTTGTACACTGCTTAACTTCCTTCGTGGTGCGCTTAATCTTAACGACGATAGTTTATAAACTTATGGCAAATAAATATTAAGCCGATGAAAAAGATAGCCTAGCGCTATCGAAAAGCCTAATTACCTAGGGGTAGTTAGGCTTTTTATTAGGTCCTGTTAATTAACTTGCTTGTTTGAACTGGCAACCGTCATTTAGCGCAAATACTTCTTAGCTTTTTTCCTAGCCTTTTTCCTAGCCTTTCTCCTAGCTTTTGCAAGGAAGTTGCCCAACCGCTTTAAGTGGGATAGTGAATAACCACAATAAAGCGCGTTTCTCCTACTTCATCTCGATAACCGTGGGGCTGGTCTGCGCGTAATATACACTGCTCTTGCGCTTGATAGGTTTCCCATTGACCATCTTGCAAAACCCCTAACTTTCCTTGTAGTACGTGAATATGTTCGGTGACGCCTATTTGATGCGCCGAAGAGTGCTGCTCATGAAAGTCCGTTAAGCATAGTTCAAACATTTCAAACTGGGTGGCTGAGTTAAACGGAAATAGCGTTTTTATGGTTACGTTTGGGTCGTTAGCGAACTTGTTGTCGGCATGTTGGGACGTAGGTGCGGTTTCATCACCTGACAAGAAAGAAGAAAAAGAACACGCGAGACCGGTTGCTATCTTCCACAAGGTAGCGATTGTGGGGCTAGACTCGCCTCGTTCTATTTGCCCCAACATGGCTTTAGACACTCCCGTCAACTGCGCGGTTTTATCAAGGGAAAGCCCCCGAGCTTTACGAACAGACTGCAGGTGGTGTGCAATACTTCTTGAAATAGCAGAAGGCTGCGCATTTGCTTTTGTCATGTAATGAAGGCCTTTTATTTTGACGCTGAGTTTAATAAACCAGTTGTGCGCTATAACGCACAGATGTTAAGTTAACTATTGTACGTTATAGCGCACAAAAAGGTAGAGTAGCACATTCGATAGACACTAAAAGCGTGTTTCATCGCTCGGTCGATTACAAATCGAAATTCCATCACGAGGGTTTTCATGAGCAAGTGGAAGTTAAGTCATATCAGCGCAGGGCTAACCGCGGTTACAGTAGGTTACAGTAGTTCTGTTGTCATTATCATTGATGTAGCGCGTAAAGCCGGCGCCAGCGACGACATGGTAGTGAGTTGGTTGTTGGCGCTTGGGCTCGGTATGGGCATTACCTGCATTCTGTTTTCGTGGCTATCCAAACTGCCCGTTGTTACCGCTTGGTCTACCCCTGGCGCGGCTTTTTTGTTAACCAGTATCGGTGACTACCGTTTAAGTGAAGCCATTGGTGCATTTATACTATGTGCCTTGCTTTCTCTTGTAACTGCGCAAAGCCGTAGCCTGCTCAAACAAATAAGTCGGATTCCCCCTGCAATCTCATCGGCGCTTTTGGCCGGCATTCTCTTACCTATATGCCTTGCGATATTCAGTGATGTTAATGACGCACCGTACTTAGTTGCGTTATTTATCGCGGCTTATTTAGTAGGAAGTCGACTATTTCCCCGCTATCTTATGCTGTTGTTGCTGATCATGTCGGTGACCATTAGCTTGTTTATGAGTAGTGCAGATGGTGTGGTTGCTCTATCAAGCGACTCACCAGGGCTGCCATCAATATTCACCCTGCCCGAGCCTATTTGGGTAACGCCCACTTTCTCACTGAGTGCTGCCATTGGATTAGCATTTCCCCTTTTTCTTATCACCACGCTTTCTCAAAACTTGCCAGGCATAGCTATTCATCACGCCCATGGCTATACGCCCGACCACAAACCCATTTTGTCAGGCATTGCCATTGTTCAAGCCCTATTAGCACCTTTCGGTGGTTTCACCTTTAACTTAGCGGCGATAACGGCAGCGCTATGCATGGGCGAGCAAGCGGATGATGAAAAGTCGCAGCGCTATAAAGCCGCTATAGCAGCGGGGGTGGCGTATTTGTTCATGGGGTTATTAGCGTCTGTGGTCGTTGCGCTATTTGTGAGTATGCCCAGTATCATTATTCATCTGCTTGCTGGACTAGCCCTATTAGCTACGCTGCAAGGAGCGGTGGTTCGCGCCATGGAAGTAGAGCACCACAGGGCTCCTGCGTTGCTTACCATGCTGTGTACGGCGTCAGGATTTAGTTTATATTCTATGACTTCAGCGGTATGGGGATTAGGATTAGGTTTATTGCTACTTTACGTTCAAAAGAAGCCTGTTAGCGCGTAGCAGCATTTGTTTGCTTTATGCTGTTTCATTGTCAGCTTTCCATTTTTCAGCTTTTCATAACGAAAAGGCCGGTACTGAAGTTATGCTTCAGTACCGGCCTTTGCAGTATTTTTTAGCTTAAAACACTTACAAGAAGATCTGCTTCGCTGCGCTTGCAAGCTCTTCAAACTCATCAGAATGAAGCTCGCCCATATCTTCAACCACACCGCGCTGAATAGCTAAGTTTAAGATCGCATCTTTTTGACTGTCTACCGCACCTGAAACTGCAGCGCCAACACGAACGAAATCAATGTAGGTTAACTCTTCTGGCATGTAGCTTAGGTCTTTCCAATTTTTTGAAACATTAACGAAGGTTTCTCCGAAGCCCCACTCTGTCATAATGCTTGCACCAATACGGCCAGCTAATTTATCGATTGCCACTTCAAGGAATGAAGGGTTCGCAAAGACTTCAGGGTGACGCTCAGCCTCGGTCAAAATAGGCAGAACACCAATGTTGTGAACCAGTGCCGCTAGTGTCATGGTATCCATGCTCATTTCACGCTTTTTGGTACGCGCTATGTAAAGCTGAAGCACCGCCATAGAGTTAGCCACGATATTAACTGTATTTGCCCACTCTTGTTGTAAATAGCGTGCAACTACATCGTTTTTAGAAACGAATAATTGCTCCATAGCGAGTGCAGTAGAGATGTTTTTAATTTGGCGTAAACCAATTCGTGTAACCGCTTGGCTGATAGAAGTAACTTTTACGCTACGTCCCATATAAGCACTGTTCGCAATTTTGATCATTCTTGCGCTAAGTGATGGATCTTGACCAATCACATCTCCCATCGCGTTTAAATTAATGTCGGGATCGTCTGCCGCTTTGCGGACTTTCAATGCAATAGCAGGAAGCGTAGGAAGGACGAGTGTGTCATTGTTAATTTTTTCAACCAAAATGGTTGAAAGCGCGTTCTGTGTAGACATATTTCTACCCTTAGAAAGTTCCAAATAGCCTCGTGAAGGCGATAGGTTGCTTTACCAGTTAATCATCTTGACCACCAGCAAAACTGATGACTGAAATAGATTCGATGTTTGTGCGTTGCATTCCGTACGTTAACTTACATAGGCCTCTATGCTTCACGCTAAAATACAAACCGTTTATTGTTTTATTATGGTATTTCTATCACCATACTATAGTAGCTCTTTAGTTTCGACCAACTAAAAAAATACAGTGTCGATGCGAATTATTAGCAACGGCAGAACCACCAGAGCTTTTTTAAAGTATAGTCAACTGGTAGCAAACCACTATTGATATTAAGCAAATATTTTTCATACTTTTGTATTAAATCAAAAGCATAGCTATAGTGAGCTATCTATTCACCGCCCGCATACTGTAAATCAATGCGGTTAAACCACACGGTAAGAGTCATTATGAAAAAAACAATTACAACTTATTCTCCTATTGCAGCTGCAATAGCGGGTTTATTTATGCTGACCGCGTGCAGCAAAAGCGCCGATACAACACCAACTCAGACAGCAAAGCCTGAAACCGCTTCCGAGCAAACCTTACTTGTTGATGAGTCTCGCTTGTCTATTTATCACGGCGTAGATCTTACCAGCGATTTGTCACACCTTAGTGACAATCAACACAAAATGCTTTCACTGTTAATTGATGCATCGAAAATCATGGACGACTTGTTCTGGAAACAAGCGTTCTTTGAAGATAAAGATGCATTTCTTTCGTCAATTAGTGACGAAAAAGTTCGCCACTTTGCAGCGATAAACTATGGACCTTGGGATCGCTTAAATGGCGATACACCTTTCTTAAGTGGCTATGAAGACAAAGCGCTGGGCGCTGAGTTCTACCCCCATGATATGGAAAAAGAGGAATTTGCCACGGCAGATTTTGGCGACAAACAAGGCCTTTATTCCATGGTGAAGCGCGATGAAGCGGGCAACCTTTATTCGGTGCCTTATTCTGAAGCCTTTAAAAGCGAATTAATGAAGGCGTCTGACTTACTTAAAAAAGCGTCAGAGCTTGCTGAAGATGAAAGCTTTAAACAATATTTGCAGCTGCGTTCTGAAGCCCTACTATCAAACGACTACCTGGCTTCTGACATGGCGTGGATGGATATGAAAACCAACCCTGTTGAGCTGGTTATCGGTCCTATTGAAAGCTACGAAGATCAACTCTTTGGCTATCGCGCAGCGTTTGAAGCCTATGTACTTATTAAAGACTTAGCATGGAGTGAAAAGCTAGCTAAATACGCGGCCTTCTTACCTGAATTACAGCAAGGTCTTCCGGTTGCTGAGGCATATAAAGCGGAAATGCCAGGTTCTGATGCAGACCTTAACGCTTATGATGTTATTTATTATGCCGGCCACTCTAATGCAGGCAGTAAGACTATTGCGATTAACTTGCCCAATGATGAGCGAGTACAGCTAGAAAAAGGTACCCGCCGCCTTCAGCTTAAAAACGCAATGCGTGCAAAGTTCGATACTATTTTGGTGCCTATTGCGGATACGTTAATTGTACCAGAGCAACGTGAACACATTACGTTTGACGCCTTTTTCGCGAACACCATGTTTCATGAAGTGGCACACGGTTTAGGGATTAAGAATACTCTAGATGGTTCAGGGACTGTGCGCGGAGCACTTAAAGAGCATGCGTCGGCTCTTGAAGAAGGCAAAGCGGATATTCTAGGTTTGTACATGGTACAAAGTCTTCTTGAAAAAGGTGAAATCACTGAAGGTACACTAGAAGATTATTACGTTACCTTTATGGCTGGCATTTTCCGTTCTGTGCGCTTCGGCGCAAGCTCTGCACACGGAAAAGCGAACATGATCCGCTTTAACTTCTTTGCCCAGCAAGGCGCCTTCGAGAAAACAGAAGACGGCATGTATCGCGTAAATATGGAGAAGATGGGCGCCGCAGTAGAAGCACTATCTGAACTAATCCTTACGTTACAAGGTGATGGTGATTACGATGGCGTAGCGAAGCTAGTAGAAACTATGGGTGTAATTAAACCCGATCTTGCTTCAGATTTAGCGCGCCTAGAGGCAGCGAGCATTCCAGTTGATATTCACTTCAACCAAGGTAAGAAAGTACTGGGGCTTGCTAACTAAGTAAGTACTGTACTCATAAAATAAAAATGCCGCCCTGAGATAACTATCAAGGGCGGCATTTTTGTATTCCTATCTTTCCACGCTACTCTACGTGTTGCTTCATATTTTCAGTGTAAGGAGGCCAGCCTAGCGGTTTGCCTGCCAACACGTGAAGGTGAATGTGATATACCGTTTGACCACCGTATTCATTACAGTTCATTACCGTACGAAAGCCTTGGTCAGCAAACCCTTGCTCCTTTGCAATTTTTGCTGCAACAAATGACAAGTGCCCCACCACTTCGCGATCTTCTTCGGCTATATCATTTACCGTTGCAATTTGCTTTTTCGGAATAACCAGAAAGTGAGTCGGTGCCTGAGGGTTTATATCTTTAAACGCCAGCGCCAATTCATCTTCGTACAATATGTCCGCTGGAATTTCCTTGCTGATGATTTTGTCAAATATTGTTTCTGCCATATCTCACTTCCCTTACCAATTAGGTGATTACCAATTATGTTAGCAGTGTTAAAACATTTGCCTGCGAACATAATTAAAAATTAAGTGCTATTGCGCGGCGCAGGGGCATCTCATGCGAATAGCACCTTCATACGAAGCACCCTCATACGAAGCCCCCTCATACGAAGGACAACGCCCTTTTTCTTTACTTAAGCGAAAACAAACCACAGTAGTATTACGCCCAACGCCAAGCGATAGATAACAAAAGGCAGCATGCCGATACGCGATATCCAGCTTAGGAACAAATAGATACAAAGGTAGGCGCTTACGAATGAAAACGCCGCGCCATAAAGCAGCGCATACCAGTCTACCGCTTCGTTGGCATTAAGCAGGTCGAGAGTGGCCAAAAGCCCCGCGCCTAAAATAACTGGAATAGACAGCAAAAAGGAAAAGCGTGCACACGCTTCGCGCTTAAGGCCTAACATCAAACCTGCGGTCATCGTAATACCTGAGCGAGATGTACCAGGAATGAGTGCCAATACTTGGGCTAACCCGATATAGATGGCTTGCTTAAGTGTCAGTCCTTCTAGCTCTTGTTCGCGTTTTGCAGTGGCATCGGCGTACCATAGCAGCAAACCAAAAATAATAGTGGTACCTGCTATTACCAGCGCCGTACGTGCGTTTTCTTCTATCCAGCCTTTCATTAAAAAGCCAATAATAACCGCTGGAATAGTTGCCACAATAACGTACCAAGCAAGCTTACTGTCGGTAGATTGTTGCTTGCTAAACCCTTGTGTTACCCAAGCTACGGTCATCTGAGCGATTTCTTGACGAAAATAAATCATAACCGCAAGCAGGCTTCCCACATGAACGGCGACATCAAACGCTAAGCCCTGACTTACCCAACCAAAAAGTTCAGCGGGCAACAACAAGTGTCCAGAGCTGCTGATAGGAAGAAATTCAGTAACGCCCTGAATAATTGCTAAAATAATAATTTCAAAAAGTGTCATTCCTTTGCTTAACTCCAAGTAAAGTCAATCGGCCATAATTGCTGTTTCTGTTTATCAAAGTTTTGCCACATTTTGGCATAGGTTTCTTGCGTTTCAGGGTGAATGTCGTTGGGAACAAGTTCAGCTAACGGCCAAAGCACAAACGCGTTGTAGCAAATCTCTTCGCGAGGTAAAACCACAGGGGTTGTGGTCACCTTACTATCATAGGTAAGCAAGTCGAGATCAAGGGTTCTGGCACAGAATTTTTTGTCTGTATGCACCCTGCCATTGTCTTTTTCAATGGCTTTAAGAATTGCGCACACTTCCACAATACTTTTTGACGTCGTCGCCCGAGCAGCGGCGTTATAAAAAGGGCTGCCGTTAAAGCCCACCGCTTCGCTTTCGTAAACCGAAGACACTGTAACATCAGAGAAGTGTTGTTTTAGGGCAACCAAAGATTGCTTGGTGTAATGCTCACGTTCAATATTAGAGCCAATGCTGATTAAGATGGTGTGTTGTGACATTAATTGCGCTCTTTACGCATCTCAACAGCAACCGTTTGCGCATTGGGAAGGATATTAGGCTTAACAATTTTAAGCGTTATTGACGCAACGGTGAAATTATCAAGAACGGCGTCCATCACTTTATTACCTAAAGCTTCAAGTAGCTCAAATGTGCTTTCTTTGCCTACTTCTACAATACACTCTGCCACTTTTGCATAGTCTACAGTGTCTGCAACATCGTCGCTTTGCATCGCAGCGCTTAAATCAACATCAAGTGTTACATCAAGAAGTAGCTGGGTGGTTCTTACTCGCTCCCAATCATAAACACCAATCAGGGTGTCTACTTCAAGCCCTGTTATATAAATTTTTCCCATGGAATTTTTCATCTTGTACTGTTATCAAACCAGTTTATCGCCGTTTTTATTAGCCCTACTACTGGTCTTACTACTGCGCTTTCACCCACATATTGCTGGTAAACGGTGGTATATCGCGTTTGGATGGAGTAGCTTTACGCTTGTGTGGCACAACTATACCGCTGTATGACAACTGGGAGCAACCAAGGTTTCACAATTTAATGCGACTAAAGCCCATTGAACTTTCACACACCAAATTTAACGTAATAAAAGGCAATATTTTTAATAATTAGAATGACAAAATGATTTCGCTAACTCTTTTGATGATCGCTGTTGCCTATCTTTTCGGTTCACTTTCAAGTGCTGTGGTTATAAGCCAGCTGTTTGGTTTACCAGACCCAAGAACCGCCGGCTCTAAAAACCCAGGTGCTACCAATGTGTATCGACTGGGCGGTCGTGTTCCAGCACTCCTCGTGCTTGTCATGGATATACTAAAAGGCACTATTCCCGTTTACGGCAGTTACTTTCTGGGCATAGAGCCAATCATGTTAGGCGTCATTGCTATTTTCGCGTGCTTGGGGCATATCTTTCCGCTCTATTTTGGTTTCAAAGGTGGAAAAGCCGTCGCCACTGCGTTTGGCGCTATGCTCCCTATAGGCCTCGATTTAGCAGGTTTGCTTATTTTGAGTTGGGTAGTAGTGGTGTTTCTTACGGGCTATTCTTCATTAGGCGCGCTTATCGCAGTATCTCTTGCGCCGTTATTTACATTTTTGATTAAGCCTTTATATACCGTGCCCGTGGCAATGCTTTCGCTGCTTATCATTCTACGCCACAAAGACAACATTGCCCGTCTTTTAGCGGGCAATGAAAGTAAAGTATGGGATAAGGGAAAAGTTAAAGAGTAAGCGCCTTTTCCAGCACATCTAACTTACCATCTATCGGCGTAACCGGCGCAATGCCAAGTATTTTGGCCAACGCAGGATAAACCTCCAGGTTGCTAAACACAGGTAGGGTGGTATTCGTTTTAAACGCAGGTCCCACTGCTACAAACGTCGCCCCCATATCAGGCAGCGTGTTCATGTAGCCATGCCCACCTTTACTAATATGCATGCTGTTGGCGTTTTTAAAGCGTGCTGGCGGGGCTATCTCAATAATAATATCGCCGGTTCTATTTCCCACTTCCATATGTCGCTCAGCGCGCTGGGTATCGTTAAGCACAATGTAACGGTTTTCGGCTATATGGGTAAGACGCTCTATTTCTTCGGTGATTTGTTTATCGTTCACGCCCACTTTGGCGTAAAGATGAACTTGCGCTCCCTCATTTTCAATAATGAAGCTATCAGGTATAGATAAAGACTCAACTTCTATAAGCTGACTTTCATCAATGGGTGTCATGCCGTGATCCGACACCACTACCAAGTTTACCGGAAAATCTAATGCGTTAATGCGTTCATAAAGTTGACCAATAAGCGCATCCACTTCCTGCACCGCATCATTGGTTTTGTCGGCAAAAGGTCCTTCATCATGTCCAACCGAATCGGTAAGCGAGAAATAACCCGCAATAAAGCGAGGGCGCGACACCTCAGGCAGTTTCAACCAAGTTATAATTTGATCTACCCGCTGCTGGTAATCGGCGTATTTAGAGTAGTGATAGAAGTAGCTAGGCAAGGTACCTGATATGCGTGAATCAGACTCTGGCCAGAAGAAGGTAGCTGCCTTCATGCCATGATATTCCACTAAGTTCCATAGCGGCGTTGCCGTAATCCACGTGCTGTCCATGCCGCCGTAACCCAGCTTGTACTGCGCGTAGCCTTCTTTCGTTGGGCGAGACTTATCAAAAAATCGATTGTTCACGATGCCGTGGTGTTTAGGTAATAACCCAGTGATAAGTGAAATATGGTTGGGAAAGGTATTTGAAGGATAAACAGGGGTCATAGACGACGCTCTTACCCCTTTCTTTGCAATAGCACCAAGGTGTTGCGCGTTGTGTAATTCGATATAGTCGTGGCGAAATCCATCAAGAGAAATGAGCACGACATACTGATCTTGCTGCTCTTGCTTCAGGCCTTTTACAAAGTCATTCAAGGGTGCTTTGCTTGATGCAAATGCATTGGACGCAGTGAGCGCTGCAAAGGTAAGCGAAATAAATAACGACAATGCTAAATAGAATAGCGGTGCATTTTGTTTTGTTCCGTCTGTTGCTAAGCGCATGGTGTTTAACGTCCTTACTCAATGTTCATTTTAGTAAAACAAAAGGCAATGGAATGCGCTCCCATTGCCTTTTATTTATGCTTTTTTATTTTACCTGCTTGCTATGCTCAATATTTCCCCAGTGAACTTAGGGAAGACATAGTAGCGTTTACAACTAGGTGTGGCGCCTAATTACCGGTTTTTTATGAATACCTAAATCGCCGATAAAGTATCAAGGGGCCAGCGCGGCTTGGCTTGTGAGGATAACGCCAAGGTTTCCCCAGCTTTCAAACGCTGCATGCCCGCATAGGCAATCATGGCACCATTGTCTGTACAATACGCTAAGCTAGGATAAAACACCTCACCTTTTAGCTCTTGCATCAGGGCTTTCATCTCACTGCGCAACATTGTATTTGCACTTACGCCGCCAGCAATAACCAAACGCTTCATTCCCGTCTGCTTTAATGCTCGCTTACATTTTATAATAAGCGTATCAACGACTGCTTCTTGAAACGCGTAGGCAATATTGGCTTTAATTTGCTCAGCATCACCACCAGTTAGGTCAGCATCGCGAATGGTGTTCGCCGCAAAGGTCTTTAAACCACTGAAACTGAAATCTAGTCCAGGTCTGTCGGTCATCGGGCGAGGAAACTTATAGTGTCCCGCTTCTCCCTTTTCAGCCAATTTTGCTAAAAGAGGGCCGCCTGGGTAATCAAGGCCAAGTAACTTGGCGGTTTTATCAAAGGCTTCACCAGCGGCATCATCAATAGACTCACCAAGTACTTCATATTGACCAATGCTTTCGACTTTAACTAGCATTGAGTGGCCACCTGAAACCAATAAAGCAACGAAAGGAAATTCAGGTGCGTCGTCTTCAAGCATAGGCGCTAATAAATGCCCTTCCATATGATGAACGCCCACTGCTGGCACATTCCACGCGTAGGCCAATGAACGCCCGACAGACGAACCCACTAACAATGCGCCCACTAAACCGGGGCCTTGGGTAAAAGCAACGCCGTCGATCTCTGATGGTTGGGTGTTAGCGTCTTCCATAGCCTTTTCAATTAAAGGAATGATCTTTCTCACGTGGTCCCGTGACGCAAGTTCAGGCACAACACCACCATAGTCTGCGTGCAGCTTTACTTGGCTATATAGTTCGTGCGACAGCAACCCTTTTTCATCGTCGTAAACGGCGATGCCAGTTTCGTCACAAGATGTTTCTATTCCTAAAATACGCATGGGGAGTAACCCTTTTACTACTAACTTCAATGCTTCGTTTTTGGATTTGCTGTCGTCTTTTTATCACAACACGTGTTCACACAATTGTTGAGAGCCATAATGACTAAGCAAATATCAAAACTGAGAAAATAATTCTGGCGATCTGATGCGATCATCTTTATGATCCCGCCGCGATCATAACACTACCCTAGTCAGGATCATCTGATTCCACACTTTTGATCACCATTTTTCAAAAGGGAATTAAGCAAGAGAACATTCTGAAAAGGGCGCTTATACAAGCCGAGTTAAACAACACGGTGCTTAACGAGCGCAGAGTTTACCTTTAATCCTGCATTCATGGAATGCCAGTGAACAGGTAAATGAACGGTAAATGCACAATATTGGCTATTTTTTGGCAATTCATCCTTTACTTTCTCTGTAGATATGATTAGAATTTCGCACCATTTTTAACCCGGGTGGCCTTTTTAGCGCACAATTTTACCCGGATTTACACAGTAAAAGTTTTGAGGTGAGTGTTTAATGCCTATCGTTAAAGTTAGAGAAAACGAGCCGTTTGATGTGGCGCTGCGTCGTTTTAAGCGTTCTTGTGAAAAAGCAGGTGTTCTTTCTGAAGTTCGTCGTCGTGAATTCTTCGAAAAGCCAACTTGGGAACGCAAGCGCAAGAAAGCTGCCGCTAAGAAGCGTCATCTTAAGAAGCTAGCTCGTGAAAACGCACGTCGCGTAAAACTCTACTAATATAGGGTTAAGTAACGAGTCTGAAAGGTGTTGCAATTGCAGCACCTTTCGCGTTTCTGGGCCTCTATTTTTTGGCCTTATTCTTATCGACTCCATTTTTTCCTTTTCAAATGGTTGCATTTGATTTTCAACCTGGGGCTTAATAATACCAGTCCGCATAGATGATTATCCACTCAGCGAGATTTAAAATGTTCGTAATCGCGGCGTGTTACCGCAGGTATAGTGGTTCTACATCAAGGTGACACAACAAAGAGTACGGACATTTTAAACTCTTCCTTCGAGAAGGTCTGGCAAGCTTCCTAGCTTCATTCTGGGAATTTGAAAGGGAACACATTCCTGCATTCCCACGCTTCGCTAGGAAACTTGCCAGCGCCTTCTGAGTGGGCAATGATCTATGCGGATTGGTATAAACTCTACTAATAAAAAATCAGGAAACATCATGGCACTAATTGATGATTTAAAAGCAGCGCAAAAAGATGCGATGCGTGCAAAAGAAAAAGTACGTCTTGGTACTATTCGCATGGCAATGGCTGCCATTAAACAAAAAGAAATCGATGAACAAATTACGCTAGACGACAGCGCAATCTTAGCGGTACTGACCAAAATGGTTAAGCAGCGCCAAGACGCGGCTGCACAATATGACGCAGCAAACCGCGACGACCTAGCTAGCAAAGAGCGTGAAGAAATCACTTACATTGAAGATTTCTTACCTCAGCCTTTGACTGACGATGAGCTAAATGCACTTATCGACGAAACCATGGCTGCGACCGGAGCATCGGGTATGCAGGATATGGGTAAAGTCATGGGCGCCTTGAAACCTAAGGTTCAAGGCCGCACCGACATGGGTGCTTTGAGTGCAAAAATTAAGGCGCGTTTGAACGCTTAAACTCTGACCTTTCGTAAAAGAGAAGCGTGTAGAAGGTGTGCATTGTCACACCTTCATTGTTCTCATTTTTACACTTCCCTGTTAAAGTAGATTACTGTTTTCATAATGTTGTAGCCTGTCGCTTGAAGCGCAGTTACGACTTGTGCTTTTCTCATTCTTTTTGAACTAGATCTTTTTTAACTAACCCTTTTTGAAAGTACCCTCATGGCTGGAAAGATACCTCGCGATTTTATAGACGACCTGCTGTCACGTACCGATGTGGTAGAAGTGGTAGATAGCCGAGTTAAACTTAAAAAAGCAGGTAAAAACTACCAAGCGTGCTGCCCTTTTCATAACGAAAAGTCGCCATCTTTCACTGTTAGTCAAGACAAACAGTTTTACCACTGTTTCGGCTGTGGCGCTCACGGTAACGCTATCTCGTTTATTATGGAATTCGACCGCTTAGAATTTGTCGAGGCGATAGAAGAGCTAGCGCGCTATCACGGGCTTGAAGTCCCCCGTGAAAAGGGCAGTCGCCCTGCCATGAGCGAAGAGAAAAAGCAGCAACAGCAAGACGATTACGCAGTAATGGAGCAAGTTGCACGCTTTTTCCAGCATCAGTTACGCCAAAATGGTAATAGCAAAAAAGCCATCGACTATTTGAAAAACCGTGGATTAAGCGGCGATATCGTTAAGCAATGGGAAATTGGCTACGCGCCAGACAGTTGGGACGCGTTGCTAAATACCTTTGGCAAAGATCAACAGCGCATCAAGCAACTGGTCGATTTAAAACTGGTCAATAAAAACGACCAAGGACGTACCTACGACTTCTTCCGCGACCGCATTATGTTTCCTATCAGGGACAAACGGGGTCGTGTGGTGGGTTTCGGCGGCCGAGTATTAGATGACGGCGGCCCTAAATACTTAAACTCGCCAGAAACCCGCATTTTCCACAAAGGCAGTGAGCTCTTTGGCTTTTATTCTGCCAGACAAAAAAATCGTAGCCTAGATACCGTCGTTATTGTAGAAGGCTATATGGACGTAGTGGCGCTAAGTCAATTCGACATTAATATTGCTACTGCTGCGCTAGGTACAGCTACCACACCTGAACATATTCAAATGCTGGTTCGCGCTACGTCTCACATTGTATGCTGTTATGACGGTGACCGCGCAGGGCGTGAAGCTGCATGGCGCGCGTTAGAAAACGCCCTGCCCGCGTTAAAAGACGGCGTACGTATTTCGTTTTTATTCTTACCCGACGGCGAGGATCCTGACACTATGGTGCGTCAGGTGGGGAAAGATGCGTTCATGGAAATGCTAGATGACGCTATGCCGTTATCCCGCTTCTTCTTTGAAAACTTATTAAAGACGCACAATGTGGGCACGCCAGAAGGTAAAATTGCCCTTAAGAAAGCGGCAATGCCGCTTATCGAAAGCACATTAGGTGATGATCAAAAGCAAATGCTGCTGGAAGAACTAGCCAAGCACACTGGCGAGTTCGATCGGTTTAAACTTCAGCAAGATATCACCAAAGCCAATCAAGGTTCGAAGCAAGCTTATTCTCCGAATCGCAATCAAGTAAACAAGCCTAAACTATCACCGCTTCGCATGCTGATACGCTTGCTGCTTGATAAACCTGAATTAGCCACACTATGTGAAGACGTTCAAATTGATATTTTTGCGGGCAGCAATGCTGCTGGCATGGATTTATTACGCGATGTGCATCGCTATTGCGTGAGTCACCCTCAAGCAAAAACCGCGCAGCTTGTTGAAAATTTCCGCGACCATCCCCATTCTTCTACTATCGCGAAATTATTGTTACAAGAACACTTGGTTAAAGACGAGGATGCTGAACGGGTTTACAACGACAGCTTCGCTCGCTTACTGGACGGGCATTTCGATAGCCGCATTGAAACCTTAATTTCACGCTCGCGGGTTCAGCCGCTGACACAGGCGGAAAAACAGGAACTGAACCTACTTATGAGGGAAAGACAGAAGAGTTAACCTTGGGCAAACTGACCTAGAGGTTAGCCTGTTCTTCTGTAGGCTTTTGCATAAGGCTTTTTTTAAACGCTTATGTTAGTGAGATTGAGTTAACGAGATTATTTTAGCAAGAATACGCGCTGTAAGTATGCGCTGTTTTATAGCTTAAAAACACTGGCTAAAAAATCGGCCATCAATCTGGTAACACCACCGTTTATTCTGCTATACTGGCTAATTCGCTGTGGGCACAGATAAACGTGTCTCATTCACTATAAAGTGAACAAAAATACAGCAGCACGAGTAGCAAAGATATAGCCGAACATAACGGGCAGATCCGAACCCGAGCTGATGTGCATCGCAACATAATGGTATAGACCAGCGTGGCATCGAGCATTAACGGCCTTGATACAAAAGCAGTACTACAGCAGAACGGGGAACATACCTTTGTGTATGTTGTCTTTTCTATTGCAAACTAATTGAATGTGAGAAGTGTAGGTTATATGGCGCAAAGCAAGCAGTCTCAGATTAAACTCCTGATTGCAAAAGGTAAAGAGCAAGGTTACTTAACCTTTGCAGAAGTAAACGACCACCTGCCGCAAGATATTGTCGATTCTGATCAAATCGAAGACATAATCCGCATGATTAACGACATGGGAATTCAAGTTTCTGAATCAGCTCCTGATGCAGACGAACTTCTCATGCAAGAAGCGAATGCTGATGAAGATGCTGCAGAAGCGGCAGCTCAGGCACTAGCTACTGTAGAAAGTGAAATTGGCCGTACGACTGACCCAGTTCGCATGTACATGCGTGAAATGGGTACGGTTGAACTTCTTACTCGTGAAGGCGAAATTGAAATCGCTAAACGAATTGAAGATGGTATCAACCAGGTACAATGTTCAGTTGCTGAATACCCAGAAGCTATCACTTATCTATTAGACCAGTGGGATCTTTACGAAGCAGAAGAAATTCGCTTGAGCGACATCATCTCTGGCTTTGTTGATCCTAACGATGAGCAAGACCTTGCTCCAACGGCTACTCACGTTGGTTCTGAATTATCTGAGGAAGAGTTAGATGATGAAGACGACGATGAAGATGATGACGATAGCGACGAAGACGATAGCGGTGTTGACCCAGAGTTAGCCCGTGAGCGTTTCACTGAGCTTCGTGAGCAATACCTTAAAACTCGTGAAGTTATCGAGAAGAAAGGCCGAGCTCATGCTGACTCTCGCACGCAAATCAATGCATTAAGCGATGTTTTCAAAGAATTCCGCCTAGTTCCAAAACAGTTCGATCGCATGGTTAAGAACATGCGTGAGATGATGGACAAAGTGCGTATTCAAGAGCGCCTAGTAATGAAGTTCTGCGTGGTTAACGCAAAAATGCCGAAGAAAGACTTCATCAAAGCATTTGCGGGTAACGAGACGTCTAACGCGTGGTTACACGAAGCAGTTAAATCAGGTGCACCATACGCCGCTGAACTTGCTGTAAATCAGGAAGAAATTGAGCGCTGTATTAGCAAGATGAACCAAGTTGAACAGGAAACTGGCTTGGTGATCGCAGATATCAAAGACATCAACCGTCGCATGTCAATCGGTGAAGCGAAAGCACGCCGCGCGAAGAAAGAAATGGTTGAAGCTAACTTACGTCTTGTTATCTCAATTGCTAAGAAGTACACCAACCGTGGTCTTCAATTCCTAGACCTTATTCAAGAAGGTAACATTGGTCTAATGAAGGCGGTGGATAAGTTCGAATACCGTCGTGGTTATAAGTTCTCAACTTATGCAACGTGGTGGATTCGTCAGGCGATTACTCGCTCTATTGCTGACCAGGCGCGTACTATCCGTATCCCTGTTCACATGATTGAGACGATCAACAAGCTTAACCGTATCTCTCGTCAAATGCTTCAGGAAATGGGTCGTGAGCCTACCCCTGAAGAGTTGTCAGAGCGCATGTTAATGCCTGAAGACAAAATTCGTAAGGTACTTAAAATTGCTAAAGAGCCAATTTCGATGGAAACCCCTATCGGTGATGATGAAGATTCACATCTTGGCGACTTTATCGAGGACAGCACGATTATTCAGCCCCTCGATTCAGCAACTGGCGGTAGCTTAAAGGATGCAACGCAGGAAGTACTAGCAGGCCTAACCGCCCGTGAAGCAAAGGTACTTCGCATGCGCTTCGGTATCGACATGAATACCGACCACACCCTTGAAGAAGTAGGTAAGCAGTTTGACGTAACCCGTGAGCGTATTCGTCAAATTGAAGCGAAAGCACTTCGCAAGCTTCGCCACCCTAGCCGCTCTGAGCAGCTACGCAGCTTCTTAGACGAATAGAAAAAGCATTACTTAAAATAAAAATCCCCGGCTTTAGCTGGGGATTTTTTATGCCTTTCTTCTATCTTCAGGTAACAGAAAACACAGCCTTTGATCTGTTAGCTAAACCCACAAAAAAGCCTCCATACGGAGGCTTTCAATTCATGTTTATTGATAAGCTATCGCTTACACTCTAAATTGCTTAGCAATGGATTCAAGGTGCTGCGCAAGGTCGGCAAGTTCATTACACATGGTGCCTAGTTCACCTGAACGGCTTGCGGTTTGTTCGGTACGCTCATGAATCTCATCAACATGACGTACGATATCAACCGCCACTGTGCGTTGATCTTCAGTATTGTGCGCGATTTGCTCGTTCATTTGGTTTATGCGCCCAATCGTACTGGTAATGGTTTCTAAGCTACTTCCCGCTTTGTTGGCTGTTTCAACGCTGCTTGTTGCTTGCTCAGTACCACGCGACATCACCTCTACTGCTGAGTGTGCTGCGCTTTGAAGCTGTTCGATGGTGCTTTGAATTTCTTCCGTAGACTGCTGTGTGCGCGATGCTAGCGTTCTCACTTCATCTGCGACTACCGCAAAGCCTCTACCCTGCTCACCCGCTCTTGCGGCTTCAATGGCGGCATTTAGTGCTAACAGGTTGGTCTGCTCTGCAATACCTTTGATCACATCCAGCACCGAGCCAACTTTATTAGAATCAGACTCTAAACGAGCTATAACGTCAGCGGTTTCGCGTACGTTCTCAGCAAGCTGCTGAATACTGGTAACGGTTTGCTGTACAATTTGACGTCCTTCACTGGCCGCTGTTGTCGCTTCGTTAGCGTCGCTTGCCGCCTGCGCTGCGCTATGTGCAACACCGTCAACAGAGCCACTCATCGTATCTACCGCACGCTTAGCATTGGTTGCAGACTTTTGCTGTACATCAATGGTGCGCTGGGTTTCTTCCGTTACACCGCGTAAGTTCTGCGCTAGGTTTGATAGCGGTAAACTCGCTTCTACCACATCACGCACTACGCCTTGCAGTTTGTCCATGAATTGGTTGAACCAATATACCAACTCGCCAATTTCATCTTCGCTTTTGGTTTCTATGCGAACCGTTAGGTCACCGTTTTCTTGAGCAATATCTTTAAGGGAACGAACCACGTCATCAATACTTTGCTTAATGCCGCGAACAATAGGTACCGCTGTTCCAAACAGCAATATAGTCACAACCACGGCTAAAATGACGCCTGTGCTAATTAACGAGGTATTGGCACTGTCTGTGTTTTTAAATGCTTCTTCAAATGCCGCCTGTTGAGCATCACGAAATTGAGACATCGCAGCGATGGCACCATCGTATGACTGATTCATTTGGGCTGAGAGTTCGCCTAAACGACTGAAGTCGGCAGTGCCGTTGACCATAGACTGTGATACGTCGTAGGCAACATCGAAATAATTATCAAAGCCTGAGGAGATGCGAGAAATTTCACTACGAAACTCAGGGCTAATAGAAGCAATTTGGTTTAAGCCGCTTTTTGCTTCTTCGGCGAGCTCTTGCGCCATAGTAAGGGTGTCTTGATCACCAGTGGTCACTGCGCTCGCAAGGGTATCGCGCACCTTTTGCATATCAACTAAGGTCGATGCTGATAGTTGAAGGGCAGGAAATTGAACTTTCTGAACTTTTTCTAGCGTTGCACCATTATTGAGTGCGGTATAGACAGTGATAAGCAAGTAAATAATAAAACTTAGCGCTGCGATCCCCGGAATGAGGAAAATCTTTGTCGCAATTGGCATTTTTTTTAGAAAGTTCATCAGCTATCCCACTGTTTTTTATAATTGCTTAACTACGTTTCAGTTTTACCTGAAAAAACATCATAACTAATTTATCTACCCAATAGCTAAAATCTTTAATGAAATTATGGCCTCGCACCAAAATGCAAGGCCATAACGAGTAGTTAGAACGTATAGTTTACGCCTACTTTGAGCAGTGTTGCATCATTTAGATCGTTTAGATCATCTGAATACCAAGTTACGTCAGTTTTAAGTGCAAAACCTGGTTCAACGTCGTAACGAAGACCCACAGTAACCGCAGATACATCTAGCTCTTGTAGCGCAGCGATACCTGCAGCTGTTTGGTAAATACCCAAAGAGTCTTCAGAACCGTTCCACGCAGCATCGAAATTTTCATTCCCAGTTGCAATTGTTGATGGAAGTGCTGCTACAAGACCAAGCTGAGTGCCGTTATCCGCCTCTTCAACTTCATAAGTAATGTGCGGTGTAAACTTACCGAAGCGCATACCTGCCGTAACGTACCAGGCTTTATTATCGGCAATTACAGAGCCATCTACTTCAGTCTGAGTGAATTCTGCACCTACAAACCAATCATACTTGTCGATATCAACTGCTACCTCAAAAAAGGTACCAGTATCATCATTAACACTGAAACCTTCAGCCGCAGCCGTCGCATTTGGTATCGCTGCACCGAACGCCGACATTCCTTCTACAAATGTGTCAAAATCTTCGTTCACAGCACTGGTCGTTCCACGCGCAAGCAAGGTACGAGCACTGAACCAGTCACGAGTCGCTTCAAAAGAAACCGCCACTACATTTTTCAGTTCTAGCGCTGCAGGCGTTCCTGAAATAGTCGTATCTGTTTCAACGCGACCCATTGTAAGCTGAGCGCCATACTCCCAGTCACCTGAGTAGTTCATGTAGTCAACGCGAACACCGTCAATATTATTGAAGTCGATGCCATAAATTGCATCCGGTGGAGTCAACCAGTGGTAAGAATAACCAATATCAAGTGATGCCGAGTATTTGAAAAGAGGCATACGTAGACGACCGGCGCTGATGTTGAAGTTATTGTTCAACACATAGGTCATGTACGCCCACTCAAAATCAGCGTCGTAATCTTCACTACCACGGCCAACAAGCTGGGCGGTCGCAGAGAGTTTGTCGCTTACATCACCACGTACCTGAAGACCAAAAACACTGGCAGGGTCGAAGTTAAAATCGCTGTCGTAGCCATACACTGACTCATCATCGTCCAGTGTCATACCGCCAATCAGGTTTGCGAAGCCGTTAATTTGAATGTCGGCTATTGCTGGAGTAGCCAAAAGGCCTGCCATAGTTAATATAGCTAATTTGGTTTTCATGCGTGTTCCTTAAATTCTTTGTATTAACGGTAAGTTAAAAAGTCGCGACGACACGTACGCTATCGTTCACAGCGCCAGCGTCTACATAACCTATAGCGCTTGGATTTCCTGCTACCGCAGATATCACATCTGCGTCACTACCCAACGCTTTCGGCGGTTGCCCTTTACCGGTAAACACAAGTTTTGACCAAAACGCAGTAAGTTGTGCTGCGGTTTTGTTTAACACTTTGCCGTTAAATTCATCGGTAGCCGATTGCCCTTCAGCTAGCGCAACAGGTTGTGCTGGTGTACCGCTCGGAAATGCTTTCGCTTTATTTAAGAAAAGTCGGCTAATGCTGTCTTTGTCTAGCGCATCGCCGTTGCTGGGATGCACGATGACTGCAACATCAGCAATCGCAACGTTGCAGCACAGTCCTGCTGCAAGTATCCATTTTTTCATCATATGTCCTCTGGAGTCTTTGTGAATGCTAGCTCATCGCTCTTTACTATTTTGAAGGCGCTAAAAACGACATTTGCGTATTTGAGCGATATGAAACAAACATGTGCTTGTATGTCCAAACATTTACAACGAAGTAAGTATTGGTCACAAATACAATATTCGCCACTTTAAGCTTTAAATTTTTACCTTATATAAATTAATAACTTATATAAGCATTCGGGAATGGCGCGCAGTGTAGTGAAAGTAGAAAGTTAAACAACTATACAATTGTCTAATGCATACCTTTGAAGCTTATAGTTGCTTATAAAAAAGTTAAATAGACCACATATTTTGGATTATAAGCATTTAAAATCAACAACTTGAAATTAGTAAGACAGGCATCGCAAGTGATAGAAACCTATATTGCAGTATGAAAATGCATACCTTAAGGTTATCCAGTTTGCGCCAACGAATGTTGGCGACTGAGTGAAATTCAAACAACAAACAGTGGGGCGAGCCGTTAAGACTCGCCTTTTTTATAGGGGATCGCTTTCTCCAGCTCGTCAATTTTATTGGTTCGCTGCATTGGAGAGCCTGTATTTCTTGCTAGCCAACTGTACGCAGTTGGAACCACGTAGAGGGTCATAAATGTTGATAGAAGCACACCCGAAAAAATAACCATACCGATCACCATTCTGCTCTCAGCGCCAGGCCCGGAGGCAAGTACAAGAGGCAGTGAGCTAAATACCGTGGTAAAGCCTGTCATCACTATGGGTCTTAAACGCTGGGCGGCGGCTCGTTTAAGTGCTTGTTCAAACTCCATACCTGCGTCGCGTAGTTGATTAGCAAACTCCACAATCAGAATACCGTTTTTAGCAGCAAGTCCAATGAGCATAACCAAACCAATTTGACTGTAAATATTGATAGTCATATTGCTGAAAAACAGCCCAATGTAGGCACCAACCAAGGCCAACGGCACGGTGAGCATAATAACCAACGGGTGTACCCAGCTTTCAAACTGCGCTGCTAATATTAAATAAGTCACAGCAAGCGCCAACATGAAAACATAAACAAATGAGTTACCCGCCTCTTGATAAAGTTGAGACTCGCCTTTGTAATCAATAGACACATTGTCTGGCAATTCCGTGGCGACAATATCTTCCAAGTAGGCTAGCGCTTCACCCAAGGTGTAACCGTCTGCTAAATTTGCTGATATTGTCACAGCGCGCATTCGGTTATAACGATTCAGCTGCGCAGACGTTGCCTGCTCTTCGAATGTTAATAAGTTATCCATGGGAATGAGTTCACCAGTGCGAGATGAGCGAACGTATAAATTTTCTATGCTGTTAGGGCTTCTGAAGTCTTCCTCTATGCCTTCCATGATGACATCGTATTCCTCACCTCTATCGAGGAAAGTCGACACCCTACGCTGTCCTAGCATCACTTCTAACGTACTACCAATATCACTAATTGATACGCCCAGGTCTGCTGCCCTGTCGCGATTTATATTTACTAACAGCTGTGGAGAGGTTTCTTTATAGTCAGAGTCTAGCCTAATCAGTCCAGGGTTTTGCGCGGCCTTTTGTATTACTGTGTCGCGCCATTCAACCAGGTTCTCGTAGGTGTCACCTTGTAATACAAACTGAACAGGACGACCTAGCCCACCTCCCGAAATACCGCTACGCATAATCGCAAAAGCACGAACGTCAGGCACACTGTTGAGTTTGGCGCTAATTTCGTCCATTAAAGAGAATGTACTAAAATCTCGTTCATCCCAGTCTGCCGAGCCAACTATCGCAATCCCTGCATTTCCTCCGAAACCAGGTGTTCTAACCAACAGACGATTAATTTTACCGCTTTCGCGATAGGGCATTAGAACGCTCTCAATTTGCTCTAGGTTCCTAGCATTACTTTCAAAACTCGCGCCTTCTTGTGCATTCATTAAGATAAAAAAGTTGCCTCTATCTTCTTTCGGAACGAACTCACTGGGCACTTTGTGAGAAAGTTGGACCAAAGCTATCACCGCAATAACCAGCAAAAGTAGCATCAAAATGGGTTGGTGGAGTGTTTTGCCTAACGTATTAAAATAGCCTGTTTCTAGCTGTGTAAACCGCTTATCCATCCAACTACCAAAGCCAGAAGAACGGGGGCGCTTTTTGAGTATTTTTGACGCCATCATAGGGGATAGCGTGAGAGCCGTGAAACTTGAAAATGCCACTGCTGCAGCTATGGCCAATGCGAACTCCGTAAATAGCCTTCCAATGTTGCCCTCAAGGAAAACCAACGGTACAAACACAGAAATAAGCACCAGCGTTGTTGCAATAACCGCAAACCCAACTTCTTTAGCGCCGCGGTAGGCGGCCAAAATAGGTGGTTCGCCCATTTCTATGCGTCGGTAGATGTTCTCAAGCACAACTATGGCGTCATCCACCACCAAACCGATGGCTAGCACCATAGCAAGCAGGGTAAGAAGGTTGATCGAAAACCCCAGTGCATACATCACGATAAAAGCGGCAATAATAGAAACGGGTACGGTAACTGCCGGAATCAACGTGGCGCGAATATTACCTAGGAAAAGGTAAATAACGATCACCACCATTAGCATCGCTATACCTAAAGTCTCATATACTTCATCAATCGACGCCTCAATAAATACCGACGAATCATAGCTGGGTACAATAAAAATATTATCAGGAAGGGTGGCTTCTATTCTTTCAATTTGCGCTTTCGCTGCACGGGCTACGTCTAAGGTGTTGGCTTTGGACTGCTTAATAATACCGAGTCCAATCATATTGACGCCATCACCACGAAACTCGGTTTCGTCATCTTCTGCGGTTAATTCAACATGGGCTATTTCGCCAAGCCGCACAAGATAACCGTTGTCGCCTATCGCAACTGTCAGCGCGGCAAAGTCGTCAGGTGTAAGAAAGGTTCGCGCAACCCGTACTTCAAAGTTACGGTCAGTACTTTCCACTTCCCCCGCCGGCAACTCCACATTCTCGGCGCGAATGACTTGCTCTACATCGTTTACCGTAATACCTCTTGCCGCCATTGCATTGCGGTCTAAGAACACTTTCATGGCATAGCGCCTGCCTCCCCCAATTTGAACTCGGGCGACACCATCGACAATTGAAAGCCTATCCACTAATACGCGCTCGGCGTAGTCAGTTAGCTCCATGGTATTTAGGTTTGTGCTTCGCAGGTTGTACCATACCACGGCGCTTTCATCGGAATTTGCTTTAGACACCTCTGGAGGATCAGCTTGGTCAGGCAAGTTATTGAGTGCGCGACTTACTCGCTCGCGCACGTCATTCGCGGCAGCATCAATGTCACGAGAGAGCTTAAATTCAATGGTAATGTCTGAACGACCATTACGAGAGGTCGAGGTAACGTTTTTTATCCCCTCAATACCCGATATTCTATCTTCCAATAGCTGGGTAATTCGGGTTTCCACTATATTCGCAGATGCACCTGTGTAGGTGGTACTTACCGAGACAATAGGTGGGTCGATATCAGGGTATTCACGCAAACTCAACATGGTAAAAGCGACAATACCGAAAATGATCAGCAGTAAATTGATAACCGTTGCGAAAACAGGGCGCTTTACTGAAACGTCTGACAATAACATGACGATATGCTCCCTTAGCGGTTTAACACATTAACCGGAGATTGGTCGCGTACCCGAAGCGTACCTTCGGTAATGACCTCATCGCCTTCGTTTAACCCACTAACAATTTGCACCAGCCCGGGACGACGCTCACCAATTACCACTTCGGTTTGATGTGCAACGTTATCTTTAACGACATACACATACTGCTTGTCTTGAACGGGAACCAACGCCTTTTCCGGCAATACCAAAGTATTCAGCACGCGCTTTTCAACAATTACGGTAAGCAGCATACCTGGGCGTAGACGATTATCTTGGTTGTCTATCGTCGCACGTACCCGAATAGAGCGGCTAATCGGGTCGAGTCGCGTGTCAATGTTAGAGATTTCCCCTGTAAACTCTTCTCCGGGGTAAGCCACCGAGGATGCACTTAATGCCTGCCCTTTAGCCACGCTTGCAAGATGGTTTTCAGCGATACTGAAATCGACCTTAATTAGACTGATGTCATCTAAAGTCGTGATAGTGTCACCAGGTTGCACCAAAGAGCCGATACTGATTTCGCGATTACCTAATAGTCCGCTAAATGGCGCGCGTATCTGCAAGTCATTTAGCTGAGCTAGCGCAATATCTAGCTGAGCTTGTAAGGCTTTAACCCGTGCTTGCTGCTCGTCAAGAAGTTGTTCAGAGGTAGCGTTTGACTGACGCAAGTCAGAAATTCGCGTGAATTGGCGTTTGGCCTCATCAATATTCGCCTTAAGTTCCTCTACCCTGGCGCGTTCTTCCGTATTGTTTAGCTGAACCAGTAACTCGCCTTCGGTGGCTTTATCGCCGTCTTCAAAATTAATTGTTTTTACGGTATCGGTGACTTGTGCGGTAATATTTACCGACTCGTTGGCGGTAGCAGTACCTAATGACTCAATCGTAATGGGGAATGCCTGTGATGATACCAAGGCTGTTTTTACCGGCGTCGCCCGCACGCTACTATTACTCGCGCTCTCTTCTTCGGGCATATTCAAATACACTACAACACCTGCAAGTAGTACTACGCCAAGCAACAAAGGCGATAAAGATAATCGTGAAGACATAACCTTTCCTATAGGTAAAAAAGTATCCCATCACGTATTTTTGAAAACGTTTAGGATACTCAAGTACACAAAATCCGCTTACGATTCTTCGCAAGCGCCGCTATACGTAAAGATTGTGTACCGCGTTATTATTTTTATACCAATCCGCATAGATCATTGCCCTCTCAGAAGGCGCTGGCAAGCTTCCTAGCAAAGCGTGGGAATGCAGGAATGGTGTTCCCTTTCAAATTCCCAGAATGAAGCTAGGAAGCTTGCCAGACCTTCCCGAAGGGCGAGTTTAAAATGTCCGTACTCTTTGTTGTGTCACCTTGATGTAGAGCCACTACACCTGCGGTAACACGCCGCGATTCCGAACATTTTAAATCTCGCTGAGTGGGTAATGATCTACGCGGACTGGTATTAGTTGTGTTATTTTTATTTTTGCGTAGAGTCTGTCATTTAATATTGATTATTTTTAAAACAATCACAAACAGCTTCTAGAGTATTTTACCCAAATCGATGGTCATCTTATTTCGCTTATCAGCTATATTCGCTGTTTTAACGCTTTTCGCATGTTCACAGTCTTCACCCAACGCGCCGGTTTGTCGCGTTTCCGATAGGCTTTTATCTCAACAAAACCAAATTGGAGAAAACAGTCCAGCCCCTTTGATTGCTGCCGCGTGCCTAGTCAAAACAAAAAATAAGGTACTGTTAGTAGAACACCGTCTTTCAGGTAAATTGGATTTTCCTGGTGGAGGGGTGCTTGAAAATGAATCGGTCGCCTGTACTGCACACAGAGAAACGTGGGAAGAAACTGGGTTCAATGTTGAAGTTACCCAATATTTATCCACCACACCTAATGGATTGGCTATATTTGGTTGTGATTTAGATGCTGGTATTGAGACCCTTCCAGACGCCTTCGATGCGCCTCCTTGGGCCAAATTAGAGATAAAAAAACTCGTAAAAGCCGACCCCTTTACCCTTGACCACGACGCAATGCGTTTCGCTGACGATCTTATTCCCTTGCGCGATGGCTACACCCAATTCGATATAACGCAGCACTGACAAAGCATTGTTCATTGTTGCGGGTATTGGTAAATTGTCACCATGAAAAGAATAGGAGAAGTGGCTTGTTTTCACTGCCAACCTTAAGCCTTAAAGGCAAAGTTTCTGAACAAGAATGGCAAACTCGTGTCGATTTAGCAGCATGCTATCGGTTAGTGGCAGATATGCGATGGGGCGACCTTATTTACACGCATATCTCAGCTAAGGTACCGGGCACTGATCATTACTTGGTTAACGCCTTTGGCCTGACGTTTGACGAGGTTACCGCCTCTAACCTGGTTAAGGTCGATTTAGAGGGTAACATCCTTGACGATACACCTTACGGCATAAACCCCGCTGGCTTCACCATTCACAGTGCTATCCACGAAGTGCGTCACGATGCCCAATGCGTTATTCACCTGCATACACTAGCCACAATCTCAGTCGCATCTGTCAAAGGCGGGCTTAAGCCCTGGAGCCAGTATTCAATGTTTTCGCTACCTTCACTTTCTTATCACAGCTACGAAGGTTTAGCCGTTGATGATAGTGAAAAGAAACGTTTGCAGGACGACCTTGGCGACACTAATCACATGCTTTTGCCTAATCACGGCGGTCTAACCCTTGGTCCCACCGTTGGCGACGCCTTTATGCGCTTTTACGATTTGCAGCGTGCGTGCGAAATTCAGCTTGCCCTGATGCAGTCTGATGAAGAGGTTATCGAGATACCGCAAAGCATTATTGATGGCATATACGCACAGGCTAATGTGGTTCACAGCGGCGAAACAGGCGGCCAAAAAGCATGGCCTGCCATGCTTCGCAAAGCTTACAAACTAGACCCGGGCTTCTGCGAATAATTTAGCTTAGCCAGCTAAACGCCAACTTATTTCAAACAGGAATTGTTTATACATTATGAAAGTCACCAAAGTAGAAATTTTTGATATCGAATGCCCTAAGCGCCCTCAGTGGAACCCGGTTTTCGTACGCGTTTACACCGACGAAGGTATTACCGGTGTGGGCGAAGCAGGACTGGCTTATGATTGGGGTCACAGCGCCGCTGCACACATGATTAAAGAAATTGCCGAAGCCATGCTGATTGGCTTTAATCCTTTTCACACTGAACTGCTTTGGTCGAGAATGCTGCGCGAAGGCTTTTGGGGATTAGGCGGCGGCCCGGTTATTTATGCTGCGATGAGCGCTATTGATACTGCACTTTGGGACATTAAAGGCAAAGCGCTTGGCTTACCGGTTTACGAATTACTGGGTGGCAAAACTAATGGCAAGCTCCGTAGCTACGCTAGCCAGCTACAGTTTGATTGGGACAAAGAAGTAACCAAGCTTAACGACCCCGCTGACTATGCTCGCGCCACTGAAAAAGCACTTAAAGATGGTTACGATGCGGTTAAAGTTGACCCCATCGTTTACGATAAAGACGGCAACACCCATTTCGACAGAACCAAACTATTTACTAAGCCCGAGCTTAAACTTTTCAAAGCCCGTCTTCAGGCGATTAGAGACACAATGGGCGAAGATGGCGACATCATCTTTGAATGTCACAGCTTATTAGGCGCATCAACGGCTATCCAGCTGGGTGACACCGTAGAAGAAATTGGCTGTCTATACTACGAAGAGCCAGTGAATTACCTTAACTCGAAGCTTCACGACAAAGTAGCGAAGAACGTGAACGTGCCTATTGCGGGCGGTGAGCGCTTGTACCACCGCTGGGATGTACGCCCTTACCTTGAAGACCAATCTATTGATGTACTTCAGCCTGACGTTGGCCTTTGTGGTGGTTTCACCGAAGCGAAAAAGGTGTGTGACTATGCCGACATTTACGATGTACGTATTCAGGCTCACGTTTGCGGAGGCCCTGTAGCGACAGCGGCAAGCCTACATTTAGAAACGGCCATTCCAAACTTCTTAATTCACGAGCACCATACCTACGCTATTAAAGACTGGAACCGTGAACTTTGCATTCAAGATCCTCAGCCAGTAAACGGCTTCATTGAAGCGCCTGACACACCGGGAATTGGTATCGATCTAAACGATGAGGTGGTTTATCGCTCGCCGCACATGACGGTAACTGCGCTTAAATAAAGCTGAAATCCAACGGGTTTATTGAAGGCAATAAACCCTAGGCTAGTTCAGCAGCTTAACTAAGCTAGCTTTATGCGATGTCGTACCATCGCTTCGCATTTTCGTACAGCAGCGCCGCTTTTTGAGTTACAGAAAGCGGCGTTGTAATGTCAACGAACCCGTGCCAAAGCGCGGCATACGGCATTCGCCACTGACATAGCGGAAAATTGCTGGCAAACATCATGTGATCTGTGCCAACGGTGTCCAGCAAGGTTTCAAAAACATAAGACGCACGTTGCCACAACCAACGGCGATCTTGCATTTCTAATCCTGAGAACTTAAACACAACTTGCTGCGTTTCATTCAAGTCGCGAATATTCTGCCGCCATGTTTTAAACGCAAAGCTATTTACATCAATCGGCGCTATTGCGGCATGGTTTATAGCCACTTTTAGCGAGGGTGTTTGTTCTAGTACCGTTAGCAGCGCATGCACAGCATTGCTATCTGTAAGATTTAAATGCGCTTCAAAAGACAAGCCTTGCGACGCCATATGATGAAGCCCCCATTTAACTTTAGGGGTGCGTAAAAGTGCTTTAGCATCGTCATCTAATATGTGACGAAGCCCACGTATTGAGTGGTATCGCTTTAGCTTATCGATATGACTACCGACATTATTTCCTGTTAAATCGATACACCCAACTGAACGGAATGGCAGCGTACAATGACGCTCCAAGAACGCAATTTCACGCCAGGGTCTTTCGTTATCGTAACCCGCTTCAATGTGAACAAAACCGCCTAACTGCCCTAACGACACGCGATAGAGCATTTGCTCTGTAGTATGTTTTGCAATCGCTTTTTTATCTGGCCAAAAAGGGGCATTGGCTGGTTTCAGCCAATTATAGTGCCCTTCGTTTAAGGCAAAGAAGTGAATATGAGGGTCTATCCAAGTGATTGAAGGCTTGCTCATCTTTGTTTATAAAACCTTGGTTTATGCTATTGCTGATAAGGCATTTCGCGTTGCTTTTCTGTTCAGCTCTTTCTATTGCGCTGTGTAGCCCCCATCCACCGCATACAAGCTACCCGTGATGAACGACGCTTTGTTGCTGCATAGGAAATAAGTCAATTCAGCTACGTCTTCGGGCTGGCCCAAACGTCCAATAGGTTGTGCAGCGGCTTCTTCTGCTACCACTTCACTTTTATCTGCTCCAGAACGTGCCACGTAATTATCAATGGCGTTATGAAATAGAGGTGTTTCGATAGTACCCGGGCAGACCGCGTTAACGCGGATATTATAGGGTGCGTAGTCAAGCGCGGTGGTTTTCGCCATAGACGCCAACGCACCTTTGCTGACACCGTAGGCGAACGAATTGCGCTTTCCAATAAAGGACTGATCTGAGCCCATCACCACAATCGCGCCGCTGCCCTGCTCTTTCATGGTTGGCAGGCAAGACTTAATCGCGCCATACGCCCCTTTTACGTTCAAGTTTAGTACCTTATCAAGCAGCGCTTCATCAGTGTCTTCAATGGTTGCTGAAACATGTATACCGGCATTACATACCAAGGCGTCTATGCGGTGATGAGAGGCAATAACCTCATTGACAGCGGCCTCAATATTGCTCACTACACTTACATCACAAGGCTTCCAGATAGCATTAGGTAGTACTTGCTCAAAGTCTCTAATATCCAGGTTAATGACGTGATAGCCGTTTTCACTAAACAGCTTGCATACTGCAAAACCGATCCCCAAGCTTCCCCCCGTTACAATACAAACTGGGTTCTGCGCATCATCGTTGCTGTTTCTAAAGTTGTTCTTTGCGCTATCTAACTTCATGTTTTTATGTACCGTGTTGCTCGTGCATATGTGAATGGGTTATTTCAATGTAGGCTAAGCATGCCTGCGAGAATATGAATTGCAAGCGAGCTTACCATTTGAGTTCGCTTTTCTATATTAACATCAATGCGTCAGACATCATTATTAGCGCCTGTATGAACTTTGCCGCACATTAAAAGTCAACGAGCCCAGGTAAACCTATAGGTTGCTTTAATATCAGTCTGCATAGATCACTCCCCACATCATCCAAATTTATTATTAACTTTCCTTTAACGGACTATTCGGACTACGCTTTTTGTGACTATAATAGACAAAATTAAAACACTTGTTTGAAAAAGGAGTCATCCATGCCTCTGTACCACGCCCCTACGACTGATTTTCAGTTCTTGTTAAAAGACTGGCTTGGACTTGATGCTCACTACGAAAAGCTCGGTATCAGCGACTTTGATAGCGAACTTGCCAACGAAATTATTGCACAGGGTGCAAAGTTTGCTTTGGATGTGGTTGCCCCTCTTAACCGTGAAGGCGATGAAGAAGGCTGTAAGCTAAAAGACGGCAGCATTACCACGCCTAAAGGCTTCGCTGATGCCTATCAGGAATATGTTGCTAACGGCTGGAATGCAATGCTAGGTACTGCCGAGTACGACGGGCAAGACTTGCCGTACACCATGGCTGTGCCTGTTCACGAAATGCTAAACGCGGCGAACTTAAGCTGGCGTTTAACCACCATGCTTACTGAAAGCGCAACACTTGCGGTTACTAAGCACGCCAGTAAAGAATTAAAAGATATCTACCTTGCTAAGCTAATCAGCGGTGAGTGGACAGGTACCATGAACCTGACCGAACCTCACGCAGGAACAGATTTGAGCTTGCTTAGTACCAAAGCTGAGCCACAAGGCGACGGCAGCTATAAAGTCACCGGAAATAAGATTTTTATTACCGCAGGCGATCACGACTGGAGTTCGAACGTTATTCACCTTGTTCTAGCTCGTCTACCTGACGCCCCCAAAGGCGTTAAGGGTATCAGCTTATTCTTAGTGCCTAAGTTCCTTCCAGATGCCAGCAATGAGCCTGGCGAGGCGAACAGCTTGTCAGTAGGAAGCATCGAACACAAAATGGGGATCAAAGCGAGCCCGACTTGCGTGATGAATTTTGACGGTGCAACGGGGTACCTTGTAGGTGAAGAAAACCAAGGCCTAGCATGTATGTTCACCATGATGAACGATGCACGCTTCCAAGTAGGTCTGCAAGGTTTAGGGGCGGCAGAAGCCTCTTACCAAGGCGCGCTGACCTATGCCCGCGAACGCGTTCAGTCTCGCGCACCTCAGGGAATTCAAAATCCAGAAGGCAAAGCAGACCCGATCGTCTTTCAACCTGACGTAGCGCGTATGTTACTTACGCAGAAATCACTGATTGAAGGCTGCCGTGCACTTTCACTTTTCTATGCCAAGTTTATGGACGTTGAGAAGCTTGGTGAAGGTCAAGAAAAAGAAGATGCCGACAAGATACTTCAGTTTTTAACTCCAATCTGCAAAGCTTTTATGACGGATATGGGCCTTGAGACCACTAGCCTAGGTGTACAAGTATTTGGTGGTCACGGCTTTATTCGTGAATGGGGTATGGAACAACTTATGCGCGACGTGCGCATTGCTATGTTATATGAAGGCACCAACGGTATTCAGGCGCTAGACCTTATTGGTCGTAAGCTTACCCGAGATGGCGGTCAAATGATGGAAGCGACCTATAATGCGTTTAACGCTTTAGTTAGCGACATTCAAGACAATGAGGCGAAGGGTCTGGCTCAAGGAATTCTTGATGATTGGCGTGCATCTTCAGCCGATTGCTTAGGTATGGATGCCACCACCGCTGCAGCTGCTGCTTGTGATTACTTGGCATACAGCGCCTATTCATTGATTGGCGTACTGTGGTACAGCATGGCCGACAAAGCGCAGGCATCAGGTAACGCGGTACTTGCAGCGTCTAAGATGAAGACACGTGACTTCTATATGGAACGTATCTTAGTACGTCGCGATGCGCACAAAGCCGCTTATAAAGCTGGCCCTGAAAGCACCCTTGCAATATCAGGTAATGAGTTTGATTATCTGTAGGCAGCTTATAGTGCTATAGCCCGTGAAATATGGGCTATGAATGCAAAAAAGGTCACTATATGTGACCTTTTTTATTATGATTTGAACGAAACTATTAGTCGTTCGCTGCTACTTGGGTTGAAAACGTATCTGCAAACCAATCGTTAAGCATCGCTTTTTCATAAGAAAGCGATTCCGTGCGATTGCGACGAATATTCGACTCCATAAAATCCATATCTTTAAGTTTCACATCTTCACCACTTAAAATGACCTGACCGTCGGCATTAGCCAACGAGTAGCTGAATGTCATTCTAGGAATATCAACGCGTTTAATGATACGGACGTCGCTACCGGCGCCGTTACCGAAGCCGACAAACTGGCTTGGCCAAACCTGGCCAGCTAAATCAACATTTGTTACTGTCATTGACAGCACTTGCGACTCAGGTAAATCACTAGCTAACTCAACAATGTGCTGTTCCAGATCTTCTAATGTTCGTTCGCGAAACCGTTTGCGTGACTCATTAGTTGGCTTAACATCGCTATATGTTTCAGGTTCTTCCCAAGTAATCTTTACTTCTGCCGCCTGGGTGGGAGCGAAAACAGCAAGAAGTCCAACCGCAGTGGCACAACCTAAATAAGAAAAAGTACGTAATTTATTCACTTTTATGCTCCTAAATTCAGTCGTTTAAACTATGAGTTAGCAAGACATTTAGAGAAAGCTTAGCATGCAGCAATTGTCGGCTTTTATATCAGCTTTATATTTAACCAACCTGGTTAAAATTGGCTAGTCTCGCTTTGCTACTTGCATAACTGACGACTGTTTAATGATTAGGCATAGTTGAACGCGTTTAGTTCCCGTAAAGTTGGGGTTTATATCGTCCTTTTCACAATAAGTGTGATAAAAACGTTTAACGCTTGCGCTATCAGCGGTGATTTGCTGAACATATGTTTGCTGGTAAGGCTTTAAGGGACTCAGCTGGATATTAATTTTATCTTGTAAACTACGCAGTTCCTCTCGCTCCGGTAAGGTGGCAATTGAAACTAGCCATTCAGAAAGCGAGTTCTGGATATCTTCAAAGAGATACTGAACAAAAGGAGACCGCAGCACAATTACCAAAACAATAATTTCAGCAGCGATGATAAAGAACCTTAACATGACTTCTCAGCTAACTTTGACAGACGTTTACTACAAATAGCGCCAATTTTTTAGCACCTTTCTCACTATGTGCTCAACTACACTTTGCCAATTTACATTTTCACAATGCTCACTGTACACGATTCAAACGGTAATTGACCACATTATTATCGACGATAATAGGGTCATATCGGTTTACCTGTAAATACAGCAAACTATACTCATGTATAGTAGGTAAAGCCTAATCGTCGATGTTGGGCATCAAATGGCACCTGGCCGTTATATTAATCCTCATTATTCACGTAGCTGTATTTAACTATTTACAAAGTTACATAGACTGAGGAAATCAAAACAAAAAACGACTTACGTTCTGAAGTTTCAGTATTGACTGAAACTTTAAAAAGATACACCATACGCCGCATTATTGATCTACATTAAATATGACGTTTTGAACGCAGTTATACTGCACAGGCAGTTCGTTACGTCACATAAGGTTAAGCTATGAATGAACAAATACCGGTAAAGACCGTTACACCGGTAAAAGTACATAAACCCAAAGGTGGACCTGAGGGTAAACGCCACGACTCTCGTAGCCGTATTTATGTGCGGGCTGTACAAGGCCCTTTAGAGACGTTTAGACGCATGTTTGGCCTTTTCTTTTTGGGCCTCTTTGCCATCATTCCATGGATTCAGTACAACGGGCATCAAGCCGTGCTACTCGACATCGGCGAGCAGCGATTTACTATATTCTCACTAACCTTATGGCCTCAAGATCTCACTTTGTTGGCCTATATATTTATTGTTTCCGCCTTTGCATTGTTCTTCGTCACCACTTTCGCTGGTCGAGTGTGGTGTGGATTTATGTGTCCTCAAACAACGTGGGTATACATTTATACGTGGTTCGAAGAGAAATTCGAAGGCCCGCGCAACAAGCGTATAGCGCTAGATGCACGCAAAATGGATGCAGATAAATTTTTGCGTAAAACAGCTAAGCACACCGCTTGGGTATTGGTAGCGCTGTTAACGGCTTTAACCTTCGTTGGCTACTTTATGCCAATTGATGAACTGTTTATCGATTTTGTAACATTTAACACCAGCTTCTGGGCAGGTTTATCGGTTATTTTCTTTGCCGTATGTACGTACGGAAACGCTGGCTACATGCGCGAAATCATGTGCACGCACATTTGTCCGTATGCGCGTTTTCAGTCTGCCATGTTCGACAAAGACACGTTTACTGTATCGTACGATGCAAAGCGTGGAGAGCAACGCGGCCCGCGACCACGCAAACTTAGTCACGAGCAAGTAAAAGAAAAAGGGTTAGGCGACTGTATAGACTGCAACCTGTGTGTTCAGGTATGCCCAACCGGTATCGATATTCGAAATGGCTTACAATACGAATGCATCAACTGCGGCGCCTGTGTTGATGCGTGTAACGGTGTTATGGATAAAATGGGTTATCCTAAAGGCCTGATAAGCTTTACCTCTGAAGAAGAACTAGCTGGCGGTAAGACTCATATTTTACGTCCAAAGTTAATTGGTTACTTTGTAGTTTTAGTGGTGATGATAGGCTTGCTGTTTGCCAATATTTGGATGCGCAGCCCCACCGAAGTTGACATTATCCGCGACAGAAACTCGCTATACCGCGAAACGAATGAAGGGCTAATTGAGAACGTTTATACAATAAAAGTACTTAACAAAACTCAGCAAACCCAAACCTACTCTATTGCTGTAAAAGGTTTGCCTGACTACAAGTACATTGGTGAGCAAACTGTAACAGTTGAAGGCGGTGCGGTGTATAGCACGCCGATTTCAGTTGCAACTGACGCCTATAATCTGGAAGATACGGTTACCGATATTTTTATCAGTGTAACCACCACTATTGATGGGGAAACGGTTACCGTTGATGAGCCAACTAAGTTCCTTTATCGATGACAGATTTTTCATTCTCTGGGCTTAGCCCAGACACCATATTAGATGCCCTGGAAAGTCAGGGCATTTTTCTTCAAAGCGGTTTGCTAGCACTTAATAGTTATGAAAACCGCGTCTATCAGTTTTTGGCTGAAGACGGTCAGCGCTATGTAGCAAAATTCTATCGCCCAGGTCGATGGACCGACGCTCAAATTCTTGAAGAACACGCGTTTGCTGCAGAGCTAATCGATAACGAAATTCCATTGGCTGCGCCCATTTCTCTCAATGGCAGCACGCTGCATCACCACACCGTGGCCGAAACTGACTATCGATTTGCGTTATTTCCTTCGGTGGGCGGTAGACAATTCGAAAATGACAACCTTGATCAACTCGAATGGATGGGGCGTTTCATTGGCCGTATTCACCGCGTGGCCCATGCTAAAGGGTTTGCACATCGTCCCTCGATTGATATTGAAAGTTACCTCGATGAACCGAAGCAGGTGCTTATGAAAAGCACACTGCTGCCAGAGCATCTAAAGACAGCATTTTTTGCCATACTTAACCCCGTTATTGATGCCACGAAAAAAGCGTATAAGCCAACATCAAGTATTCGGCTTCACGGTGACTGCCACCCAGGCAATATACTGTGGCGCGATGGCCCTACCTTCGTTGATTTAGATGATTGCCGCATGGGCCCTGCTATCCAAGATTTGTGGATGATGCTAAGCGGCGACCGCCAACAACAACTATTGCAGCTCGATACTTTGGTTGAAGCATACGAGGAGTTTCACCCGTTTGACACTGCACAGTTGCCACTTATTGAGCCCCTCCGCGCTATGCGAATGGTGCATTACATGGCATGGCTTTCACGACGCTGGGAAGACCCTGCTTTTCCGCGGGCATTTCCTTGGTTTGCTGAAGACAAATACTGGGAAGGCCAAATACTTGCTCTGAAAGAACAGCTATCGGCCCTTCAAGAGCCTCCACTGAAATTAGGATATTGAGCCAGCCCCTTTACTGCTGAAAAAACGCTTTTTCGATGACCGTTGTCGATAATCTTATGGCGGCTACGAAAAAGCGTAAGGTATAAGAAACCGTATTCGCTATCACATTTTAACTTAGATATACTTGCTAGCGTGTAGGTGCTTTTGTCACGCTTTAAAACAACCTAAGTGACAAGGGTTAAACGGGAAATCAGTGAAAAACTGATGCTGCCCCCGCAACGGTAAACTCAACGCGTTGTCGTTTTCTTTTCATACGCCACTGTCTTTTATGCGTTACGTATTAAACGCCATTAGATGGGAAGGCAAAAGAGCTATTACATTTGTAGTAATGGTGAGTAAGCCCGGATACCGGCCTGTACTTCATGGTGTCGTTTGCTTGCTCACATCTATAATTAAGCAAAAACGTGCACTTTCCCTAATCATGTGCTCGGGTGGAGCGCATCAAAGACAACATAAAAACCATGCGTACACATTTTACTAAAGCAGCCCTTAGCGCTGCAGTTATTTCGTGCTTAAGCACACCTGCCTTTGCTCAAATTTCTGACCAAGATATTGAAACCTTAACAGTAACAGGCACGCGTTTGCCTATTTCGTTAACCAAACTTCCTGGTTCAGTATCGGTGCTAACTGAAAGCGACATTAAAGCTTCGGGCGCACTTCAACTTACTGATCTAATTCGCGGCCTACCTGGCGTTAGCTTGTCTCAGTCAGGCAGTCCTGGTGGCTTAACAGAGCTTCGTGTGCGCGGCGGTGAAACTAACCATCTACTTGTTTTAATTGATGGCGTTGTTGCCAACGACGTAGGCCAAGGAAGCCTGGTTGACCTTGCTCACTTAACTAGCGCAAACGTGGTGCGCATAGAGCTTCTTCGAGGCCCGCAAAGCGCAAGATGGGGCAGCGGCGCTATCGGTGGTGTATTGAGCATTACTACGAAATCAGGCCAGTTTGCCGATAATGCGTCACACGTAGACTTCTCTGCTGGCGTTGGCACACAAGGAACGTTGCAGGGCAGCATGAACGCGCGCTCGCAAAGCGATAACGTAGGTATTTCTGCATACGCCAGCTACATACGTACCGACGGTGACAACGTATCTCGTGTTGGTAACGAAGATGATGGCTACGACAACATGACCGCTGGCATTAATATTAATTATGCCGCAACGTCGGAGCATACGTTAATAGCTAACCTTCGCACGGTTCAGTACGAGAATGATTACGACGGCACTGATTTTGTGACGACAGGCCTTCCTGCTGACTCAGATAACGTGACGGATGGTTCACAAATTAGTGCGAAATTAAGATGGGAATTTGCTCCGGAAAATACAGCTTATCGCTCAGCGCTAAGTGCGCATTATCGCAAAGACGATAACGATAACACCGAGTCAGGTGCAGACACTGGCGGCACCACTGGTGAGCGCATAGAGTTAAACTGGACAGGTTTCTATACCATGGATAACTGGGATTTTGCTGGCGGTGTTGAATACCTACAGCGCCTTTTTACCCAGCGCGGCCCAATTGCATTTGGCGATCCGAACCAGAAGCAGCATGACAATACTTATAGCGTATTTGCCGAGACAAATGGTCAGCTAACCGAGTCGCTTACCGCAACACTAAGCGCACGATTCGACAACAACAGTGAGTTCGACAATGCAGTAAGTTATCGCGGTGGCCTTACATGGCAGCTTAACGATTACTACGCTGTTTTTACCAGCTATGGTAAAGCCGTTAAAACTCCCACTTTCACCGAGCGCTTTGGCTACTTCACAGCAAGCTTCATCGGCAACCCAAACTTAGAACCTGAAACCAGTGAAGAATGGGAAATAGGCGTTAAGGCAAACTGGAAATCACTGTCTGCACAAATCAGCGCATACACTACCGACCTTGAAGATGAAATCAATGGCTTCGTATTTGTGTCAGATTTGGGTGCGTATAGTGCAGATAATATCGACGGTGAAAGCTCACGAGAAGGTATTGATCTAGAACTTAACTGGGACAGTGGCTATGGTGATTTTACCGCAGCGTATAGTTATCTAGATGCGGAACAAACCGATAATGGTATAACAACCACTGAACTGCGTCGTGCCCTTCACCAAGGCTCATTAACCTACAACACTGACTTTGGAACGGAGAAGTTCAGCTTTTACACCAAGCTAGCTTACACAGGGAGTCATTATGACACCTTCTTCCCTCCTTTCCCTGAACCGTCTCAGACTCTGGCGCTGTCAGCCTATACGCTTGCAACCGTTAATCTAGGCTATCAAATAGATAAGCAGTGGCAGGTCTCGTTGAAGGTCGACAATGTATTTGATACTGATTATGAAGACATTGTAGGTTATGCAGGCCAAGAGCGTCGCGCTCTACTTTCAGTTAACTACAGCATGTAAGTGATGTAACGTTAATGAACCTTCTGTTGAGCGTTGCTTAAAGGCAAAACTCAACGTGAAATCAACAAACAATAAAGGGCTATACATGGTTATAGCCCTTTTTCTTTGAGTTACTGTTAGGGCATGATGATTCAGACTCTGTTCATCATGCGTATGTAAAATACTGCATTTACCTAAACCTTGAATCGCGTTTTTTAGTGAGCTTGTCGCGTAGTAAGGCATTGAAGTAGAACAGGTCCTAGTTAAGCGAACAAGCCTGTGATAATCTCGGTATCGATAATAGTTTTTTGAACATAGGATTATATTCCATGAAAAAGTTTGCAGTAATGTTTGTCATGGCAATGCTTTTGCCACTAACAGCATGCGCTCAAGAGCCAGCGTCTAAATGGAAAGAAGGTACCCACTATACTGTGCTTGATAAAGAAGCCACGGATAAGCCTGTTATTACTGAGTACTTCTCATTTTGGTGCCCTCACTGCTTCCAGTTCGAACCAATCGTTGCGCAAATTAAAGAAAAGAAAAGCGACGGCACGAAATTCAATAAGGTGCACGTAAACTTTATGCGTTTTACTGGACCTGAAGTTCAAGATGATGCAACTAAAGCCATGCTTATTGCGCGCGCTATGAAGCAAGAAGACGCGATGAACGGCGCTATTTTTAACTATATCCACAAGCAACGTGCATCTATCACTGGCTTGAAAGACCTTCGCAATATCTTCGTTGTGAACGGTGTAGACGGTGAAGAGTTTGACAAAATGGCTAAAAGCTTCGGCGTAAATAGCATGGTGCGCAAGAATCAACAGCAAATTGACGAGTATCGTGAGCACCTAACTGGTGTGCCAAGCTTTATTATCAACGGTAAATATCAGCCTACATTCACTGCTGACATGACCTTCGACGACATCGCTGACCTAATCGTGTGGCTATCTGAGCAAAAATAATTTGGTTAATAACCAATACTCTCGTTAGACCTTGAATAATTAAATGGGCGCTCAGGCGCCCATTTTTACGCCTTGGAGCATCCCAATGTATGCAGTAAGTGACTTTGCTGACTTTATCTGTGAACTTGACCAGCTAAAAGCAGTTAAGCGCCAGATCACCCTACCCTGTGATAACTATCGACAGGAAAACTCCGCAGAGCACAGCTGGCATGTTGCATTAATGGCAAATATGCTAAGCGAATATGCGGCTAAACCTATAGATGTGACCCGCGTTATTCGCATGATCCTTATTCACGATATTGTGGAAATTGATGCTGGCGACATGTTTGCTTTCAATCATCAAACAGATCACGACGCACAAGCCGAGAAAGAAGTAGCTGCCGCTAAGCGCATTTTTGGTTTATTGCCGAGTCCACTTAGTAGTGAAATACTCGATTTATGGCTTGAGTTTGAAGCAGCGGAAACCGCCGATGCAGAATTTGCAAAATCAATGGACCGCGTACTTCCCGTATTTCAAAATATGAAAGACAACGGAGGAAGCTGGAAACGCCACGGTATTGCAAGAGAGAAAATTGAAAAGCGTAATGCCCACTTAAAGTCTTGCGCACCGGCGCTGTGGGACTACGTTATGCAGCAGCTTGATGTGGCCGTTGAAAAAGGCTGGCTAAGTCAGTAACGACCCAGCCAGACCTGTAGTATTAATTACAACATAACGTTGTAATAGTGTATTGCAATTAGAAGCGTGTACCAATCCACATCCAGAAGCGATTGGTATCCACCTTTATATCTCCCGCATCGTAAGTACCGTACTTAATGCCAAAATTGTACTTACCTGCAAACTTCTTCGTATACTGTACATTAATTTCGCTGCCTAAGTCGTCAGCGCCGTTACTGCTGTCGTCAGCGCTGAAATCGTGGTAAGCCAAAAGCCATTTACCACCGGCTAGCCCACCTGATAGAGATAACTTAAGATCTTTTAAGCCCTGTGGTGGCGTTCCCAAGAACTGATCAGTCCAACCGTTGAATTTGTGCAGCGTAGCTAGCGGCGTTGCAAACCCGTACAACCCATCGTCAGAACCTAGTATTTCGTAATCGACCTTAGCCGTCACGCCAGAAAACGTGGCTGCGACATACGCATTTAAATAAGAGGCGTCAAAGTCGGTGGCCGTTTCGCCCGCGCCAGCTTCGCTTGATTGCGTGGCAAACTCACCACCGTAAGCCCAACTCACGCTCTCACCTTTCATCTTTCCATCGTAGCTCACGCCATACGTGTCCAACGCGTTATCCGTGTCGTTGTCCACTTCTAAAAGGTAAGCGTAGGCCACAAACTTGCCAATTTTAGATGTATAAGTCGCATGAAGAATATGATCTTTAGAATCTAAATCTGCCGCCTCAGCAAAAATGCGGTTGCGTTTGTAAAGATAGCTATAGAATAGTTCTAGATTGTCTGTTGCCGCATATTTAGCGCTTACGGCATCAAAGGTCTGGCGGTCTTGTCGCCAGCCAACGTGGCCAACAAATCGATGGTCATCCAACGTAATTACTTGTCGCCCTACTCTGGCGGTAAAGTTATCTGCCTTATACTGAATAAAAGCTTGATCAACTTCGGTAGTTTCAGGGTCGGCAATGACCGAATACTCACCTACGTTAAAGCCAGTAGGCCCCACAGTAAACTCATCTTGCCCAAGTACAATACGACTGTCTTCAACCTCAGCGGTAAATGAGAAACCATTAACGCTACCCGAACTAAACCCTAGACGCGTACGCAAAGTCAGTGCACTTGCGTCTTCTAACGCATTGTCTTGATCAACAGCTTCGTAGCGTAAATTCAGATCAGCCCATGCCTTTGAATCGCTTAATGCGCTGTGAATGTCAGCGGCCATCACGCTTCCACCCAATACTGTCAAAACAGATGCTGTTAGCATCTTAATGCCAAAGTTTTTTAACGTGTTCATGTGTATTCCCTATCGGTATCAATTTTTATTAGTCAACACTTACCCAGCCAGCAGTAGAATGCTGGTTAAAAGTGATGGTTTTGGTTAGTTGGCGGAAAAGGCTTCCGCCCTAGTCAGGTGCCGATAAAGCTAGGCGGCATCTGACTTCTTAGCGTCTTTTTTTTCAGATGACACCCCGCTGGTTTTTGCTAGCTGTTGTGAATGTTTGTTAGTTGTAGGCGCTTGGTTGGCGCGTGACGAAACGGTTTCAACCTTCTTTTGTTTGTCGTAAAGGAAAGTTAAGACTTCATGTCTGTAGTGGTTGTACTGCTTGTTATCTGCAAGTGCTAATCTATCTCGCGGACGCGGCAACTCAATATCTAGAATTTCGCCAATGGTGGCTGCCGGGCCGTTATTCATCATAACAATACGGTCTGATAGCAATACCGCTTCATCCACATCGTGAGTAATCATAATAACCGTGTTACCCAAATCAGCATGAATTTCCATTAGCGAGTCTTGAAGGTGAGCGCGAGTTAGGGCGTCTAGCGCACCGAACGGTTCATCCATTAGCAGCACTTTTGGCTCCATTGCCAACGCTCGTGCAATGCCCACTCGCTGTTTCATACCACCTGATATTTCACTGGGTAATTTATCAAGGGCGTGGGTCATGTGCACAAGCTCTAGGTTGTGCATGATCCAGTCACGCATCTCGTTTTTACTCTTGCCTCGCATGGTCGATTTTACGGCCAGCTCAACATTCTTGTATACCGTAAGCCAAGGTAATAAAGAATGGTTTTGAAAGACTACTGCGCGTTCAGGTCCAGGCTGCTTCACTTCTGCGCCATCTAAAATTACGCCGCCGGTAGTAGCTTGGTGCAAACCTGCGACGATATTCAGCACCGTTGATTTACCGCAGCCCGAATGGCCAATTAACGACACAAATTCACCTTTGCTGATTTTAAGATTTACATCTTGAAGCGCAGTAAATGGCCCCTTCGGTGTGGGGAAGTCGATACCCACCTGCTCTAACTCTAAGTGTTTAGTGTGCATAAAATTCTCCTCAAAATTAGCGTAGTACGCTCGACTTGTCCCAGCTTACAGCGCGCTGAATCGATAACATTAGGCGGTCTAGTACAAAGCCAATAGCGCCAATGGTAAGCACTGCTACCATGATTCTCGCTAGCGACTCCGAACTTCCGTTTTGGAATTCATCCCACACAAACTTTCCTAGACCTGGGTTTTGGGCAAGCATTTCTGCCGCAATCAGTACCATCCAGCCAATACCAAGCGACAATCTAAGTCCTGTAAAAATCATGGGGATAGAAGATGGAAGTACTATTTTGGTGAGATGAGAAAACGGCGTAAGGCGCAATACCTTGCTTACGTTGATTAGGTCCTTATCAATATTTGATACGCCTACTGCGGTGTTAATAAGGGTTGGCCATAAACAACAAAGCGAAACCGTAAAAGCAGAGGTCACGAATGATTTAGAAAAGGCCGGCTCATCGCTGACATAAAGGGCACTTACCACCATAGTCACCAGCGGCAGCCATGCCAATGGAGACACTGGCTTAAATAACTGGATAAGTGGATTTATTGCGGTGTAAGCAGATTTACTTAGACCACATAGTATACCCACAGGAACCGCCACGACTGATGCAATTAAGAATCCAACCATAACGGTGTAAAGGCTTGTCCATATCTGATCAAAAAACGTTGGCGCACCGGTGAATTCTCTAATTTTTGGCTGATAAGTAGGGTCCTGCGCTACACGCGCTGCATTTCTTGCTTCTTGACGTTGATAGAAAGCGTCTGCTTTTTCGCGCTGTGCAATATGCTCGTCAATTAACGCACCGGCTTGCTCAAAAACTTGTGCAGGCCCTGGGAACTGCCCCAGCGACGTGTCGATACTTTTTGCTACACCATTCCAAATGGCCAAAAACATCAGCAAGCCAATAACAGGCAGCAGCAACGCAGGCGTGGATTGATATAAACGGCTCAACAAAGAGTTGGCGTTTGACGGCGACGATGGAAGGCGAAGAATGGTTGTCATCTTGCTCATTGCTTGCTCCTGACACTTGATGTGCGCTTTTGCGCTGTTTATGCCCCGCCCTAGTTAGAACTGAAGGCAGGGCCATTAAATCAGACACTTACAGTACAGTGTCACCCTTCAGACCAATCTTAAATTGCTCTAAGTAAGCGTTAGGCTTGCTTCCGTCAAACGTCACGCCATCAATGAATTCGCTCTGAGGCGGCTTGTAGCCCGTTTCCGTCCCAAACTCTGGAAAGTCAGACGCCTTAGCTTTACCTTCGGCAATCAACGCTTTAGCAGCCTGAGCATAGACCTCTGGTTTATAAACTTTTTTGGCTGTCTCTTTATACCAATCGTCAGACTTAGCCTCTGAAATTTGACCCCAGCGGCGCATTTGTGTGAGGTACCAAATAGCATCACTGTAGTATGGGTAAGTGGCGTTGTAGCGGAAGAACACATTAAAATCAGGCACGTCGCGCTTGTCACCTTTTTCGTATTCGAAAGTGCCTGTCATGCTGTTAGCCAGTACGTCTTCATCTGCACCTACGTAGTTACTTTTAGCAAGAATCTTTACCGCTTCAGGACGGTTAGCATTGTCGTTTTCATCCAGCCACATTGCCGCTCGAATTAGGGCTTTAACCACGCGAATGTGCGTATTAGGATATTTGTCAGCCCAGCCCTGGCTTACGCCGAACACTTTTTCAGGGTTATTTTTCCAAATTTCGTAGTCGGTGATCACAGGTACACCAATACCTTTAAACACTGCCTGTTGATTCCATGGCTCGCCTACGCAGTAGCCATAGATGGTGCCGGCTTCCATCGTCGCTGGCATTTGCGGTGGAGGGGTGACTGACAGCAGTGCCTGAGCGTCTATTTGGCCCGCAGTATCACCTTTATGCGGCGCATAATATCCAGGGTGAATTCCACCTGCTGCAAGCCAATAGCGTAACTCGTAGTTGTGTGTAGAAACTGGAAATACCATTCCCATGTTGAACGGCTTTCCAGCATTGCGGTATTCGTCAACTACTGGCTTTAAATAATCAGCTTTAATAGGATGAACTGGCTTGCCATTTTCCTGTGGAATATGGGCCTTCATTTTGTCCCAAATTTCATTAGAAACGGTAATTCCATTACCATTGAGATCCATACTGAATGCTGTTACCACGTGCGATTCCGTGCCGAAGCCAATGGTCGCACCAAGGGGTTGGCCAGCCAGCATATGAGCGCCATCTAGTTGGCCGTCGATTACGCGATCAAGCAGCACTTTCCAGTTAGCTTGCGCTTCCAATGTTACGTAGAGGCCCTCATCTTCAAAAAAGCCTTTTTCGTACGCCACAGCAAGCGGTGCCATATCAGTGAGCTTGATAAAACCAAATTTAAGTTCTTCCTTCTCAGGCCAGCCTACCGCTGGTGCTTGTGCTGCCACACTCGCAGAAAAACTTGCTAAAGAGACGGCAAGTGCTGCACATACTCCAGCACTCGCCGTTCGAAAGCGTTTTAGCAGTGATGTTGTCTTTAACCCAGTCATACGTGTTCCTCGTAGCCAAAAAAAAACCCACCAGCGTACGACGTTTAACCGTCGAGCATGGTGGGCTTCGTTGCCGTGTTTGTAATATCGGAGTTCTTACAAACGCATCAAGTTGTTAATGGTAAGTCAGGAATTCCCGCTCACACACCTCATCTTTACGGGAGGTTTATTAAAAGCTTTAGCTTATAAAACCATCTTTATTTTTTATTATTATGCACTTGCCATAAATACCGGAGATGATGATGCTTCCTTACCGTTCTCCGCTGAATCCTATTTGTTTACCCTATGGTAAGTGTTGTGCACTCCACTCTGCCATCGCATTTGTGTTTGAACCCGTTGCTTTGTACAGCAACGTTGTTGTTGCACGGATTAATTAGCACCCATCGTGCCAGAAATGTAAGCCATTAAAATTTATGAACATTTACACTATTGAGGTAAGAGAAAAGTGAGAATGAATTCGTTTTGGTGCACCAAAACAGGGGGGGTGTTCAACCTTGGTGCGCGAAAGCAGATACCAAGGTTGAACAAATATGGCCAATGACTAAAGCTGTCTGATTGTGTCGTTATTTTTCTAGAGGCGTTTAGTAAATTGCCCGATAGCGTTTACCACTTCATTGGCACCGCTTTGGATTTCGCTCATTGCTTTGCCTGACTGCGTTGAATACTCTAAGGCTTCGCGCGCTTTTTCCTGACCCGCTTCAATTAACTGAACTGCATTTTCTGTTAACTTTCTGTTTTCTACGACAACGTTTACGATTTCTTCAGTTGCGCTACTGGTTCGCGACGCTAGCTGCCTGACTTCATCGGCTACTACCGCGAAACCACGCCCTTGATCGCCTGCACGTGCAGCTTCAATAGCAGCGTTAAGCGCCAATAAATTAGTTTGGTCGGCAATTCCGCTAATACTTTTAACCAAGTCCGCAACTTTTTGGGATTGCTCATCAAGGTCCTTAATACCTTCACTCGCATTACCCATCTGTTTCGTTAATTCGTTCATCGCCTTAACCGTAGAATCGAGCACTTGGTTTCCCTTACGTGCTTGCTCTCCAGTTTCTTGCGAAATATTGAATGCAACGTTGGCGGCTTCAGAAATGGCGAACTCCCGCTTCATTTGCTCTGTAATTACCGTTGCAAATTTCACTACTTTATAAAGCTGACCATCTTCGTTTCTGATGGGGTTATATGACGCTTCTAGCCACACTTCATTCCCTCGGCTATCAATGCGTTTGTAGCGTCCAGATTCTAACTGTCCTTGCGCTAGCCCACGCCAAAACTGTTTGTACTCTTCCGAGTTCGCCTCTTGCTCTGTGCAAAAGATCCTATGATGCTTTCCAACTATTTGCTCCAGCTTGTAGCCCGTGCCTTTCAAAAAGTTTTCGTTGGCTTTTATGATGGTGCCATCAAGGTTGAACTCAATAACAGCAGAAGAGCGATGAAGCGCGGCAATCATATCTCTAAGCTCATTACTGTAAGAAATATTGCGCGTTTGCTCTGCCATATAGAAAGAAATACACTTCACATTTCCATAGGCGTCATCTATGGGCTGTATGATTCCTCTTACCCAAATCTCATGGCCTTTTGCATTATTGAAGCTAACTGCGCCATGCCAATGACGATGATTTTTAACAGCGCCTAGCATATCTTGAACGTCCGATTTCTTAAGCGATTTCGGGTCCATTAGGCTTTCAAGGGACTTCCCTTCTAGCTCTGAAATCTTAAATCCTGTTGCTTGAGTACATAGATCATTAATTGCACGTATACGTCCATCTGCATTCAACTCAATGTACAACATTTCTTCACGAAGCTCTTCCTTAACCGTTTGATATGCCGCCAGTTCCTTTTCCAAACGTTGGTTTTCGGCTATCAACTCTTTATTTTTGAAAAACATCCTGCGCTCCTAATTAACTTCGTTTCACGCATTATTTATCAGCCGACTTAGCTCATAACGAAGCCACCCTGACAAAATAGGCACTGGCGTATCACACTGAAATACGGTTAGTTGTCTGAAACGATAAGCTAGTTTTTATTGGTTTTGATTAAAGATAGCAGAGGAAATGAAGTTTATTGATGTTTCACACAAATAAAACTGAAGTTTTTTTGTTCAATAAAGATTAGAGAAAGCCCAGTTTGGGGATTGACATAAACCCGCCTCTTTTTACTATACAAAAATACTCATGGCAGTGATGAAAACACGCAGCGATTCCGGCCGCCCGTTTTGGCGTCGTACAAAGCTTTATCAGCGGTATTAAGGATCGAAGTTAACGTCCAGTTGTGGTGATTAACGAAATTGACCGTTGCAACGCCCAAACTTGCGGTAATTACGGGTGAAACTGTGCTCTTGCTGTGCTCTATCCCTAATGATTCTATCGCATCTCGAATCTCTTCAGCTTTCACCTTCGCGCCTTTCTCATCGGTATTGGGCAAAATCGCTACGAACTCCTCACCACCGTATCGAGCACAAAAATCAGTGTTACGGGTAATGACTTCATTAAGCCCAATAGCGACGGCTTTCAGGCATTCATCCCCTTTAGGGTGACCATAATTGTCATTGTAAAGTTTGAAACTATCGACATCCAAGATAACTACCGTCAACGGCCAGTCATACCGTTTTGACATCGCTATTACCTTTTCCATTTCCATTTCAAATGCCCGTCGGTTTGGGATGTTAGTCAGCGGATCGCTAAGTGACAAACGAATCAATTCGGTTTCTTGGCTCTTTACTCTCTCAAAATACAGTGCGAAGGTTTTAGCCAGGCGAGATATCTCGTCACTGCCTTCGAAGCTTGCTACTTCTTCACTATTTTTTTCAACCAAGTTGGTTAAAGCAATTAAACGCAGAATAATACGTTTGTAGATATAGAAGATGATGGCGCAACAAATAATCATCACAATTAATGAAAGTGCCAATGACAGGGTTATTTGTTTGGACACAGCTTGGTTGGCAGACAATGCGTAAAAAGAGGTGTCTTTTGTGATTGAAGATGCTCTAAACTCAATATTTGACGCGACTTCTTCAGCCAAGTGCTCAACAAAACTGCCTCGCCCTCTTGAACGTCCACGAATGCGCATGACATTAGCTTGTTTATCAATCATGCCCCATTTACCCAATACCCCCTCCTCTAGCGCACTTACCAGTTCGCTGCTGCGCTTGTCGAGCGTTGTCGCCTCACGCAAGGAAGCGATGCTTTCTTCAATATTGTCCTCTAACTTGCGTAACTCATGCAGTTGGAACTGCTGATTTATTTGGGCAATTTGTAATATCAGAGGAACCAGCGTTTGAGAGGATTGAATACCCACATACTGCGATTTATTGTCTTCAAAAATATTGTTCAAGTAAGTAAATAGTACTTCCCTTTCCACCCGCACTTCTTTTTCGACATCAATCCGCTGACGCACTAATGCGTTTAGTTCTTCTATTTCTAATGTAAGTACATTCAGCTGCGTCGCTAAGTACTTGTCTCCTTGCTCAAGCTTCAAATTGGAGGAATCCAGGCGCTCTATCGTTTCATCCAACTGGGTTTTGACGATACGCCGAGACGATTGGCTCTCAGACGATGTTAATCGCGCAGTAAGTGAAATTAAGTGCTGAACTTCACGCGTAATTTCAGTAGCTTGGCTAAGAGTGGGGATAGAAGACGAGGTGATATCGTCAAGTACTTTTCGCACGTCATTTAAACGCAGCAGCGACAAAAACAGTATCAAAAGAAAGAATCCCATCACACTGCATTGTGCAATGATAAACAGATACAAGGTCTTTTTCTTATGCTGCATCTGATCAACCGCCTTTTGCCATATTTATTATGCGGTTATCAGTTTTAGGCTTTATATCGTATTGATTGACGATGGCCTGCATTACAAGGTCTGATATTTGAGGGGGACGTGTACTCAAGGCCGGACGCTTTTCGGTATTCTTTAACGCATAGAAACCGTCTCCGCCATTAGCCAGAAAGTTACTTGTAGCCAATGAATAGGTTTTCGACTTATCTATTCGCTTTCCATTAATGGTGACATTTTTTACTCGTTGAAGCACTTTCGCTGAAGGGTCGAAACTATAAGACATACCCGATACATGAGGAAAACCACCTTTTAAATTTTGATATTGCGAAAGCCCCTCTTCCAGAGCTTGAATTAACTGAGCGCCAGTTATATCCAAAGCCACAACATGCGCGCGAAACGGCATTTCGGTGACAATATCTTGCCGAGTAATTGGTGTACCTGCCGTATATTGTTTGTTGCCTCGGATACTGCCTCCGTTTATCAAGGCAATTTCAGTATTGGCATAGCGTTTAATAGTATCCGCGACAAAGTTTACAAAAGGATTCTCTTCACTTCTCACTTCTTTGCGCGCAGTCGAAACGGCAATCTTCCATTCGCCAATTTGGATATTTAACAACCTCTTTAGGCGCGCTTCATACTCAATGAGTTGCTCGTTTAACTCAGCATCAGCCTCTATATCTTCTAACGGCTGTTCTATATACGACGTTGCTTGCCACCCAGCATTTTTCACAAAACTAGCAACGACAGCGGTGCCCTGCTGCGTAAGTACCATGCTATTAGGATGACGCGTAGTTTCGAGCAAACTTTTTTCGTCTAAGCGACTGTCTGTTATGAAAGCGACATCAATAATACGTTTGTTCAGCATGGTATTAATAAAAGGGAACGGGTAGGAATAGTGCAGCAAAATAATATCTGCGCCTTGCTGTCGCAATCTTTTAGACTCCTCCATGATGGCTTTTTGAGGAGGCGTTATAGCAATATCAGATAATTGGTACTCTTCTATCACTCTCTCATGTAAAACTGATATAACACCAAGAGTTAATTCTTCTTTTTCTACAATCACAGAAGTGTGCAGGCCATCTGGGGAACGCCCCACCCGGTTGTCTATTACGTTGCTGGCTACCAATGGAAAGGCTGCTTCATAAGAACGAAGAGATAATTCATCCTCATAGAAACTAAATTCTCTCTTTGTGACCCCCATCACATCTGGCTCAAGGGAATTGAGAATATCAATAATGTGGGAGCCACGGTCAAACGAGGATAGCGCGCTCGGCCCAATCGAGCCGCCGCCGAAAATGAAGAAGACGGTTTCACTAATTTGCCGCTGTTGTTTTACGAGGGTTTGAAGATTAGCGTAACGCCCTGTGCGTGCGTCGCTAATATTAGGCATATCTGCGGTTAGTACGAAAGTTACGCTAGAGGTTGTGACCTGTTCTCGATTTTCAGATACAGCATAACCTGCTCGAAATAAGAGCGACAGGCTAGCTAAAAATACGAGCCATTGCGTGATTCGCATAACACCACTTAAGGAAAACTTGTTAATACTATTAACAAGTATAGCAACGATTAAGTCAACGCGACGATTGGCTATTTTTCCTTAAAAAGAAGGGCTTTATATCAAGCAATATAGATAATTGCCCGCTCAAAAAACGCAGGTGACCTTAAAATGGCGTTGCGCTTTTATCGCGCTGTGCCCAAAGCTGCCTTGCCTGGGACAGGGCATCTGCAACATCACACTTTTGTAGCAGTACCAAATAGCTGGCAAGTGTGCTTAAGATGGCTTGTTCACCGTAAAGGCTATTCGCGTTACCCGCCCACACATCAAGCATGTCGTTAACGTTCATGTCTTTATCTTTAAGCGCCCATTTGTCAGCAACCACCGGCATTATTACTTCCTCGGTCTCACCATTTCGGGTAATAAATAGCTCAGTTTCCCGTTCACCATTAACTTCAGGATCTCCGCCATCACCACGAAAGCAAAGCGCATCTATAGATGGATAATTTTCATTAACGCGGCAGTGTTTGTGGTCAAGATGCATATGGTAAACGCCCTGTACACAAAATTGTGCAGCGGTGGGATTCAACAACCTTGCGAGGGTGTTAGCGCATGAACGCAGGCCAAATACCTCACGAAGCTTAATAATTGTGTCGAGCGCAGGCAGCAAATAAGACAAATCAAGGTAAGTCACCCCTTTATCCGTTAACTGCTGTTTGGCGTCTGCAATACTGCTAACTTCAGACAGGCCCAATTGGGGTAACGCTATACTTGCATAAAGGCGCCCCGACCCCGGTTCATGCGCACCGTGAAGCATAACCGAGTAACCATTGTTGGCTAGAACCGCTACGGCCAATAAGTACCACGGTAACTGGCGACGCTTTCCCGCGTAGCAGCCAATATCTAACGTGGGGGTGAGGTTTTTAACTTCTGGTTCTATCAGCTCTCTGCATGCATCGACAAAGCCAATAACTTCTTCTGGTGTTTCTTCACGGGTACGCAGCAACATAAGAAATGCGCCGCGTTGATCGCCTGTTACTTCATTGGCCAATACCATTTTCATGGCATGATAAGCCTCATCACGGGTAAGGCTACGCCCCCCTTTTTGACCTTTGCCAATAATTTTTATGTATTCACTAAATGGTTGCTGCATGCTTGGATGAATGTAGTAGAAGAGTATTTACCTGTTGACGAGACTCTACCACCTTTCCAAATATAAGTAACGTAGGCCCCGTTAAATTTGCTGCATCTACCTTGCTATGAATATCGGCAAGCACGCCAGTAATCACGCGCTGTTCAGGCGAAGTGGCATTTTCAATTGCCGCTACTGGCCATGTGGTTGGCACGTTGTGATGAATCAAGCCTTTGCATAGCCCTTCAAGTCGGCTTAGCCCCATATAAACCACCATGGTTTGCTTCAATACATTTTGCGCCATGGGTGCCATCTCTGGCCATTGATCCACGTCCTTAAAATGTGCGGTCATAAAACTCACCGACTGAGCACAACGCCTGTCGGTTAAAGGGATCCCCGTATAGGCTGACACACCCGATGCTGCCGTAATACCAGGAACAATAGCAAAAGGAATGTTGGCTTTTGTGAGTGCATCGGTTTCTTCGCAGGTTCTTGCAAATAGGGCTGGGTCACCGCCTTTTAACCGCACGACAGTGTGACCGTTACTTGCCAATTCAACCACTCGCTTGCATATAGCGTCTTGGGTAAAGCTATGCTTTTTGCAGCGCTTCCCTACATATTCTTTCACCACTTTAGAGGGAATTAGCGCGAGAATATCTTCGCTGACTAAAGCATCGAACAGCACGACATCAGCTTGTTGTAATAGACGAAGCGCCTTCAGGGTAAGTAACTCGGCATCGCCAGGGCCAGCACCGACGATGAACACCTGCCCTTGTTTATGACCTTCATTTTGCCTGTTTGCTAACTTCAACCACTTGCCAAAGTATGAATGCTTAGCTGGAGCTTTTGGATTATCGGAGCGCTGGCGCGTCGTCACGGTCGTGACCGAGGTAGAAATAGCATCGCGATAAAAGAGGTTTAACAAAGGTTTCTGCGGTTTAAATAAGGTGCGCAAAAACGGTAACGACCAACTAGATGCAATTGACATGATTTAACGCTCCTAAACAGATTGAATTTCAATGACTAAATGCTTGTCTATCAGCTGAGACAGGGCGGGCTTGCACGAGCCACAATTCGTACCACACTTTAATGCTTCACCAAGCTCTGCCACCGAACTACAGCCTTCTTCGATGGCATGTGTAATGGTTTTTTCGCGCACTTCAAAACAACTACAAACTACATCACCGTTTAAAAATGCGTCGTCTACTTGGCCTCGTAATAAATTGCGCTGTATGTCTGTGGAAACAGATGTGTTGAGAAGGCTGGCGAGCCATTCGTTAGGTACTGACCATGTGCTTTTTGAATGTGACGCTGCCTGCGCTGTTGTATGTGCGGCTGCTGGTGCCCTTTCAGCCTTTTCTGGCTCATCGCCTAAAAACGCAGCGAAACAGAGAGTATCATCGACAAGCGCAAGGCATACTGAGTATGTATGATGATGAAACTGCAATAGCACCGCGTTTTGCGGCAGCAGAGGTATCAACCCTTGGGTAAAATCCCGACGACCTTTGTTCGAAGCAACATTCAATACTGATAATGCTGCATCCGAGTTATTTAAAGGTGAAGACGCCTCTGTGCTTTCAAGCGGTGTCGTATTCCAGTAATCACACGCATGCTTTAGTGCGTCTTCACTAAACGGATTAAGTTTTGAATTATGTGCTGATTGGTTTACTGATGAAACAAAGAGCTTGCCGTAGGTAGCGAAATGAGCAGGCGCGATAGCTACCGCCGCGTGTTTTAACTCTGGCTGCCCTGAAATAGGGTCTACCGCGCTGGCGTAAAGTGCGCCTAGTTTACTGTGCGAACCCCATTGCGCCGACCAGTGAATGGGAATGAATACTTCCCCTTTGCGCATATCCGTATCCATTTTTACCGGGTAGATAACAGGAGTGTCTTTACATACTGTACTTGAAAGAGAAACAAGATCTCCGCTTTCAACGCCCAATTCAGCAGCGTCTTTAGGGTTGATATGCACGCAAGCACTTGGCATATGAGCCAGTAACTTTGCCGCTTTACCCGTGCGCGTCATGGTATGCCACTGATCTCGCGCTCGGCCGCTGTTTACAACAAAAGGATAAGCGTCTGATGTTACCTGTAATGGCGCTCTGTAAGTTACGGGAATAAGCCTAGCCTTGGCGTTGGGTGTTGAAAACTGCTTGTCTTCAAAAGGACGTTTACTGGTAAGGCTAGGTTGAGAATTAGAACTGGCCGTATTCTCAGCTTTTGTAACTGCTTGAAAGGGCCACTGCAAAAGCGATAGCCCGTTGTATTGAGCTTCACTTAACGCTTGTAAAGGTGACAGGTCTAATTGTCGCTTACCGTTATTTTGATAGCCGGTTAGCCCAGCGTATTCGCAGAATATTTGTGACGGATGGGTAAAATTAAATGCCTCGCCAAAGCCCATTTTACCCGCCACTTCACACAGTATTTGCCAGTCGTGTTTTGCACTACCTGGTGGAGGCAATATACCGCGCTGACGTGATATACGGCGCTCTGAGTTTGTTACCGTGCCGTCTTTTTCCGACCACCCCGTTGCAGGAAGGGCAATGTGCGCGTAGTTAAGCGTATCGTTAGATTCAACAATATCAGACACCACCACCATGTCACATTTAGAAAGTGCGCGTTCAACTTGACCGCGATTTGGCATACTGACAACAGGGTTAGTCCCCATTATCCAAACGAACTTTACCTTTCCACTCTCAATTGCATTAAACAAATCAACTGCTTTAAGCCCCTGCCCTTTAGGCATGACGGGTGCATTCCAATAGGTTTTAACAGCGCTGATATGATCAGGGTTTTCAAGGTCCATATGAGCAGCTAGCATATTGGCTAACCCACCGACTTCACGCCCTCCCATAGCATTTGGCTGGCCAGTAATTGAAAACGGGCCACAACCGTCTTTAGCAATTAAATCCATTGCTAAATGACAGTTGATAATGGCTTGGGCTTTATCCACACCAGCAGAAGACTGGTTTACGCCCATAGAATAAAAAGTAATTGCGCTAGAGGCTTTGCAGAAGGCATCAAAAAAGGCCTTAATACTGTTAATGTCAAGGTCGCATACTTTAGCAACGTCATCTAACGTTAAGGCATTTGCACTTTTAAGCGTTTCATCAAGCCCCTCGGCATAGCTCTCAACAATGGATTTGTTTATACGACCTTGTGCGTTTGCATAGCTGAGTAAACCGTTAAATAGGGCTACGTCGCTACCCGGTTTTACAGGAAGGTGTAAATCGGCAATGGTACAGGTTTCGGTTTTGCGTGGGTCAACAACAATGACCTTCATATTCGGATTTTTCAGCTTTGCTCGCTGAATGCGTTGAAAAAGCACTGGATGCGCCCACGCCGTATTACTCCCGGTGATCACCAGTAAATCTGTACATTCTAAGTCGGTGTAATCGCAAGGCACTACATCTTCACCGAACGCACGCTTGTACGCGGCAACGGCTGATGACATACATAGGCGTGAATTCGTATCGATATTGGCACTGCCGATGTAACCTTTCATAAGCTTATTGGCAATGTAATAGTCTTCGGTGAGAAGCTGACCTGATACATAAAAAGCAACGGCATCCGCGCCATACTGCGCAATGGTAGAGGTGATCTTATCCGCAATCACATCGGTGACCGTGTCCCAATCCACCGATTGACCTGCCATGGTTGGGTGAAGCAAACGTCCGTTTACGTCGTTTGTTTCAAGCAGGTTTGTTCCTTTAACACACAATCTTCCATAATTGGCGGGATGCTCTGGCGTGCCTTTAACAGTGTCCAGGGTTATGGCACGCGGGCTTACGTTGCAACTGATATCTACACCACACCCTACGCCGCAGTATGGGCATGTTGTTTGTCTTAATTGTTCAGACATCATGTCGGGTTGTCGTGTAGGCATATTCATTTCATTACCTTTTTCGATTTCAAAGCTTTTGAATGCATTTGGCTAGAAGGCTTTTTTCATGTGGGCGTTCAAATAAAGGCAGTTTGCTTAAACGCCGACAAAAACTTTTTCGCCCTCTACCTTCACAGCGTAAGCTGTGACGGAAACATCGTCGTGTTCTTTACACAGCCCGGTTTCTAAAAAGTAATGCTCTTTGTATAGAGGCGAAGCAACAACAGGCGCACCGCCTATCGACCCTAGAAGCCCGCGATAGAGTACGTTTGCTTTACCAATAGGGTCGTAGTTACTAATGGCGAAAACCTGGGTTTCGCCGTTTATCTTCAAACTGAAAATTGCCACTTGCTGTGAGTCGACAAGGGCGCAAACCCCACTGTTTGTCACTAAGTCGTTCGTCTCACAAACATAGTGCCATTGCACTTGCTGTGGTTCTGACGCCATTACATTTTGCGTTGCTGACATAATTTGATTCTCCTAACAGGGTTGATAAGCCAGTGGCTATACCATAGAGACAGGAATGAACTGATCTTTACCTGCTACTTTTTCAGCTTCAGTAGCTGGGCGAACCTGGCCTCGCTCTGAAACAAACTGAATATTGGTGTCGCTAGCATTGCTGTTTACGAATTGACGGAAACGCTTGCGCGACTCAGGGTTTTCAATGGTGGTTTTCCATTCGCACTGATAAGCATCAACCACAGCATCCATCTGTGCTTCAAGCTCACCATTAATGCCAAGAGCATCGTTTATCACAACGTCTTGCAGGTAAGCTAACCCACCTTCTAAGTTGTCCATCCACACCGATGTGCGCTGTAGGCGATCAGCCGTTTTCACGTAAAACATCAGCACGCGGTCGATGTACTTAATTAGGGTTTCGGTATCTAGGTCGGTGGCAAACAGGTCTGCATGTCGAGGCTTCATACCGCCATTCCCGCAAACATACAGGTTCCAGCCTTGCTCTGTAGCAATAACGCCAATGTCTTTGCTTTGAGCTTCTGCGCACTCACGGGTACACCCCGAGACGGCAAATTTAATTTTGTGCGGTGCGCGTAAGCCTTTGTAACGATTCTCTAAGTCAATGGCTGTGCCAACAGAATCCTGAACACCGTAGCGGCACCAAGTGCTGCCCACACAGGATTTAACAGTACGCAGTGCCTTCGCGTAGGCGTGGCCGGTTTCAAAACCACCAGCGACCAGTTTTTCCCAGATATCAGGTAAGTGCTCTACGCGCGCACCAAATAAATCAATGCGCTGACCACCTGTGATCTTGGTGTACAGGTTGTATTCTTTTGCCACTTCGCCGAGCAGAATCAACTTCTCAGGCGTTATTTCGCCACCAGGTACACGCGGCACAACCGAGTACGTGCCATCTTTTTGCATGTTGCCAAGATAAATATCGTTAGTGTCTTGTAGTGGAAGATGTGAAGCCTTCAGAATGTAATCGTTATACACCGAGGCTAAAATTGAGCCCACAGCGGGCTTACAAATTTCACACCCTAGACCTTCACCATGCAGCTCTAGTAGCTCGTCAAAGGTGCGAATGCCGTTTACCTTAACAATGTGAAATAGCTCTTGTCGGGTATGGTTGAAGTGCTCACAAATGGCTTTTGATACTTCCACACCGCGCTTTTCAAGTTCGCTATCTACAACATTTTTAAGTAAGGCAGCACAACCTCCACACCCTGTGCTGGCTTTGGTTTCGCCTTTTACATCGCCAACGCTACAACAGCCGCCTTCAATGGCTGAAACAATATCGCCCTTTGTCACATTTAGGCATGAACAAATAGACGCGGTGTCTGGGAGTGCATCGGCACCTAGTGCTGGTGCCGCATCAGATGATGGTAGGATCAGACTTTCTGGGTGTTCAGGTAATTCGATATTATTAAGCGCATACTGTAAGAGCGTGTCGTAGTCGCTGGTATCGCCAACGAGTACAGCACCAAGCACGTACTTTTGCTCGCTATCTACCACCAGCTTTTTGTACACGCCCTCGGGCTGATTTAAATAGGTGTAGCTAAGCGCACCGGCTGTGCGTTCATGAGCATCGCCAATTGAGCCCACTTCCACACCCATTAGCTTGAGTTTGGTACTCATATCTGCGCCAGCGAACTCGGCATCGCCGCCGGTTATATGACTTACAGCCGTGCGCGCCATGGTATAGCCAGGTGCTACCAGGCCAAATATTTTGTTATCCCACAGCGCACATTCACCCACAGCATAAATGTTTGGGTCAGACGTCACGCAGTGGTTATCAATGACAATACCGCCGCGCTCACCCAGTGTTAGCGCTGACTTTCTGCCGAGCTGGTCGGAAGGTCGAATACCGGCAGAGAATAAAATCATGTCAGTTTCTAGTGCAGTGCCGTCAGCAAACACCATTTTATAGCGGCAGGTATCACCGGCCTCAATAGTTTGCGTTGCCTTTTGGGTGTGAACCGTAACGCCCAATGCTTCAATTTTGTCCTTAAGAACGTTACCACCTGCTTGGTCTAGCTGAACCGCCATAAGCTGCGGGGCAAACTCAACCACGTGGGTGTCGAGACCGGCTTGCTTTAATGCGTTAGCGGCTTCTAAACCCAACAGCCCACCACCAACAACAACCCCTACTTTGCTCACTGCTGCTGAAGCTTCAATAGCGAGTAGATCGTCTATAGTACGGTACACCAAGCAATGCTCTTGATCGTTGCCAGGGATGGGTGGCACAAATGGGTATGAGCCCGTAGCTAACACAAGCTTATCGTAGCTAAACACCTGCCCTTCAGAAGTCGTCACTTTATTATTGTCACGGTCTATATCGGTAACCAAGGCATTGGTAACTACGTTTACGCCCCACTCGGCGTACTGAGCGGGTGTAGTGAGCGCTAAGTCATCAGCACTCGCGCCGCTAAAAAAAGACGACAGATAAACGCGGTCGTACGCAAGGCGTGACTCGCCGCATAAAACGGTTATTTCTACATTGGCATCGCTTTGGTGAAGCTGCTCAACAAAATGATGCCCCACCATGCCGTTGCCTACGACGACAATTTGCGTTTTTGAGTCCAATGAAGTCATGGTATTCCCCTTTTTTCGGGACAAAAAAAAGCCCGCTTCAACTTTCGTTGATGCGGGCTTCGTTGCCTATTTTGCCAACGGTTTAGGTCGGCTAACACATTTTACGGAGTGTTATAAATCACACAATTTTCAGCGATTGACACAAATCACCAAAACACACTTTACGTTTATAGCTATCCAAGTTCAGTGCCAAAACCGTAAACATTTGTTTTTATTTGATTTACTACAAAATAAGCATTATTCAGACTTCACAACTGCACCAAACAAACGCAAAACTGTGTTTACTTGGTGCATTAAGGCTTTCAAATAACTTAGGCCAGCTTATCCGTCGCTACGCGGTAGCGAGGATCTTCAACCACATTAATTTCAACAAACTTATCGGCCTTGCGAAGCAGTGAGCGACATTCATCACTGATATGGCGAATGTGTAGCTTTTTACCCTGCTCTTCGTATTTGTCAGCAAGGGTATCTAGCGCATCGATACCTGATGAATCCCAAATGCGAGAGTCTTTAAAGTCAATAACTACATCATTAGGGTCGTTGGCGATATCAAACAGGTCTTTGAAATGCGATACCGAGCCAAAGAACAGCGGGCCGTCTAGCTCATAGACTTTCCAACCGTCGTTATCGATATGGGATCTCGCTTCAATATGACGAGCGTGTTTCCATGCAAACACCAGTGCTGAAACGATAACACCCACCACAACCGCAATAGCCAGATCAGCGATAACGGTAACGCCTGTTACTAGGAAAAGTACGAACGCATCTTCTTGGTTTACGCCGCGAATAATTCTGAATGACGCCCACTCAAATGTAGCGATAACCACCACGAACATAACGCCAACAAGGGCAGCGAGAGGAATCATTTCAATTAGCGGAGCAGCAAATAGAATAAAGCCTAATAATACAACCGCCGCGGTGATACCAGACAAGCGGCCACGGCCACCAGAGTTAATATTAATCATACTTTGACCAATCATGGCGCAACCGCCCATACCGCCAAAGAAACCGTTTACGGTATTTGCAACGCCTTGGCCAACGCACTCTTTGTTGCCGCGCCCGCGGGTATCTGTCATTTCGTCAATTAATGAAAGAGTAAGAAGCGACTCAATTAGACCAACCAAGCAAAGAATGACTGAGGTAGGCAAAATGATCATGAAGGTTTCCCAGGTGAACGGCACCATAGGAATAGCAAAGCTAGGAAGTTCACCCGCTAGCGTCGCGGTGTCGCGCTGGTCAGCTGGTAGCAAATCGCGAACAAAGTCGATTACAGTGCGCGCTTCAAGGTCAAGACCGTGTACTAACAAGGTTACCGTAACAATCGCTACAAGCGACGCCGGTACAGCTTTGGTTAGCTTTGGCAATAAATAGATAATGGCCATGGTTAGCGCCACAAGCCCTAACATCCAATATAACAGCGTACCTTCCATCCACTGTAATTCACCCGCTGCGTTGGTCACTTTGAACTGGCCTAATTGCGCCAAGAAAATAACAATTGCCAAACCATTTACGAAGCCTAGCATTACCGGATATGGGACCAGACGTATAAACTTTCCGAGCTTGAAAATACCGCACATTATTTGCAGTAAACCAGCCAAAATAACCGCGGCAAATAAATACTGCACGCCGTGTTGGGCAACCAGTGCCACCATTACAACGGCCATGGCGCCGGTAGCACCAGAAATCATTCCTGGTCGGCCGCCAATAGCGGAAGTGATTAAGCCCATCATGAAAGCCGCATAAAGACCAATCATTGGTTCTACGCCGGCCACAAATGCGAATGCAACGGCTTCAGGGACCAAGGCAAGCGCCACGGTAATACCTGATAGCACGTCGTTTTTAACGTTGCTGTCTTTACTGGTAATTAAATCGAACATGTTCTCTCAGAAGCTAAGATGTTAAACACAACAACCCACCATGGCGTACACCGCGTTAAAGCAGAACACCAAGTAGGTAGGAGATTTTTTCGGCGATTCTATCACCATTGTAGCGCAAAATCTTTTAATAGATTGTTACTAGGGCCTGTTGAACGTTGATGTGCAGCAAAGATCAACAGGCCCCAGTCCGAACTACTTGGCGCTTACGTGATAAGCGCAGGGCTCTTTGCCCCTTTCCTAATGCTGTGAGCTTGTCAATTTTTCATGTACGGTCTCAGGGCTTAATTTAATAGCGAATGCTGACAAATTGCATCGTACATGGCATCGTATAATGGTTTTTATTAACCGCGTCGTTCAATGCGCTTCGATTTCTAATACGGGGCTACGGTAAGACGTCGCAATAAGGCACAAGTCTTATTCAACGAGGAGTTAAAGTGGTACCTTATATTCTGACTATTTTGTGCGTGCTAGTGGCAGGCGCTATTCATTGGATGTCGCCGAAGGCTTATTGGAAAGCCACTATCATGTCGACCGCCGTTATTTTACTATTTTCTGTAGCAGCATTGTTCATCTTTAAAGCATCAGGAATGCTGGTTAGCGAGCACACTGGCGAGAATGCTGACTTTTCTGGGCAAATGTTAACTATCACCACAATGATTGCCTTCTTCGGTTTCTTAATTTCACTGTTTGTAGGTTGGTTTCTTCGCGTAGTCAGAAACTAATCCGGAAAGCAAAACCACATAGTTTGCGAGGCTGCACCATTTTGGCGCAGCTTCTTCTCTCCCAACGCCGCTAACCTTCCCGTCTCCCCTTATAAAGTCACCTCAAGTAAAAATTCCAGCCGAACCACATGCCGCTAAATGTCAGCACTCCGAGCGTTTTTGTTCACTCTAACGCTTATCTTCATTAATTCCAATAAACAGGGCATAAGTGTTGCTTGGTACACGTATTGCTCTGCTGAGTGCAGGGGGCTAAGAGCAATGAGTTTCAAAAAACGTTTCGCCAATAGATGCACTCATCAATAGAAAATTCGAAACGTGTGTACCGAAGATTAGCAGGCCTTAACATGCTTCATGAACCAGAACAGACCATTGCGCTTTGTAGCGACGCCACTAAGCGCTTTTTGCTAGCGGCCAAGCACGCCGAAATAACCGTGCTTGAGCAACTATCTAGTAATTGTCGAATTGTAATTGCCGTTCGAGAACTTATTCATGAACTGCAAAAAGAGCGTGGGGCCAGCAATATCTTTCTTGCTTCAAAAGGCGAGCGTTATGCCGCTGAGCGAATGCAGTACGTCAGTGCTAGCGAGCAAGCGGAGTCAATGTTGAAAAGCCACTTGAAATCGCTCTACCTGACAGATGAGATCACCACGGGTAACCCGCGGTTGTTGAGCAGCATTACACTTGCTATGCAGGCGACGGACTACCTGCCCAGACTGAGAGAACAGGTAAGCAAGCAGCTGCTGACACCACTGGAATCCACACGAGCATACAGTCGCCTTGTTGCCAGTTTACTTACGGTTATTTTTGAAGCGGCAGATATTGCAAGCGACCCAACAATCACTCGCTTATTGGTTGCACTGTTCAACTTTATGCAGGCAAAAGAATACGCTGGGCAGGAGCGGGCGTGGGGCGCTATTGGTTTCGCAGAAACTCATTTCGATGTTCGCCTTTGTGAAAAGCTGGCCGCGCTTCAGCATGCCCAAGAACATCACTTCAGTATATTCTGTGAGTTTAGCTGTAAGCCGCATAAAGATGCATTAGACGCGTTGAACAAAAGCCCTGCTGCAATCGATATTACACAGCTTAGAAATATGATTGCACAGCTTGGTGACGGCAGTCCGATTGCCGGAGAAATATCGGAAGTTTGGTTTGATGTAGCAACGCGTCGAATGGATGCAATGCAGACTATCGAAGTGGCGCTCACTGAGGCCCTTACTCAGCAAGCTAACAGTAAAGTCGCCGATGCAAAAAATGAGATGGCCAATCATCAGCAGTTGCTTACGCGCTTCAATGATGAACACGCTACTGATGGCTCACCGCTCACCTTATTGTTCGATCCAAGTATGCCAGGACTCGCGGAAGACACCAAAGAAGACGAAATCAAAACGCTATCACTTAACGAGCAAACGAAGACTTTATCTGCTCACCGCTCTTTTTATGATTTACTGCGTTCACAGGCCCAACACATAGAAGATATGGGTCGGGAGCTCGAAGAGGCCAAGCGTGCAATACAGGAACAAAAACTGATTGGGCGAGCAAAACTCGTAGTAATGGAGCAATTCGGATTAAGCGAAAATAACGCGTATCGTCGACTGCAAAAACAAGCTATGAGCGAAAATACGACCATAGCGGCTATTGCCGCTAAGATAGTAAATATTACAACAAAGACTACTGCTCAAAGGTAGCTACTCTCAATTGAGTCACTTCTAGTTTAATTAAGCGCGTTCTAGCTCTTAAGGAGAAACTAAAGTCAACAAAGGCCAAACAGTAAGCCAATTCTTAGAAGCTAGTCGCTGTTTAAAAACTTCGGGCCTTGGATATTTTGGGTTAATACTTATGGTGCCTGCGAAGTTTGCTTCTAAACCAAATGGCGCGAGTATGTCTAAATCATCATTGGCTAAAAGACGAACCGCAACACAGGTTTCTCGTTCTATCCAATAAGAAATAGCGTCGTGGCAATTTTGATAGGGAGCGTGCTCGTGAGCTACGTGCATACGCGCTTGGTTTTTAACTTGCCAATTAGCTTGAGGAACCATACGCGCTAGCTCACGTTCTATGGCTTGTTCTTGTGCTTTTAGCCCTGGTTTAGCAGCTGCAGAATTTGGTGAATAAGCTTGCGGTTGAGGTACTGATTCCAATGTATTATCGGCACTCGAAACACTTTGCGGCGGATTAATTTCACCACTAAAGTAAATCACATCAATATCGTTAAGCGGAGTTGGTGTCGCTCTTGCGTGTAACTCATCCCAAATGGCATTTCGAACAAATCCAGCACCAATGTACCCTTGCGGTAAATCGAGCGCTCTCAAAGCGCGCAGGCAACGCATGCGAAAAGGATCCCGCTTAATAATGTCGCCTAGCCGTTTGAGATCTTGCACGTTTAACCTTCGTCTTTTATACGCAGTTTGCGTTTCCACTTGATGATGTAAAAGCAAAAGGCAGCCATACTGCCACCAGCAAACCACCCTGCAATAATGTCGCTAGGCCAATGCACGCCCAATAAAATGCGGCTTAAGCCAATACAAAATACAAGAAAGGTGGCTGCCATGTAGATCCACACTTTTACTGAAGCGTTTTGCGTGAAGTACGTTAACAAATAGGCGATATAGAAATAAACAAGCGTAGATAAGGTAGCATGTGCAGAGGGGAAGCTTTGTGTATACACACTTACATCCTGCATGGGCAGCGGAGGACGAGGCCTGTCGATGCCAGCTTTGAGTAAGAAGGTCGTTGCGATCCCCACGGCAACAGCAATCAAAAAAGTCAGTGCCGTTTTTCTTTTCACCGGCCATCGCCAAGGCTCCGGCAACTGAAATCGTGACAAAGATAAGTGCCGTATTACTGCCTAACGCGGTGATATCGCGAAGCGCGTCTTCTTTCCAACCCGATACATTGCCTGCTTCGCTAATTACATTGAATAACGCATTGTCAAACGTAGTCAGCACGCCCATGTAGACAAACAACATCATAAGCAAAAAACCGGTGCCAAGTAGTAACACCTGAATAGAGGGGGTTTTAATGATGTCTAAGTAAGAGGCTAGCGCGCCGCTGTTTTTTGTTTCACTGCTTGTCATAAATCTACTTCCATTTAGTACAAAAAGAGCGTTATTGGTCGTGCTTGCTACCACCAAGGCAGTTTGGCGATACCATAGATTGCCCACCTCGAGCTTCCCACTCTGCAGGCGTATACGTGTGAAGTGCCAACGCATGAACAGGCCCCTGCAGCGCTTCAGCCGCAAGACCGTTAATTTCTCTGTGTCTCGCTATTAAGCGCTTATCCTCAAAAGCATCACTCACTACCGTTACTTTGAAATGACTTTGAGCCCCTTCTGGAACATTGTGCATAAAACTCTCATCTACAACCTCGAGAAAACTCGGATTAAGTGCAGCTTCAATCGTAGTTTCCAGAAACGCTTTTACTTGCATTTGGCTTACCTTGTTCTGTGAATAAGATGTCGGAATGTAAGATTAATTCTACCACCGATAGGCTTAGCCGTCTTCGCAATACCGTGCACATAATGACTTTGTGTTGTTCCTGCCATAATTAATACACTGCCGTGCTCAAGCACCTGTGTATACTTTTCCTTTGTTTCTTTGTGCTTAAAAACAAAGGGCCTTGCTTCACCTAAGGTGACGGATGCAATAACCGGGTTTATACCCAACTCAGGCTCATCGTCTGAATGAAAGCTCATGCTATCTTGTCCGTCACGATACCAATTCGCTAACACACTGTTGAACTTTGTATTTTGGGTTGGAGCACATAACGCTTCACAACAATCCTTAATACTTAAAAGGCTGTTCGTCCACGGATTTGGCGACATGGTTAAATTCGAATAGGTATAGATGCAATCGTCATCGCCGTGCCAGCTCTGAAGGCGGGGAATTTTTACCGGCTTGCCAAACAACCTAATAGTATCTTGACGCCAAGGTAACTCGGTCTGCAGTCGATCAAAAAAAACATCCGCATCTTCTTTTGATAGCGCTTTAGGAAAATAGGTAACATCGCCCTCTGACAGCGGGAGCTTATGAGATGAGCTATTGTTTTCTGGGGTCTCGAAAAGAGAAAACTGCATGCGTAACTATGATATTTCCGGTGATTTATAATTTTGGCTATGGGCACTTGATCTCAAAAGTGCTTAAACACACCTTTGAAGTTCCCCCAATTACACCTTAATTACGCATGCATTGCTAATGTGGATTTTTCTGCGAACTATAAAAGTGATTCTTCCACCATTACATTGTCACCATCAACATTGCACGGCATAAGAATAACACGTTATTGGTTAGAGCCGCGTGGCTGATATGATAAGATAGGCAGCGCGTACATAAACCAAATAGGCATTCCCAAAAGTATGTGAGTGCTTTGAGCCATCTCTGAAAACAGACTCCAATGAATACAGAATTTATTTTTGCCGACCGACAATTCTCGCTTATTCGCTACCCTGAAAAGCACCAGCACATAAGCCTTCAAGCATGGGATAGCGCTGATGAACTCGTTATTGAGCACATTGAGAGCTTATTAAGTGAAGCGTCGCTTTCAATTGGCAGTGGTGACAATGATGACGCAATGATGATTTTTAACGACGATTTCGGTGCGTTGGGTTGTTGGTTTTCGCACTTAGCACCTTACTGGGTATCTGACTCCTATATATCTTTGCGATCACTCTCTGAGAATTTAAAAGCCAATCATTTACTGGGTAATGCAGAGACGAGCAATAAAAACGGCCTGCTAACCGCGCCGCTGAAAACCTTGACTAGCGTGCAAAGCTTAACGTTTAAGCCAGAAAAGGCGCCGAGTCTTGTTGTGCTGAAGGTCCCCCGCGCCCTTGCACTTCTTGAACAGCAGCTTATTGATTTACAAAAATATATAACACCTGACACGCGTGTTATCGCAACCGGTAAAGTGAAGACCATCACAAAATCCGTACTCAACCTATTTGAACGATATATTGGCCCCACCACCACGTCCCTTGCCAAGAAGAAATCGCGGCTTGTGTTCGCTTCGCCTCGTGAGTCAATAAAACTATCTGACTCGCCCTATCCGACGCGTTGGCAGTGTAAAAGTACGATGGGAACGGCGTTAACTATAGACAATCTGGCGAATACGTTTTCCCGACAGTCATTAGATATAGGCGCTCGCATTATGCTTGAACATATGACGGTGAGCGCTAATGATGTGGTGGTAGATTTAGGCTGCGGCAACGGAGTACTGGGGGTTAATGCCCTTTCTCTTGCCCCTGATGCCAAAGTAATATTTGTGGATGAGTCGTATATGGCGTTAGAAAGTGCCAGACTCAATGTGCTCAACAACTTCCCGGATAAAATTGATCAATGTGAGTTTGTTGCAAGTAATTGCCTTGAAACATTAATCAATAGAGAGAATAAACCTGCTGTTACCAAAATTCTGTGTAACCCACCGTTTCATCAACAAAACGCAATCACTGACCATATTGCATGGCAAATGTTCACTGATTCCCGGGACGTACTTATTAAAAGCGGTCACTTAGTGGTGGTTGGTAACCGACACCTCGACTATCACATTAAACTTAAAAAGTTGTTTGGTGGCGCTAAGGTACTTGCGAGTGACAAAAAGTTCGTTATCTTAGGCACTGCAAAACGTTAAGCCGAATTAAGGAAAACATTTAAAGGCATTTTTATGAAGAAAATACTTTTATCACTGCTGACCGCCATCATGCTAATAGGCAGCAGTTCACCTGTTATGGCCAAGAAAGACGATGGGTCTCAGGTTCAGCCAGATAACTATTACCCTCGGGTGAAAATAGAAACCACCATGGGCGATATTGTGGTTGAACTGGACAGAAGACGTGCGCCAATTACCGTAAATAACTTTCTTCGTTATGTTGATAAGCGCGCCTACGAAGACACCATTTTTCACCGCATCGTGCCCGGTTTTGTAGTGCAAGGTGGCGGTTACACCGCTGACTTCAACGGCAAGTCGAACTTTCCAGATATCTTCAATGAGTCTGGTAACGGTTTGACTAACGACCTGCACACTATTGCAATGGCAAGGCAAGGTGACCCGCATACCGCAAACCGACAATTTTTCTTCAACGTGAATGACAACAGCAGCTTAAACCCCGGAAGAGACTGGGGCTACGCGGTTTTTGGCGTAATTGTTGAAGGCGAAGATATTGTTGATGCCATGTCGGAAGTAGAAACTGAATATTCGATTCGCCTTAACGCGAATAACGTACCCATTGAGCCGATCATTATTAAAAAGATGACCGTGTTACCACCGTTGTAAAGTTCCCCAACTAAAATTAGCGTTAACTTTAAAGACATTAGTGTCCTTATCTTGTAAAGATAAGGACACTTTTTACGATTTAGGCAAGGTTCATTTTAAAGACTCGGCGTAGTCTTGTGCTTGAGAAAGCAAGCGTAGAACGTTGTTTCCCCAAATATCCGCTAAGTCTTCTTCGGTATATCCTTCGGCCAAAAGCCTTTCTGTTATAAGAGGCAGTGCAGCAACGTCCATCATGCGCTCAACACCTCCGCCTCCATCCCAGTCTGCACCTACACCAGTATGCTTAGGACCCGCAATTTTCAGAATGTGAAGGAAATGCGCCATATAATCTTCGAAGGTGGCACGAACCGCTGGGTGCTCCATATCAATTTGTTTTCGCTTAAGCTTTAATGCCGTGACTTCTTCAGCAGTCATCTCGGCAATATTACCCATTTGCTTAAACAATTCTCCATATGCTTTTTTGCGTTCTGGGTCGCTCGGTAGCTCTGTTAGGTAGGACCCATAAGCGTTTACATGAATAACACCGCCGCTTTCAACTAACTTTTTAAGCAACTCGTCGTCAATATTACGCGGATGATCATAGACCGACTTAGTGCCAGAATGAGAAAGAATCACTGGTGTTTTGGACAATCGAATCATGTCTTCTAAGAGTTCATCATGAGCGTGCGAACCATCTAGAATAATCCCTAGCTCATTTGCCTTTTTTACCAACTTCTCTCCCAACGGAGACAAGCCTCCGTATTGTTGGCCATTGGGATCGGTTGAGCTATCGCCAAATTGATTATTCTTGAAGTGTACAGGCCCAACCATTCTTAAGCCCATCTTGTAGAAGGTTTCTAAGAGACTTAAGTCTTCTCCTAGTGGGTAGGCGTTTTCCATACTGATATAGACAATTTTCTTCCCTTCATCAGTAATCGCTTTTGCATCGCCCGGGTTAGTAGCAAGAGCAAAAGTGTCAGGGTTGGCTTCGACCATCTTATGAATTGCCATCGCTCGCAGCAGCGCCGTATCTCGAGCAGACTTGAATCCTTCATCAGTTACCGGCCCTTGTGATGTGTATATAACCCAAAAACCACCATCTAGACCTCCGGCATCCATTCTTGGCACATCGACCTGAGAGAAGTCTCCATCCACCGTATGGGCATGCATAATGTCAAAGCCCGGCTGCACGAGTAACGCTGGCGTGTCTAAATGGGTGTCCATTACAACCATGGATTCATGAAACGCTTGAGTTTTAGACTCATTACCAGGCGACTGTGCACAGACACACATTGAAGATATGGATAAAGAGAAAGCAATCGCACTTAACTTCATACTTTTAACACTCATCATTTAAAAATCCACCGTTACTGTTGCTTGGAATGTACGGGGGCTTAAAGGTCGTCCAAACGAAGAGCCCGTAAAACCGAAAGACATCACTTCTTTATCAAACACGTTATCTACATTAAAACGCAGTCGAACATTTTCTGGCATCCCAAAATTGTTCGGGCCTCCAATATCAATGTAAGCTTGCGCCACCAGATAGCTTTCTAGCTCATACGTTTCGTTGAAGTCGGTATAGCGGATATCTGTATACTTTGCTGAGAAGTTAGCAACCAACCACTCAGTAGGTTCATAAGTTACTCCACCTGTCATTAGCCATTCAGGGCTATCGGGTAATTGACTACCAGCAGGATTGCCTGCAAAACCATCCACTAACTCTGCTTTTTTAAACGAAACATTAGCATTGAAATAGAGCTTTCTATCGAACATTTCTGGCTGAAAAACACCACTAAACTCAATACCATAAGCTTTCGATGCACCAGCATTCACATAAAAGGTTTCTGGCTGACCTGTAGCAGGATTGATGACGCTACTTGCAATTAAACGATTATCAAAACGTGTGTAAAACAGCGCAACAGCCCCGTTGTAATGCTCGCGATTAGTTCTAAAGCCCAGTTCATAGTTATCTGCTTCCTCACCTTCCGGTGCTTCCACATCAAAGCCTACCGCGTTATCAAAGATGTCGTCGGTTCCAGCTGGCAATGCAAAATTTTGCGCGTAGGAAGCAAAAAGCTGATCAGTATCGTTAAGACGATATACAGCCCCCACCATTGGTAAGAAATTATCGGTGTATTCAGCGTCTACTGATTGCGGCCCATAGCCAGGCTCTCCATCAATTTCATAGTCGTCATAATCGCGATAGCCATCTAATGAATAATCTATAGACAGTGACTTAAAGCCAACCTCCAACAGAAGGTCATCATCCATCATGCTGAAGTTATCTTTTATAAAGAGTTGCGTAGTATCACGAACTGCAGTGTAGTCGCGACGATAGTACGCCACCTCATCGTAAATAACTTCACCATCAGCACTCCCCCCGGTTTTGTTAAGGCGGGCTTGTGTTCGGTTATAAGTATCCTCTTCAATCCAACCACCTGCTTCTAATTTATGGTCTCCCATGAACCAGGTCACACTTCCAACAAGACCTTCACGTTCACCACCAACTGTCGATAGGCCGTACTGGACTCCTCTAGGGTGAACTACATCTAGACCTGCGGCAGCTTGATCAGTATAAATACTTAGTGTGTTGGTGTAGCTATCAGGCGAAACTCCATAGCCATTTTTATCTTCATAGTAAGCTGTAACTTCAAGCTGTACTTCGTCAGTTAAGTAAGTACCAAAGCCTAATGAATAAAGCTTGTCGTCGCGTATATTAATTCTGTCTTCGTAATAGCTTGTACAGTTTGAACCTGTGAATACAGGCGTAAAATCAGTATCGTCTATAGTGCCATCACCGTTAAAGTCATATACTTCAGGCTGCGCTTCGATACATCCTTCAGGTATGGTGTCTAAGTAACTATAGTAATAGTCATCTTTAAAGACTGACGCTGGCGCAGAGGGCGAGTCATAATCAAAAAAGTCATTGGAAACATATGTAGCTTGAATATAGCTGCTGCCAAACTCGTAAAGCGCCTTAGCTTCAATGTGCTCACGGTCGATTGTACCAGGGCCCCGCCATAGTTCAGAATCGGTTTTTGAACGGCTAACGTAAGCCTTAAATCCTTCAATATCACCCGTTTCCAGTTTCACGAAAGTACGTTGTAAATCGAAGTCACCCGCGGTAATGGCCACCATTCCGCCCATTTCATCCGAAGGCCTTACCGTATTATATTGTGCAATAGGCCCCAGTGACGCGTAAGTTGGAGCAGATACATCGCCCGCACCTGGAGAGGCGATTACAGCCCCTAAATTTTCGTTATCAACATAACGAAAGATTGGGCTACCGCCAAATGCATCAGAACGCCCCATAGGAATTCCATCAAGCACAAAACCCATCTGACTGAGCTGAAACGCTCTCACTTGAACCGAATTACCGAACTCATAAAGACCCAGAGCACCATCGGTTTGTACATTGAAGCCCGGTAAGCTTTCCAACATTTTCAGGCCGGATATTCCTGAGGGAGCTGAAAGCAATTCTTCGCGGCTTACGGCAAGTGTATTGGTGGCTTCATCGGTACCAATCGCAATATCCGTTTGTGAAACGCGCCGCCCAGTTACGACAATTTTCTCTTCAGTTTCGGTTTGTTGATCTGTTTGCGATTGTTGAGCATTCACATGTGATGACATCAATGCTTGGCCAATTACACCGGCCAACAACGAATATTTAAAGCTTTTGTGTGTACGTCTTGTGTTCATAGTTGTGCTCTTCTTTATCTGTTTTTATAGTCTGATAAGCAACCCTATTATTGTTCTGCGCACTTCCTTATGCGGTGATAACTTAAGAGCATTTTCAATAGCTATACCAAGACGATGGGAAAGAGATAAAGATTGGACGAAATGCCATCTCACAGAGATAGATTACGTATCCAGCACGTTAAGATACTCAAGAAAAAACATCTTTTAACGTTCTAACAACACGAATATAAGAGGAAGATCGTTTAGATAGGCACCATAGCGAAGCGATGCACCAAATTAGACAAAAGTATAATAAAATTAATAAGTATTTCTGAACTAGCGCTTCTTTTTATAAGTTATCGTAGTTCCAACCTGAACAAATGCTGTTTTGGGAACGTTTTGTCGAAGTAAAAGCCCTGCTTGTTAAACCCTAAGCGCTGTAAAAGCTTCTGCGACGCCATATTTTCTGGGTGCGTCATGGCTGTTAAAAAACGATAGTCCTTAGACGCAGACCACGCTATAACACACTGACATGCCTCATAACATATACCCTTGCCTCTTGCTTCAGGCAGCATGGCAAAGCCTAAATCTGGACATTCAAATGCAAAGCGATTGAAGAGACCACAAACCCCTAAAGGTTGTTTGGTTTCGGTTAATTCGACAGCCAGCAGGCCATACCCCCACTCTTCGCGCTGCGCATTTGTTTTGCCAATGTAGTCACACGCATCGTCTGCTGTATGGACATTTTTACTTCCAATGTATCTAAGCCATAGCGGGTCCTGCTGCAGCGCAAGAACCCAGTGTTTATCATCAAAAGTAAGCGGCCGTAGCGTTATTTTATCGTTTGTAAAAATAGCGGTGTTTGTGTTCACACTAATCCTTTTAGCAAAGTTTTTATGACGCGCATGTAGTACTCGCTTTTGTACCTCTACATTTGAACGTATAACTAGAAGTAAGACCTAAGGCAAACACTATTTCTTTGCTAGAAGCCTGTCTATGTGCTCAAAGTGGTCTGGATTGACCACTGCCGCGCGGGGGTACTTCGGGTTCGCTCTGTCGTTTACTCTTGGGTGCTCCCACAACGATGTATGGACGATAAATCGCTCGGCTTCCTCTATACCACCGTGCTCTAAGCATCCACTCAAGCATGTATCTACGTACGTTTGATGTACGGGATAGGCGTCATTTGCCTGTGTACAATCGAGTGTTTCGCAAATCCAAAAGGTAAATTGTGCAAGCACATCGTCTAGAGACGCAGAACCCTTGTGTTGATGAAAGTTGAGTGCTTTAGCGCTTACTTCGACAAACCGATAGTCTTTTTCTCTCTCCTGTAAGGCAGGGTTAATTTGTGTTGGGATAAGCTGGGCGTTTAATTTGCTATGCGCATTGGCCACGGCGCCAACGTAAGTCTGCTTTTCATGAAGACTTCGCGTCACCCATGCCCTTTCGAAGCCAGAAACCGTCACAGGGATCCCTGGTGTAAAAATGTTGGAGTAGCGCTCTCGGCTGTCTTTGCTAAGTAAGCTTCCATAACCTAACACCATGTGTTTTTCGGTTTGCGTACTTAACCAATTCGCTATTTCATTCATTTTCACCTCTACTTCACAACCGCTCGACGTTTACCATCTTAAGCATGTTTATCTTTGCAGTTTATTCAACTGGAAAAAATCGTACTGACCACTTTCCCCTAGTATAAAAAAAGGCGATGTACTGAGAGCCCCAATACATCGCCTTGTATACCGCAGTGGAGTTGTTTAATTAAAACAACGCTCTCACACCCATAGTAAAGTTTCTACCTGGAAGCGGTGCTTGGTCTTTTAAGAAAGATGTATGAACACGGGCTTCCTCGTCAGTTAGGTTTTCACCGCGCGCAAACACTACCCAGTCAATGCCCTGTGTGCCAAATTCATATTGCACGCTTGCGTTAACCAAGGTGTAACCGTCGGTTGCAGTCTCAAATGACGCAACTTCATTTTGGTCGTCGTACCACGTAAAGCCCACGTCAGCACTTAAACCATCGTTCACGTAGCTTAATTCACTACCAAAGCGCATAGGCGGCGTGCGGGGAAGGTTGTCGTCTTCTATTTCTGCGCGGATATAGTCACCAAATACGGTTAAGCGTAGCGTGTCTGATAAATCAACGTAAGTTTCTGCTTCGAAGCCCCAAATGTCAGCGTCAGCTTGTTGGAAGTAATAGATAGGCAAGCCTTCTTCATCGCCGTGTTCATCATGTCCATGTTCTTCGTGCTCGCTTTCTAATCCTTCCTCTTCGTGCTCATCGTGTTCTTCGTGCTCGCTGAGCGCAATTAAGCCTGTGCTTGTTTGGAAGATATAGTCATCTGCTTGATTGTAGAAGAACGACGCACTGTAGCCCCAGCTTCCAGTAAACTTACGGAAAGTAATATCCAAGTTGGTGCTAACTTCCTCGTTAACACTTCTTAAGTCTTCTTCAATATGGCCTTCCTCGTCCATATCAAATACTAGACCTACTTCGTAGCTTTGGGTTGCTAAGTGCTGGCCTGCAGAAAAGAGTTCTTGCTGGCTAGGCGCGCGTTCGCTGCGTGATAAAGTCACTGCAATAGAGTGGCCTTCCTGGTATTCCCAGTTAGCGCCCGCTGAAAGCGACAGGCTAGTGAAGTCATAATCAGGGAAGTTGAAAGCAACAGCGTGCTCTTCATGTTCTTCACCCTCATGCTCTTCATCGTGCTCTTCGCCCTCGTGCTCCTCACCTTCATGCTCATCATGTTCTTCATGTAAAACGTCAAGTTCTACTTCGCTTGCGTCAGCATCCAAAGTCGTTCGCTCTAGTCGGCCACCAAGCTCAAAGGTTACATCACCTACTTTCTTTTGTTCTATAACATAAAGTGCGTAGCTCGATGTAGTATTAGCGGGGGTAAAGGCTTCTTCGCCTACGGCATTGTAATCGCTATGATTAAACTGTAGCCCGAATACGCCGTGCCAGCCGTTCACTTCTTCGTGATAAGCAGACAGGCGAATGTCGCTCGATTCATTTGTGAATACAGTGCCTGGTTCACCATCTTCAATTTCAGCATGTTCGTAATCGGTGTAGGCTGCGGCAAACTTAAGGTTTGTAAGTCCACGTACTGGAGAGTGCCATTCACCGGCTGCTTGATAGCGAGTCATATCTACATCAAGTAACACGCCTTCTTCAGCGTGTTCTTCATGATCATGTTCTTCAAGGTCGTGGTCTTCGCCCTCATGCTCTTCGTCGTGCTCTTCCTCACCATGAGCATGACTATGGCCAGGTACGCCATATTTATTGTCGAGTTGTTCAACCGCAAAACCGAAGTAGCCTTCTTCGGCCACGTAAGATAAACCTGCAACGACGTTACGCGTCTCCATTGCGCTGCTTTCTAGGACACCGTTTGGTTCATCTTCATCGGGTTCGATAGACGCAAAGCCCGGAATATCCGCGTTGTCTGTATCGCGATAAAACCCGTCGACATGCCATACAATATTGCCACTGCCACCCGTTACATCTGCACGGGTATACGAGCCGTTATTCACTGTGCTGTAGCTAGTTTCAGCTTCGCCTTCTACGCCGTCTAACTGATACTGAGGAATACGTTTGTCAACCACGTTAACCACACCACCAATAGCGCCACTGCCGTATTGAAGCGTCGCAGGACCGCGAAGTACTTCCACCTGCGTTGCACTTGAGAGTGTGGTGGCGACATTGTGATCTGGACCTACTCGAGATACATCAGATACATCCAAACCGTTTTGAACAATCTTGACACGCGGGCCGTCGTTACCGCGAATAACTGGGCTGCTTGAAACCGGGCCAAAATAAGTGCTGTGCACACCAGGCGCGTTTTTTAGGGTTTCCCCTAAGGTTGGTGCTTCTATTTTACGTAATTTTTCAGCACCAATGACGGTCACTGGCGTAACAGATTCCAGTACTGATGATTGAAGCGCATTGGCGGTAACCACGATATTTTCGACGGATGCAGGCTTTAAAACGAAGTCTACATTTTGATCCGTATTTACGTCGCCTAAGTCGTTATCACCATGAATGTAGTTTGAAGAATAAACATGTAAATGAATATGTGGCTGCTTTACATCGTCAAAACGGTAAACACCATTTGCATCGGTGTATGCTACACGGCGGCTGCCTTCAATCTTTACTTCAGCCCCTGTAACAGGCTGGCCTGCCGTGTCAGTGACTTTTCCTGTTACCGTTGTGGCATACACAGGCGCACTTAACAGCCCTGCTATGGACAAACTTAGCAGTGAACGCATTTTCATGGGTATTCCTCTGAGGATGTTATAACATTATTTAGTGATGTTATAACATTTTTCAGCATTGACTTGCTCATGTCAACAGCAGGTCAACGTAACTTACCAGTTATCTAACGTTATTTAATGTTTTGTGACTATTTAAGTGCAAAGTCAGCGCTTTTCTAACCCATTAGTAATAAAAAGGCTTTAAGCTCTGTTTACCGTAAAGTTGATCACTTCTTGTATGTGTTTTGCATCGGTTTTAAGCATAAGCAGACGATCGATGCCCAGCGCCACACCTGAACACGATGGCAATCCGGCATCAAGCGCGCTTAGAAAGTTTTCATCAATGGGCTTTGCAGGTAAACCCGTTTCTTTGCGTTTCTCGTTATCAGTTTCAAAACGCTCACGCTGCTCTTTTGCCGCACTTAACTCATGGAAACCGTTAGCAAGTTCAGCGCCTTTGTAATACACCTCAAAGCGCTCGGCAACCCGTTCATCAACTGGGCTCAGTTTGGCAAGCGCCGCCTGAGAAGCAGGGAAATCGTAGATGAAGCACGGTTTTTCGTTACCGATTTTAGGTTCGATTACAAAGCTGAATAACAGTTGTAATTTGCTGTCATAGCTTAAGCTTTGCGGCGCGTGAATATCTATGTTCTGCTCTTCCATTGCCTTTAGCAAAACGTCGTTATCAGCACTTAATGGGTCAATTTTTAAATAGGTTTGAAAGGCTTGCTGATACGTCACCTTCTCGGCCGAAGCGGTGTTAAGAGTTTCTTGCAGCAAGGCGTCAACCTCGTCCATTAGCGCAAAATGATCAAAACCTAAGCGGTACCACTCTAGCATGGTAAACTCAGGGTTATGCCAGCGCCCTTCACCTTCATGGCGAAACGCTTTACACACTTGATAAATACTACCGCTGTCAGCGCACAGTAACCGCTTCATGGCATATTCAGGGGAAGTTTGAAGATACAGCGTAGTTGGCTTACCGGATGAGGCAAAATTGAATTGTGTATCAAACGCATCTAAATGCTCATCGGTAACCGTACCGTTTGAAAGTAAAGGCGTATCGACCTCTAACACGTTTCTTGCGTAAAAAAACTCACGGATTGTTCTGAGTAACTCTGCTCGCGCAACACGGGCTTCATAAGTGGTAGTAGGCTGCCAAGATTGCATGTATTCAAACCTAAAAAGAATAGCTAAAACAAAAAACCGGTACACTAAGGCACCGGCTTTACACGTATACAGAATGTCTCAGATACTATTTTTGTGCGCGAGACACGTATTCGCCAGAGCGCGTATCTACACGGATAACTTCGCCTGTTTGAACGAATAGAGGAACGCGGACAACTGCACCCGTGCTAAGCGTTGCTGGCTTACCGCCAGTGCCTGCTGTATCACCTTTAAGGCCAGGATCAGTTTCAGTGATTTCAAGCTCAACGAAGTTTGGTGGCGTTACTGTGATAGGTGAACCATTCCACAGTGTAATGGTGCAAACGTCGTTTTCTACCAGCCACTTTTTATTCTCACCCACTGCTTTTTCGTCTGCAGCGATTTGTTCGAATGTATCGTTGTTCATAAAGTGGTAGAATTCGCCGTCGGTGTACAAGTAGGCAAGTTCCGTATCCATTACGTCTGCGCCTTCTACTGATTCACCTGAGCGGAAAGTTTTCTCTAAAACTTTACCTGAAATAAGCTTGCGGATTTTTACGCGGTTAAACGCTTGGCCCTTACCCGGCTTTACGTATTCGTTTTCTAGGATGTTGCAAGGTTCGCCGTCCAGCATGATTTTCAGGCCGCCTTTGAACTCGTTAGTGCTGTAATTAGCCATAATTCCTCTGTCTAAACATAAGGTACAAAAAGTTTCGTGGAACAAATAATACCTAAAAAACCGATTTCTGTAGAGCATAACTGGCAAAAAGAATTAGCAAGTAGCTTTACCGATCCTGCAAAGCTCTTGCAACACTTAGGTTTAGACCGAGAAAAATACGCACAACACATTAAAGCACGTCGTCTTTTTCCTATGCGTGTTCCACGACATTTTGTGGATCTGATGGAAAAGGGAAACCCTAACGACCCGCTGTTTTTGCAAGTCATGCCGCTTAGCGATGAATTCCTAACATCACCCGGTTATAGCGAAGATCCGTTAGACGAGCACGACACCGCAGGCAAAGGCATACTGCATAAATACGATTCTCGCGTGTTGTTAATGGTTCGCACTGGCTGTGCAGTAAACTGCCGTTACTGTTTTCGCCGCCATTTTCCTTACGCCGACAATGCGGTAAGTAAGCACCAATGGCTTGATGTGCTTGAATACCTTCGCAGTAATAACAAAATTAATGAGGTGATTTTTTCAGGTGGCGACCCACTGATGGCGAAAGATGAACATTTGTCGTGGTTAGCCAACGAAATTGCCGCCATTCCCCATATAAAACGCCTGCGTATTCATAGCCGTCTGCCGGTAGTGCTACCAGAACGAATTAGCCATGACTTTGTTGAATGGTTTACCGCATTGCCGCTTCAAAAAGTATTAGTGCTGCATGCAAACCACGCGAATGAGATGTCAGAAACGCTAAAATCCCGATTAAACACAGTACGAGAGAGAGGTGTGACCCTGCTCAATCAGTCGGTATTGCTAAAAGGCGTAAACGATTCCGGCGATGCCATAAGTGATTTAAGTGAAACGCTATTTGAGGCTGGAGTACTGCCCTATTACTTGCACGTGTTAGATAAAGTGCAGGGTGCGAGTCATTTTTATGTGAGTGATGATGAAGGTCGCCAGATTATGGAAGAAGCGATAAAGCGTCTGCCGGGCTTCTTGGTGCCAAAACTGGTGAGAGAAATTGGCGGTCAACCCGGCAAAACGCCTATCGACTTACATTTGCACCCGTAACTTACGCGTAGGTATCAATGTTGGCGCCTAATGCGGGGTTTGAAGATGACGTTTTTGGTACGTCAGCGGCTGATTCCAGCAGCTGAAGCGACGCTTTTCCCTCTTGCTCTTGCTGGCTTTTTGCCAACTTAAGAGAGGCCAACTCAAGTGACGCACCGGACGTTCCAGAGGCACTAGTACCTTGTAGATCCATACCATTTTCCTTTGTTGCTTGTAGCAAAGTAAAAAAATGGGCAGAATTGCCCACCCTTACGGCGTGTTGTCCATTACATTAATAGCAAGCGGCTCAATTACCCGCAGACTTCGTAATTTACAACTGACTTCAGGTTATCGGCCTTGAAAGGCGAAACTTTAATCATTATTTACCGTGATACATTCGGCGTAGCATAAATGATAGCTGCGCAATATATATGAACATTAAGTGTGCGGCTAACGCGTGCACCGGATTACATTAGAAACAAAAGGCGTGACCATGCAACAGAGCCAAGAGATGCAAGCTGTCCATCAACAACTTCAAGAAACACTTCAAACGCTGCACCGCAAAGCTGTTGATGCCGACCAAATACTAGATAGTTTACAGCGCGATCAAAAAGGGAAGTTTGCAGCCGTTTTCGCAGATGACAGTGGGTTTAGCACATCAGCAAAACGCTTTGGTCCATATGTTCAAGAGATTGCAAATGACTGGCAATCGCTAAAGGAACTGGATGATGATGCGGCCAAACAAGCCCTAGCGCCATTAGTTAAAAAAATAGAGTTGGCGCTGGTGACCATTGCGCAATTTCAGCAATCCCTATCTAAAAGCTAGCGCGGGCTAAAATATATCTT